>NZ_CP022411.1:0-300000 GCF_004011755.1 Pseudomonas sp. RU47 | reverse complement strand
CCTTCGGGTGTGCCGGGTATGTGCGCGATCCTCACCGGTTGACCAACCCGAACACAGTCGCCTCCTGTCGCTTGGTCACGATGCGGTGGCTTCTTTCGAAGCAATTGAGGATTAAAAAATGACAACTTGGAATCAATTCACCACCGATCGCTACCGCGCCCTCGAATCCAACCTCACCGACACCAAGCCCCTGATCATCGACACAACGGCCAATCCACAAGACATCCTCGAATGCGCCGTCCAGCGCCTGCGCGCCTCCGCCGATCTGCTACGCACCCTCTACTGCCTCAACTTCAAACAAGCCGACGTCGAAGACATCCCCCACATCACCCACGCCCTCTATCTGCTGACGCAGGATGGCTGTGACCTGCTGCAAGTCGCGCAGCAGCGAATGCTCAATTGGAAGGATCCAGCCTGAAAACAATCTCAGGCAGGTGTGTTTCCGACAAGAATCGCCTGCCTCACCAACGAACGTAATTTTGGACACTCGGTGTCTACTGCCAGGAGTTGAATTTTGCAAACTACTATTGATTGCGTACGATGGACGCCACTGTTCAGCCAAGAGTTTGCCTCCATGACCACTGAAACCATTGATCACAGCACTCTCAGTCGCCTGATTGAAAACGGCTCTGTAAGAAGCACAAGTATCGTCGCCAAGCCTGGTGGCTGGACGATTCAAATTCAGCATGGCAATGAAGAACATACGCTAACAGCGCAACGGAGTGGCCAGGTGCGCCTGTTCAAACGGCTTGAAACACTGGTGACCTATTTGAGAGGACTGGGTATCAGCCAGTTCGATGTTGACGCTTCCAGCTATGACCCATCGCAAATGAAAACATACGCTCGTCCTGATCGCGCCGAAGCAATGAAACAAGCGCATGAGGCAGCCGCATATGACGAATGGTTCAAACGGCAGGTTCAGATCAGTATTGACGATCCAAGACCTAGTATTAGCGATGAAGAAACCCGCCGAATATTTGCCGCCAAGCGTGATGCCCTGCGTAAACGAGTGCGCTAATGAAGTTGATTTGGCGTCCGGAGACGCATATAGACCGGGAGCGGATTATGGATCGTATTAGTCAGGACAACCCTGAAGCAGCGGCTGACCTCGATGAGGTATTTGAATCAAAAGGGGAGCTCGCCCGACAGCGTCCAACGCTGTACAAAAAGGGCAGAGTTGAAGGAACACGGGAAATCGTCGCAACCCCCAGTTACGTCATCGTTTACACGATCAAAGACGAATGTGTGGAAGTATTGAGAGTGATGCATGCCAGGCAACAATGGCCGTGATCACGTCAGACAGTTGAGTGATGGGGCGCTCAGAAGGTTGAATGACCCAAGGGTAAACGTAGCTCCTTGCCCCCCGGTCAACTGTAATTATTCCGTTGTTATCACCCCAAAAGCGAAGGAATTTTAGCTTTATGGCCAGGAGAACCTCGCCGCTACTTCCGAAGGTTGCACGACTCTTGAACGATCTTGGTGAGCGCCTGAAACTGGCCCGTCTTAGGCGCAGACTCACTGCAAAACTAGTCGCTGAAAGGGCTGGAATGTCAGTCATGACATTACGCTCACTGGAAGCAGGTAGTGCAGGCGTCACAATGGGAGCGTACTTGTCAGTGATGCACGTACTAGGTCTCGAGCAAGATCTGAATCTTCTGGGTTCCACGGATGAACTCGGTTACCGACTGCAGGACTCCAGGCTTCTTTCCTCTAAGACTTCACTCGGCAAAAAATCAGCGAGTGAACCGAGTCTCGATATTCCAAAACAAAGAAAACTACCGACTTCACACACGAGCGTTATCGAAGCCGCATATGTGAGTGAAGACAAACTCAAGAACTTCCCAATGAATACTCACTCGCTGTCTGAATTGCTGACGCGAAAGCCCTCGCAGGGCACATAGCAAGAAAAACGCCCACAAAAAAGCCGCCCCTAAAGGGCGGCTTTTTCATTCACTACAAACCAAGTCTTACAACTTCGGCCCTGCAGCCTTGATCGCGTCGCTCACTTCGAACTTCTTGAAGTTCTCGATGAACAGACCGGCCAGTGCTTTCGCAGCCTCGTCGTACGCAGCCTTGTCAGCCCAAGTGTTGCGCGGGTTGAGCAGGTTGGTTTCAACGCCCGGTACGGCCAGTGGCACGTCGAGGTTGATGGTGTCGAGGTGTTCGGTGGCTGCACCGATCAGCGCGCCGCTCTGGATCGCTGCGATCACCGCGCGGGTGGTCGGGATGTTGAAGCGTTTGCCGACGCCGTAGCCGCCGCCGGTCCAACCGGTGTTGACCAGGTAGACCTTGGAGCCGAAGCCGCGGATGCGCTTGATCAGCAGCTCGGCGTATTCGCCAGCCGGGCGCGGGAAGAACGGTGCGCCGAAGCAGGTGGAGAAGGTCGACTTGATGCCGCTGCCGGAACCCATTTCAGTCGAGCCCACCAAAGCGGTGTAGCCGGACAGGAAGTGGTAGGCCGCTTGTTCTTCGTTGAGGATCGACACTGGCGGCAGTACGCCGGTCAGGTCGCAGGTCAGGAAGATCACCGCGTTTGGCTCGCCACCGAGGTTGTGCTCGGAACGCTTGGCAACGTGCTCCAGCGGGTACGCGGCGCGGCTGTTCTGGGTCAGGCTGACATCGGCGTAGTCGGCGTGCTTGGCGTCGTCGATGACGACGTTTTCCAGCACGGCGCCGTGCTTGATGGCTTTCCAGATAACCGGCTCGTTCTTCTCGGAGAGGTCGATGCACTTGGCATAGCAACCGCCTTCGATGTTGAACACCACGCCTTCGCCCCAGCCGTGTTCGTCGTCACCGATCAGGTAACGGCTTTCGTCGGCCGACAGAGTGGTTTTACCGGTGCCCGACAGACCGAAGAACAGGGTCACGTCGCCTTCTTCGCCGATGTTGGCAGCGCAGTGCATTGGCAGCACGTCAGCGGCCGGCAGCAGGAAGTTCTGCACGGAGAACATGGCTTTCTTCATCTCACCGGCGTAACGCATGCCAGCGATCAGCACTTTTTTCTGTGCGAAGTTAAGGATCACGCAACCGTCGGAGTTGGTGCCGTCACGCTCAGGCACGCACTCGAAGTTGGCGACGTTGAGCACTTGCCATTCTTCACGACCGGCCGGGTTGTACTGGGCCGGGTTGATGAACAGGCAACGACCGAACAGGTTCTGCCAGGCAGTCTGGGTGGTCATTTTCACGGCCAGGTAGTGATCTTCCGCCGCGCCTACATGCACGTGGGACACAAAGTGCTCTTGCGCGTTGTTGAATGCTTCTACGCGAGCCCACAGCGCATCGAACTTGTCGGCCGGGAACTTGCGGTTGATCGGGCCCCAGGCAATAGCGGCCTGGGTGGAAGGCTCTTCAACGATGAAACGGTCAACAGGCGAACGACCGGTGCGGTGACCAGTGCGAACAACCAGAGCGCCGGTATCGGCAAGCTCGCCCTCACCGCGGTTCAGGGCTTCTTTTACCAGATCATCAACACTCAGATCGGTGTACACGGCGTTATTGGCTTGCGTCATGAGGTTCCCCGTCGGCCAGTGGCCGAGTGTGCTCCAAACGTTTTGTAGTAGAAAGTCGTGCACTACTACCGCGAAAAAAGTGGGCCGGATTATGCCAGAAAAGCCCAAAAAGAGTAGGGTCCTCCCGTCGTAACGGCGAAATTCCGTCGTTACGCAGTGAATTTACCTGCGCTGAACCGTTTTAGTGCCGGGTATCTGACGGCGTGTCGACGCCTGCGCCAGCGAACAATTGAGCAATATCGGCGGCGTCGAACTCATAACGCTCGTTGCAGAACTGGCAATCGATCTCGACTTTGCCACCTTGTTCGGCCACCAGTGCCTGCGCATCCTCCAGACCCAGACTGACCAGCGCGTTGCCCGAACGCTCGCGTGAGCAAGTGCAACGGAAACGCAGGTTCTGCACATCGAACAGGCGCACCTGCTCTTCATGGTAGAGGCGGTGCAGCACGGTTTCGTTGTCCAGGCTCAACAGTTCATCGGCGGTCAGGGTGCTGGCCAGCGCAGTGATGTGCTGCCAGCTGTCAGCGCGCTCTTCTTCGTCTTTCAGACGGTCGGCCGGTAGTTGCTGCAAGAGCATTCCACGGGCGCGACGGCCGTCGGCGAACAATTTGAAACGCGTGCCTACCTGTTGCGACATGACGAAATAGTTGGTGAAGCATTCCGACAGGGTTTCGCCGTCGAGATCGACGATGCCCTGGTAGCGCTGGCCGACAGTTGGGTCGACGGTCAGAGTCAGGTCGCCGCCCGGCATCAGGTCGGCAAGGGTTGCGTCAGGTGCGATCTGCTCGGCGTTGTAACGCGCCAAGCCACGGATCTCGCGCTCGCTGGAGCATTCGATCATCAGCAGCGGGATCGGCCCTTCGGAACGTGCCTGCAGAATCAGCAAACCATCGAACTTCAGGGTGCCCACCAGCAACGAGGCTGCCGCCATCAATTCGCCGAGCAGTTGCGCGACCGGCTCCGGGTACGGGTGCTTGGCAAGGACTTCGGCGTAGCTGCGCTCAAGCGCAACCAGTTCGCCGCGTGTATCGCTGTCATCGAAGATGAAACGTTGGGTGAAATCGGTATCCGCTAGGTCGGTCATAATTTTGGGTATCTGAATGTGGTGACAAAATGGTTACAAGACGTGAAAATTTGCGCTTCTTGGCACTCTTTTTGGTGCCGACTGCTCTGCCATGGGAGGCATTTTATGAACAATCCGGGTTTGTTCCAATCTAGGTGGAACCTCGGCCGGCTGGTTCTGTGCAACGTAGTGCCGTTGGCGCTACTGGCTTTCTGGTTATGGCCTACGGGCAACACGCTGTGTGTGATTTTCGACGAGTGGCTGTTCCGCTCGCTCAATGCACCGCTGGCCAGCAACCCGATATGGCTCCACATCTGGGCAATTGCAAGTCTGCGTCCGTTCGACATCGTCGTCGGCCTGATTCTGTTGACGCTGCTGATCAAGGGCGACTGGGTGTTCAAGGCCATTGACGTGCGTCGCGCGTTTTTCGGTTTTTTCTCGATCCTGCTGTTGATGGTGGTGATCCGCGCGCTGTTTTCCAAGTTCGCCGACCATATGGACTGGCAACACAGTAGCCCGTCGATGGTGCTGGAAGGTGCGGTGCATATCAGCGATTACTTCCCGCACCTGGAGAAAACCTGGGAGCTGAAGGATCGCTCGGGCCAGAGTTTCCCGGGTGACCACGCTTCGGTGTTGCTGATCTGGGCGCTGTTCATGGGGGTGTTCAGCCGCACGGTCGGCCAGTTTGTGACGATCTGGGGCCTGGCGCTGCTGTTCATGCTGCCGCGCCTGGTGGCCGGTGCGCATTGGGGTCAGGACGATTACATCGGCGGTGTGTTGCTGGCGGTGTGGGCATTGGGCTGGGGTTACTACACGCCGTTTGCGTATCACGCCTCGAACTTCTGGCTGAAGGTGACGGCGCCAATTTTTGCGTTGCTAGGCAAGCTGCCGCTGGTTGCGCGGATGAGTGTGGTGCGTAGCGCCTGATACCGAGCTGTCTTCGGCGAGGGCTGTGCCCTCGATTCGCGAGCAGGCTCGCTCCCACATTGGAATGCAATCTCCTGTGGGAGCGAGCTTGCTCGCGAAGAGGTCAGCACCAACAACGCGATTATTCGTCGTTACTGCCGCCTCGAAACTTGAACAAATCCCGCCGCTGTTTTTTGCTCGGTTTGCCATCCGTGGTAACGCCCAGCGCGCCCGCCTTGCGCATTGCCGCAGCCGCTTCACGTTTGGCAATACTCGCCTCGGTCTCCGCGTACAACGTCTGCGCCTCCGGTGCGCCGCGCCGCACAATCGACAACGCCTCGACCTTCACCGTGCGCACTTCAAACCCGGTACGAATCTCGAACTCATCGCCAATCCGTGGCTCTTTGCCAGGCTTGCAGCGTTCGCCGCGACAATGCACCTTGCCACTTTCAATGGCGGCTTTGGCCAGCGCCCGGGTTTTGTAAAAACGCGCGGCCCACAGCCACTTGTCGAGACGGACCTTGTCGTCCTCTTCGCTTTTTTGTGCCATTTGAATTCCTCGTTCAGCCAGTAGTCGGAACTGTACTACCGTTTCTGTCGGGCGCAAGAACTCGGCCCTCCAGATAGACTGTGATCTTGGCCGGTGCATCGGCATGGAGTGATCGAGTGACTAAATTTCCGTCTTCATTAATCTCGCCCAAGGCCGGTTGCCAGGGCTGCCAGCAAAGCGAGCCGCTGGGCTTCGACTTTTCTTTCGCCTACCAACCCATCGTCGATCTGCGCGACCAGTCGGTTTTTGCCCACGAAGCGCTGGTTCGAGGTGTGGCCGGTGAAGGAGCCTTCACGGTGTTGGATCAGGTTACAGAAGACAACCGCTACCGTTTCGACCAGCTCTGCCGGACCCGCGCCATCGAAGGCGCGGCCAATCTAAATATGCAGACACACTTGTCGATCAACTTCATGCCCAACGCGGTCTATCGTCCAGAGCTGTGCATTCGCAGTACGCTCGAGGCAGCAAAAAAACACCGTTTTCCTATCGACCGGCTGATTTTCGAAACCCTGGAAAGCGAGCACGTAGATAACTATCGCCATTTGACCAATATTCTGCGTGAATACCGCGAATTCGGCTTCAAGACCGCCATCGATGATTTCGGTGCCGGTTATTCGGGGCTCAATCTGCTGGCTGATTTCCAACCGGACCTGATCAAACTCGACATGGCGCTGATCCGCGATGTCGATCAAGACCGTGTTCGTCAGGCGATCGTCCGGGGGATTGTCACAATCTGTGCGGAGTTGGACGTTACAGTCATTGCCGAAGGCATTGAGAGCGTCGGTGAACGGGATTTCCTGGCGGACTGTGGAATATTTCTGATGCAGGGCTACTGGTTCGCCAAACCTGCATTCAAAGCGTTGGCTCAGGTTTCACCTGAGGCCTTTACGCGTTAATCGTTGGTTTTTTCTATTGAAGACATTTGACCATTTGACCGTTGTCGGTCTGCGCGAGTGGGTGGCGCTCCCGGATTTGGGGGTCGCGGGCCTGCGGGCGAAGATCGACACCGGTGCCAGCACCTCCAGCCTGCATGCTACCGACATCGAGCCGTTCGAACGCGACGGCGAGAAGTGGGTGCGCTTCACCGCGCACCTGGGCACGGTGGTGCAGTTGCGTCACCGCCGCTGCGAAGCACCACTGGTGACGCGCAAGACCATCAAAAGCTCCAACGGCCATGCGCAGGTGCGCTACGTGATCAGCACCACCCTGGCCTTGGGTGATCGAGTGTGGCCGGTCGAGTTCACCCTCGCCTGCCGCAAGTCGATGCGCTATCGCCTGTTGCTCGGATCCAAAGCCCTGATCGATGGCCAGTTGGTGGTCAATCCGGGCATTAAATATGTACAAGACAAGCCGGTGTTCCCGGTATCTACCTCCTCCACAGGTGTTGCATGAAGATCGCTGTGCTGTCGCGGAATCCGCGTCTGTATTCCACCCGCCGTCTGGTCGAAGCCGGAACCGAGCGCGGGCATGAAATGGTAGTGATCGACACCTTGCGCGCCTACATGAACATCGCCAGTCACAAGCCGCAGATCCACTATCGCGGCAAACCGCTGGAAGGCTTCGATGCAGTGATTCCGCGTATCGGCGCGTCGGTGACGTTTTATGGTTGCGCGGTGTTGCGCCAGTTCGAAATGATGGGGGTGTTCCCGCTCAACGAGTCGGTGGCCATCGCCCGTTCGCGGGACAAGTTGCGTTCGCTGCAATTGCTGTCGCGTCGTGGCATCGGTTTGCCGGTGACCGGGTTCGCTCACTCACCGGATGACATTCCTGACCTGATCGACATGGTCAACGGCGCGCCGCTGGTGATCAAAGTGCTGGAAGGCACCCAAGGCATCGGTGTGGTGTTGTGCGAAACCGCCACGGCGGCAGAGTCGGTGATCGAGGCGTTCATGGGTCTGAAGCAGAACATCATGGTTCAGGAATACATCAAGGAAGCGGGCGGCGCGGATATTCGTTGTTTCGTGGTCGGTGACAAAGTCATCGCGGCAATGAAGCGTCAGGCCAAACCGGGTGAGTTCCGCTCCAACCTGCATCGCGGCGGCAGCGCCAGCCTGATCAAGATCACCCCGGAGGAACGCATGACGGCGTTGCGCGCGGCCAAGGTCATGGGCCTGGCGGTGGCAGGTGTGGATATTTTGCGCTCCAATCATGGGCCGTTGGTGATGGAAGTGAACTCGTCACCAGGGCTGGAAGGGATCGAGACCACCACGGGGAAGAATGTGGCGGGGATCATCATTGAGCATCTTGAGAAGAATGGCGGGCCGAATATGACCCGGACCAAAGGCAAGGGCTAGAGCCAAGAGCAAAAGCCCCTCACCCTAACCCTCTCCCATAGGGAGAGGGGACTGATTGGGGGATGCAGAAGAGATACGCCGACCTGATCCTGCTGTGCCGAATCCACAATCGCCCCAGTCTTTCAGGTCGACGTATGACCCCAGACACCTCGGTCAGCTCCCTCTTCCTCTGGGAGAGGGTTGGGGTGAGGGGTTGCTGGGGATTACACCGCGTCTCGCGGCAACATCAATCCCAACGGCAACCTCACCCGCGCCTCCAGTCCTCCACCGGACCGATTGCGCAATTCAACATTGCCGCCATGCATCGAAGCAATCCGCTTCACGATCGCCAAACCCAAGCCAGTACCCTTCCCGCCCCGGGCACGATCGCCACGGGTAAACGGATTGAAGATCGCCTCCAGCTCCGAAGGATCGATCCCCGCCCCTCGGTCCATCACGCTTAGCACCACATACGGCGCACTGACGTCACCCGACACATAAGCTGCGACTTCAACGTGACCGCCGGCATGGTTCAAGGCGTTGCCGATCAGGTTGTTCAGCAAGCGCTTCATCGATACCCGCCGCAGCGGAAACGGCTGAATCGGCTCAAGACGCAAACGCACCTTCTCTTCATTCTGGTTGTATGGCGCCGCGACCTCGCGCACCAAATCAGTCAGATCCACTTCTTCCACCGACTCGTCACGACCGTCGCGGATGAACGCGAGGAACTGGTCGAGAATCGCGTCCATGTCTTCGATGTCGCGGACCATGTCGTCAGTCAGGTCGTTGCGATCGCCCATCAATTCCAGCGACAGCCGCAGCCGCGTCAACGGTGTGCGCAGGTCGTGGGACACGCCGGCCAGCATCAACTCGCGCTCGCGGCCGGCCTGCTCGACGTCTTCGGCCATCTGATTGAAAGCGCGATACACCTCGGTCATTTCGCTCGGTGTGTCGCTGATCGGCAGCCGCACGCTGCGGCCCTGACCCAGTTGCCGGGCGGCATACACCAGACGCTTCAAGGGTTGATTGAGCTGACTGACGAAAATCCACGCCGACGCCGTCGACAACAAGCCAATCGCAAGGAACCAGCCGAGCACGTTCCAGATTTTCTGACCGCGCAACGGATGCGGGTACAGCGGCACCTTCAGCCAGCCATCACCGAGGCTCGGCGCACGCACCCACAACGCCGGCGGCGAGTGCATGCGCAAACGCACTTCGGTGTCAGCGCCCAGCTCCGCCTGCATCTGCCGCTGGTAGATTTCGCTGTACGGCCAGTGCTGCTCGCCTTCCGGCACACCGGCGCCGACCACCCGGATCAGGGTCGCGGCATCAGCAATCTTCGCGCGGTTTTCTTCATCGGCGGCCCAATAGGCACGCAGCGTCAGGGCGACGCCGTGGCTGTACTGACGATCGACCAGCACATCCTCGTTCATCAACAGATAAACCAGGGTCAGTGCCTTGGAAAACAGCACGACGATAAGCACCAGCCAGAGGGTGCGGGAGAAAAAGCTTTGGGGGAACCAGACGGGGGTTTTCATCTATAACCGCTACACACTTGCAGGAGCGAGCAATGCTCGCATATTGCGGATTGCGAGTCTGCGGGCTGGCCGTTCGACCAAACCTGCAGACCCGCTCCTACAAATCACCGATCACTTGGTGGCGGCACCATCGGGTACAAACACATAGCCCACGCCCCAGACGGTCTGGATGTAGCGCGGCTTCGATGGATCCGGCTCGATCATGCGGCGCAGACGGGAAATCTGCACGTCGATGGAACGCTCGAGGGCATCCCACTCGCGGCCACGGGCAAGGTTCATCAGTTTGTCGCGGGTCAGCGGCTGACGCGCGTTCATCACCAGGGCCTTGAGTACCGCAAACTCACCGGTGGTGAGCATGTGCACTTCGTCGCCGCGTTTCAGTTCGCGGGTCGCCAGCGACAACACGTAATCACCAAAGGTGACGTTTTCGTCTTCGCTGCCCGGTGCGCCTGGTACAGGTGCAGCCTGACGACGCAGGACGGCTTTGACCCGGGCCATCAGCTCGTCCGGGTTGAACGGCTTGGCCAGATAGTCGTCGGCGCCCAGTTCCAGGCCCTTGATGCGGCTCAGCTCGTCGCCCTTGGCGGTGAGCATGATGATCGGAATCTGGTTGTTCGCGCCACGCAGGCGGCGGCAAGCGGTCAGACCGTCTTCGCCGGGCAGCATCAGGTCGAGGACGACCAGATTGAAAACTTCACGCGACAACAGACGATCCATCTGTTCGGTGTTCGGTACGGTACGGGCGCGGTAGCCCTTGCTGACGAAAAAACGTTCCAGCAGGCTGCTAAGGCCCGGATCGTCGTCAACGATGAGAATTTTTTCGCCTTCAGCAGTTTGTGCAGTGCTGCTCATTGGATGCTCCTTTTAGCTCGGCGCGCATTATGGCGTAGCTGCCGTTATACGCACCGTGTGCATTGTTAGCAGATTTTTCCTTCACTGCCAGAAAACCGGGGTTTATGCCTACAGACTGCAACGCCCCCGAATGACAGAACGCTGGTTATAATGCGCGGCGTTTTGTGCCAGGCAACGTCTGAATCGTTACCGCAGGTGGCAGGCTTTTTTTCCTGTCGCGCGCAGTAATTGTTCGATTTCACGGGTCAATGGGCTGCCTTTTGACCCAGGCAGCGGCAATTTTCTAGCCGCTCAACCAGACTCCGGGCCTTTATTTGCGCGCCTGAGAGCCTGCTTTCACAATATGTCAGGTGGTTTTATGGACAGCATCAACAGCCGCATTGCCGAGGAACTCGGTGTACGCCCACAACAGGTCGAAGCGGCCGTCGCGCTACTCGATGAAGGCTCTACCGTTCCCTTCATCGCCCGTTACCGGAAAGAAGTCACCGGCAGCCTTGATGACACCCAGTTGCGTCATCTGGAAGAACGTCTGCGCTACCTGCGAGAACTCGACGAACGGCGCATCAGCATCCTCGCCAGCATCGAAGAGCAAGGCAAACTCACCCCTGCCCTCGAGCGCGACATCAAACTCGCCGACACCAAGACCCGCCTCGAAGACTTGTACCTGCCGTACAAGCAGAAGCGCCGCACCAAGGGCCAGATTGCCCTGGAAGCCGGCCTCGGCGACCTCGCGGATGGCCTGTTCAACAACCCGAATCTGGCCCCGGAAACCGAAGCCGCGCGCTTCGTCGATGCCGAAAAAGGCGTGGCCGATGTGAAAGCCGCGCTGGAAGGCGCCAAGTACATCCTCATGGAGCGCTTCGCCGAAGACGCCAGCCTGCTGGAAAAACTGCGTAATTACCTGAAACAGGAAGCCATCCTCAGTGCCCGCGTCATCGCTGGCAAGGAAGAGGAAGGCGCCAAGTTCCGCGATTACTTCGAACACGACGAACCGCTGAAAAGCATGCCGTCGCACCGCGCACTGGCGATTTTCCGTGGCCGCAACGAAGGCATCCTCAGCTCCGCGCTGAAAGTCGGCGACGAGCTGCCGGGCACCATGCACCCATGCGAAGGCATGATCGGTCAGCAATTCAACATCCAGAACCAGAACCGCCCCGCCGACAAATGGCTCGGCGAAGTGGTGCGCTGGACGTGGAAGGTCAAGCTCTACACGCACCTGGAAACCGACCTGCTCGGCGAGCTGCGTGACGGCGCCGAAACCGAGGCGATCAACGTGTTCGCGCACAACCTGCACGACTTGCTGCTGGCCGCGCCGGCAGGCCCGCGCGCAACGTTGGGCCTCGACCCGGGCCTGCGTACCGGCTGCAAGGTCGCCGTGGTCGACTCGACCGGCAAACTGCTTGATCACGCCACGGTTTACCCGCACGTGCCACACAACAAGTGGGATCAGACCATCGCCATTCTGGCCGCCCTGTGCGCCAAGCACTCGGTTGACCTGATCGCCATAGGCAACGGCACCGCCAGCCGCGAAACCGACAAACTGGCGATCGAACTGATCAAAAAATATCCAGCGATGAAAATGACCAAGGTCATGGTTTCCGAGGCCGGTGCATCGGTGTACTCGGCATCGGAACTGGCGGCCAAGGAATTCCCGGATCTCGACGTGTCGATCCGTGGCGCGGTGTCCATCGCCCGTCGTCTGCAGGATCCGCTGGCCGAGTTGGTGAAAATCGATCCGAAATCCATCGGTGTCGGCCAGTACCAGCACGACGTCTCGCAGCTGAAACTGGCGCGTGGTCTGGACGCTGTGGTCGAGGACTGCGTGAACGCCGTCGGCGTTGACGTGAACACCGCTTCGGTGGCGCTGCTGGCGCGGATCTCCGGCCTCAACGCAACGCTCGCGCAAAACATCGTCGCGCACCGCGACGAGCACGGCGCGTTCAAAACCCGTGCAGCGCTGAAGAAAGTCGCACGTCTGGGCGAAAAAACCTTCGAACAGGCCGCCGGTTTCTTGCGCGTGATGAACGGCGACAACCCGCTGGATTCCTCGGCTGTTCACCCGGAAGCCTATCCGCTGGTGCAGCGCATTGCCGCTGAAACCGACCGTGATATCCGTTCGCTGATCGGCGACGCCAGTTTCCTCAAGCGTCTGGATCCGAAGAAATTCACCGACGAAACCTTCGGCCTGCCGACCGTGACCGACATCATCCAGGAACTGGAAAAACCGGGCCGCGACCCGCGCCCTGAGTTCAAGACCGCCGAGTTCCAGGAAGGCGTCGAAGATCTGAAAGACCTGCAACTGGGGATGATCCTTGAAGGCGTGGTGACCAACGTGACCGCGTTCGGCGCATTCGTCGATATCGGCGTGCATCAGGACGGTCTGGTGCACATCTCGGCGCTGTCGGAGAAGTTCATCAAGGATCCGCGCGAAGCGGTGAAGGCCGGCGACGTGGTGAAAGTGAAGGTCATGGAAGTCGACATCCCGCGCAAACGCGTCGGCCTGTCGATGCGTATGGGTGACACCCCGGGCGAGAAGATCGACGGTGCCCGTGGCTCGCGTCCGGGCTCGGCGCAGCGCCAGCCTTCGAACAACGCGCCGCGCAAGGAAACCGCGACCGCCGCGCCGGCGAACAACGCGATGGCTTCGCTGTTCGCCAACGCCAAGCAATTGAAGAAACGCTGATGGAAATTCCAGCCGGGCTCGTCGAGAGCGCGTTTTTCAAGCTGTTGGGCTGCCGCCTGCACAGCCTGGAAACCGGGGTGGCGCAAGTCGCCCTGGTGCTGGAACCGGAACTGCGCAATCGCGGCGGCAAATTGCACGGTGGCGCGCTGTTCAGTCTGGTCGACATCGCCATGGGGCTGGCCTGTTCCAGCACCCACGGCTTCGATCAGCAGAGCGCGACCATCGAGTGCAAGATCAACTATATCCGCGCCGTTTCCGATGGCGAGGTGATGTGCACGGCGCGGGTTATCCACCCGGGCCGGCGCACGCTG
Organism: Pseudomonas sp. RU47; assembly: GCF_004011755.1. Taxonomy (GTDB): domain Bacteria; phylum Pseudomonadota; class Gammaproteobacteria; order Pseudomonadales; family Pseudomonadaceae; genus Aquipseudomonas. Next base: position 286,315 of record NZ_CP022411.1, on the reverse strand, counting down.
GTGGTCGAAGCCGACGTGATGCAGGGCGACAAACTGGTCGCAAAAGCACAAGGCACGTTCGCTGTCCTGTAGCTAGACGCCATCAATTTGAGTTAATTTCGGCGCAACGAATCCTGTGGGAGCGAGCCTGCTCGCGAAGGTGGTGTATCAGCAATGCAGATGTTGGCTGACACACCACCTTCGCGAGCAGGCTCGCTCCCACAGGGATTGTGCAGTTCCTGACTGACCGGCAAATGGCCTGCCGCTACAAAACCAGGCGAAAACGCCAGTTTCAACTTCACCCTTGTAGACCGTCCTGCCCACCCCCATATTGGGGCGACTGACGCGTGAAGGAATCCAAATTGAGCGAACTTCTCAACCGCCGCCTGGCTCTGCTCGGCGAGCGCGCTAACCTCTCTCTGCTCGAGCAGTGCCTGCACGGTATCGAACGTGAATGCCTGCGCGTGACCAGCGAAGGTCGCCTGGCGCAAACGCCGCACCCCGAAGCCTTGGGTTCCGCGCTGACCAACGAACAGATCACCACCGACTATTCCGAGTCGCTGCTGGAATTCATCACGCCCGCCCTGCCCGACCCGGCCGACACGCTGGCGAGCCTGGACAAGATTCACCGCTTTGCCTACAGCAAGCTCGGCAACGAGTACCTGTGGAGTCCATCGATGCCGTGCCCGTTGCCGGCCGAGGAAGACATCCCGATCGCCTATTACGGCACCTCCAACATCGGTCAGCTCAAGTACGTCTACCGCAAAGGCCTGGCCCTGCGTTACGGCAAGACCATGCAGTGCATCGCCGGGATTCACTACAACTTCTCCCTGCCGGAAAAGCTCTGGCCGCTGCTGCGCGAGACCGAAGGCTTTGTTGGCACTGATCGCGACTTTCAGTCGTTTTCCTACATCGCGCTGATCCGTAATTTCCGTCGTTACAGCTGGCTGCTGATGTACCTGTTTGGGGCATCGCCTGCGCTGGACGCCGGTTTCCTGCGTGGTCGTTCGCATCAGCTGGAACAGCTCGATCCGGACACCCTGTATCTGCCGTACGCCACCAGCCTGCGCATGAGCGACCTCGGTTACCAGAGCAACGCTCAGGCCGGTCTGACGCCGTGCTACAACGATCTGGCGAGCTACACCGACAGCCTGCGCAAAGCCGTGGCCACGCCGTACGCGCCGTACGTTGAAGTCGGCACGCACAAGGATGGCGAGTGGGTGCAGCTCAACACCAACATCCTGCAGATCGAAAACGAGTACTACTCCAACATCCGCCCGAAACGCGTGACCTATACCGGCGAACGGCCGATTCAGGCGCTGGTGGCGCGTGGCATTCAGTACGTTGAAGTGCGTTGCCTGGACATCAACCCGTTCCTGCCGATGGGCATCGACCTGACCGAGTCGCGCTTCCTCGACGCCTTCCTGCTGTATTGCGCGTTGAACGACAGCCCGTTGCTGACCAACACCTCGTGCGGCAACGCCACATCGAACTTCCTCAGCGTGGTCAAGGAAGGCCGTCGTCCGGGCCTGCAATTGCAGCGTGACGGTGAGTCGGTGGAGATGAAGACCTGGGCGGCCGAACTGCTGGAGCAGATCGCTCCACTGGCGGCGTTGCTGGATCAGAGCCATGGCGGCGATGCGCACAGCAAGGCGCTGGATGCGCAACTGGCCAAGGTCAGCGATCCGTCTCTGACGCCTTCTGCGCAGGTCCTGGCGGCGATGGCTGAGCACAAGGAAAGCTTTGCGCAGTTCTCCCTGCGTCAGAGCCAGGCGCATGCCGAGTTTTTCCGCAGCGAGCCTTTGGCGGCGGATGAACAGGCGAAGTTTGAGGAGTTGGCACGTACTTCTCTGGCCGCGCAAGCTGAGCTGGAGCAGAACGAGGTTGGGGATTTCGATGTGTTTGTCGGGTCGTATCAGGCGAGTATTCTTGCGATCAGCAACTGAAGAGCCCCTCACCCTAGCCCTCTCCCGGAGGGAGAGGGGACTGATTTAGGTGCTCATGAAAGTTACGCCGACGTGAAATACCGAGCCGAACTCAGGCCTTGAAAAGCACAGAGATCGGCTCCCTTTCCCCCTCGCCCCCTTGGGGGAGAGGGCTGGGGTGAGGGGGCAAAGATCTAACGTCGAACGAATAAATCCGAAACGCCCACAAACTCCCCCGCTCTTAGATTTTTCCGCTCATAAGCTCATTCGAAAAAGTTATTTATTTACCGATTCTTAGATCATTTAGTCTCCTTTCACACCGACGCTCGGTCGCCTGATATGGAGCTCTTCAATGAAACTGAATGTCCCGCTTCGCCTGCTCGCCGTAGCCTCCTTGGCTGCCGCAAGTTTTCTGGCTCAGGCCGCCGACCTCACCGTCGCCTACCAAACCACCGTTGACCCGGCGAAAGTCGCCCAGGCTGACGGCGCTTACGAAAAAGCCACCAAAGCCGATATCGCCTGGCGCAAGTTCGACAACGGCGCCGACATCATCGCTGCCATCGCCTCCGGCGACGTGCAGATCGGCTACCTCGGTTCGAGCCCGCTGACGGCCGCGATCACCCGCAAAGTCCCGGTCGAAACGTTCCTCATCGCCACTCAGATCGGCGCCGCCGAAGCCCTCGTCGCCCGCGACGGTTCCGGCATCAAGACTCCGCAAGATCTGATCGGCAAGAAAATCGCCGTGCCGTTCGTATCGACCGGTCACTACAGCCTGCTCGCTGCACTGAAGCACTGGAACATCGACCCTTCGAAAGTCACCGTGCTCAACCTCGCCCCACCAGCGATCATTGCCGCATGGAAACGCGGTGACATCGACGCCACTTACGTGTGGGATCCAGCGCTGGGCGTGGCCAAGGAAAACGGCAAAGTGCTGATCACCTCCGGCGAACTGGCCAAGTTCGGTGCACCGACCTTCGATGCGTGGATCGTGCGTAAAGACTTCGCCGAGAAGCACCCGGAAATCGTCACTGCATTCGCCAAGGTCACCCTCGACGCTTACGCCGATTACCGCAAAGACCCGAAAGCCTGGCTCGCCGATCAATCCAACGTCGACAAACTGGTGAAACTCTCCGGTGCCAAGGCCAGCGACATCCCATTGCTGCTGCAGGGCAACGTCTACCCGCTGGCGGCTGATCAGGTCGTCAGCCTCGGCGCGCCGACCACCAAAGCCATCACCGACACCGCCGCGTTCCTCAAGGAGCAAGGCAAGGTCGAAGCCGTTCTGCCGGACTACGCGCCGTACGTCAGCGCCAAATACATCACCAACTGATCGGAGTTAACTGCGATGGCCTTGCTACAGCTGGAGCGCATCAGCGCACAGTACCCGGGCAGCCCCGAGCCGGTGCTGGCGGATATTTCTCTGACCCTGGGGCCTCAGCAATTGCTGGTCGCCCTCGGCCCGTCCGGCAGTGGCAAGACTTCGCTGTTGAACCTGATTGCCGGTTTCGTCGAACCGAGCGCCGGGCGCATCACCCTCGACGGCGTGCCGGTCAAAGGCCCGAGCGCCGAACGTGGCGTGGTGTTCCAGGACGACGCATTGTTGCCCTGGCAGGATGTGTTGGCCAACGTCGCATTCGGTCTGGAACTGGCCGGTGTCGCCAGGGACAAGCGCGAAAAGATCGCCCGTGAAATGCTCGCGCTGGTTGATCTTTGCGGTTTCGAAAACCGCCGTATCTGGCAACTGTCCGGTGGTCAGAAACAGCGCGTCGGCCTCGCCCGCGCCCTCGCCGCTGACCCGCGCGTATTGCTGATGGACGAACCCTTCGGCGCCCTCGACGCATTCACCCGCGAGCAGATGCAAGAGCTGTTGCTGCAAGTCTGGCAGCGCACGGCCAAGCCGGTTTTCCTGATTACCCATGACATTGAAGAAGCGGTGTTCCTCGCCACTGACCTGATTCTGCTCGCGCCGAATCCGGGGCAGATCGTTGAGCGCCTGCATCTGGATTTCGGTCAGCGTTACGCCGCTGGCGAGTCCGCCCGCGCGATCAAATCCGATCCGCGTTTTATCGAAACCCGCGAACACGTACTGAGCAAAGTGTTCTCGCAACGCAGTGCCGGGCAACGGCAGGAGCGCGCATGAGCAGTTACGACGTTTCCTCGGCTGCGGTAAAACCCGCCAGCGCACCGGTGGCGATTCCAGTACGCCGCAGCCTTAGCACACGCTGGATCAGCTTGGTGACGCTGTTCGCTTTGTTGGCCATCTGGTGGGCGGTCACCGCCACCGGTTTGATCGAACCGCTGTTCCTGCCGCCACCGTCCGCCGTGCTGCAAAAGGGCTGGTTGCTGGCGACCACGGGCTACATGGATTCGACGTTGTGGCAGCACTTGGGCGCGAGCCTGAGCCGCATCGGTCTGGGCCTCGTTTTTGCGATTCTGACCGCTGTGCCGGTGGGCATCGCTATCGGCGCCAACCGCATTGCCCGTGGCGTGCTCGATCCGCTGATCGAGTTCTACCGCCCGATTCCACCGCTGGCTTATCTGCCGCTGATCGTGATCTGGTGCGGCATCGGTGAGTTGTCGAAAGTGCTGCTGATTTATCTGGCGATTTTTGCGCCGATTGCGATTGCTACCGCTACTGGTGTTCGTACAGTTGATCCAGCGAAATTGCGCGCGGCGCAGTCGTTGGGCGCGACTCGAGTGCAACTGATTCGTCATGTGATTTTGCCGAGCGCTCTGCCGGACATTCTCACTGGTGTGCGCATTGGTCTGGGGGTTGGCTGGTCGACGCTGGTCGCCGCCGAACTGATCGCTGCCACCAGTGGCTTGGGCTTCATGGTGCAGTCGGCCGCACAATTCCTGGTCACCGATGTGGTGGTGCTGGGGATTCTGGTTATCGCCCTGATCGCCTTCGCCATGGAAATGGGCCTGCGCGCCCTGCAGCGCAAACTGGTGCCGTGGCACGGCCAGGCCCACTAAATCGCCTTGTGAAACTTCCCTTGTGGGAGCGAGCCTGCTCGCGAAAGCGTCGGGTCAGTCACTGCACTTTAGCCTGACACTCCGCATTCGCGAGCAGGCTCGCTCCCACAAAAGCATGACACCCCGAATTCGAAGAGAAAGACCATGAGCAGCCTCAACATTACCCCGTTAAGCTCGGCCCTCGGCGCACAGATCAGCGGCGTCGACATCAGCCAGCCGCTGAGCCTGGAACACCGCGACGCCATTGAACAGGCGCTGCTCAAATATCAAGTGTTGTTCTTCCGCAACCAGCCAATCGAACCGCCACAACAAGCGCGTTTCGCCGCGTACTTCGGTGATCTGCACATTCACCCGATCTACCCGAACGTGCCGGAACAACCGGAAGTGTTGATCCTCGACACCGCCGTCACCGACGTGCGTGACAACGCGATCTGGCACACCGACGTGACCTTCCTGCCGACGCCGGCGATGGGCGCGGTGCTCAGCGCCAAGTTGCTGCCGGAGTTCGGTGGCGACACGCTGTGGGCCAGCGGGATTGCTGCGTACGAAGCGCTGTCGGCGTCAATGAAAGCCTTGCTCGAAGGGCTGACCGCGACCCACGATTTCACTCGCTCGTTTCCACTGGAGCGCTATGGCAATACGCCTGAAGCGTTGGCGCAGTGGGAAGAGGCACGGCGCAAGAATCCACCGCTGTCGCACCCGGTGATCCGTACGCATCCGGTCAGCGGGCGGCGTTCGTTGTTCGTCAATGAAGGCTTCACGTCGAAGATCAATGAGCTGTCGAAAACCGAGAGCGAGGCGATTCTGAAGTTTCTGTTCGCCCACGCAACGCGGCCGGAATTCACCATTCGCTGGCGCTGGCAGCAGGACGATATTGCGTTCTGGGATAACCGCGTGACACAGCATTACGCGGTGGATGACTACCGGCCGGCGCGGCGGGTGATGCAGCGGGCGACGGTGTTGGGGGATGTGCCGTTTTTTCGTTGAGACGTTTTAAAGCCAAAAGCCCCTCACCCTAACCCTCCCGAAACGTCGGACCGCCCCGAGGGAGAGGGGACTGACCGAGGTGTTTGTACGAGCTACATCGACCTGAAATGTCGGGTTGAATTCAAGTTTTGAAAAGCATGAAGATCTGCTCCCTTTCCCCTCGCCCCCCTGGGGGAGAGGGCTGGGGTGAGGGGGTTGGATCTTGCTGACCCAACCCAATCTTCATCACTCCGCCGTCGAAGGCCTCTCCCACAGATTGATCCCGCCCTCCTGGGCAAACCGGTCAATCTCCGCCAGCTCTTCAGCACTGAAACTCAGATTCTTCAACGCCCCAACGTTCTCGATGATCTGCTCCGGCCGACTCGCACCAATCAGCGCAGAAGTCACCCGAGGATCGCGCAGCGTCCACGCCAGCGCCAGTTGCGCCAGGCTCTGACCGCGACGCTTGGCAATCTCGTTCAGCGCGCGTACGTGAGCGATGTTGGCCTCGGACAAGTGCGAGGCCTGCAACGAACCTCCGCCCGGACGATTGACCCGCGCATCCGCCGGTACGCCATTGAGGTACTTGTCGGTGAGCAGACCTTGCGCCAGCGGGGTGAAGGCAATCACCCCGGTGCCGAGTTCATCGGTGGTATCAAGCAGATCTTTTTCCACCCAGCGATTGAGCAGGTTGTACGCCGGTTGGTGAATCAGCAGCGGCACTTTCCACTCTTGCAACAGCGCCGCCATCTCGCGGGTTTTCACGCCCGAATACGACGAGATGCCGATGTACAACGCCTTGCCCTGTTGCACGGCAGTGGCGAGGGCGCTGGCGGTTTCTTCCAGCGGGGTGTCCGGGTCGAAGCGGTGCGAATAGAAGATATCCACATAGTCGAGCCCCAGGCGTTGCAGGCTCTGGTCGAGGCTGGCCAGCACGTATTTGCGCGAGCCACCGCCCTGACCGTAAGGGCCGGGCCACATGTCCCAACCAGCCTTGCTGGAGATGATCAGTTCATCGCGGTACTGCTTGAAGTCTTCGCGCAGCAGACGGCCGAAATTGGTCTCGGCGCTGCCGTACGGCGGGCCGTAGTTGTTGGCCAGGTCGAAGTGGTTGATGCCTAGGTCGAACGCGGTGCGCAGCAAGGCGCGCTGGGTGTCGATCGGCGTGCTGTCACCGAAGTTGTGCCACAGGCCCAGCGACAGCGCCGGCAGCACCAGACCGCTGCGCCCGACGCGGCGGTAAGGGATGGAGTCGTAGCGGTTTTCGGCAGCGGTGTAAGTCATCGAATCCTCTCTTGTCTGTCTTGAAATGGGTGTCGACTTCATCGCTAGCAGGCTAGCTCCCACATTGGAATGCAGTCCCCTGTGGGAGCTAGCCTGCTAGCGATTGGGTGTTACACAAATCGATTGGCGGGTCGGCCGAGACCAAGGTTCTGCCGCAACGTCCGACCTTCATACTCAGTTCTGAACAACCCACGCCGTTGCAGTTCCGGGACCACGCCATTGGCGAAGTCTTCGAGCCCGCCCGGCAAGTGCGGCACCAGCACGCTGAAGCCGTCCGCCGCGCCCTGTTCGAACCACTCCTGCAAGCGATCAGCGATCTGCTCCGGCGTACCGACCAGGCTGTAATGCCCTCGCCCGCCGGCAATCTTGCGACCGAGTTCGGCAAGGCTCAGGTTCTCGCGGCCCGCCAATTCCGTCAGCAATTTCTGCCGGCTCTGCTGACCGCTTTCGGTTAGCGGTAGCTCAGGCAACGGCCCATCCGGCGGGTACTTCGACAAATCGAAGTTGCCCAGCATACGCCCAAGCAAGGCGACGCCAACCTCGGGTTCGACTAATTGCTGAAACGTTTCATACTTTTCCTGCGCTTCGGCTTCGGTGCCGCCGACGACGACAAAAACACCGGGCATGATTTTCAACGACTCAGCGCTACGACCGTACTTGGGCAGACGTCCCTTGAGGTCGGCGTAGAACGCTTGGGCACCGGCCAACGAAGTCTGCGCGGTGAACACCACTTCAGCCGTCTGCGCCGCCAACTCACGCCCGGTTTCCGAAGAACCAGCCTGAACGATCACCGGTTGTCCCTGCGGCGAGCGCGCAACGTTCAGCGGGCCTTTGACCCGGAAGTGCTCGCCGACGTGATCCAGCACATGCAGTTTCGACGGGTCGTAATACGCCCCACTGGCCTTGTCGCGCGCAAAAGCGTCGTCCTCCCAACTGTCCCAAAGCCCGGTCACCACTTGATGAAACTCGCGGGCGCGGCTATAGCGTTCGGCATGACCAATGTGTTCATCACGACCGAAATTCAGCGCCTCGGCGGCGTTGTCCGAGGTCACCAGATTCCACCCCGCGCGGCCACCCGACAGGTGATCGAGCGAAGCGAATTTGCGCGCCACGTGATACGGCTCGTTGTAACTGGTGGTCGCCGTGGCGATCAGGCCGATGTGCTCGGTCACCGCACTCAGCGCCGAGAGTAACGTCAGCGGTTCAAAGTGATCGGAGCGTGCCATGCGACTGGCGATGTCCTGGGTCGGCGCGGCAACACTGTCAGCAACAAACAAGGCATCGAACTTCGCCGCCTCGGCAATCTGCGCCAGCCGTTTGTAATGGGCGAAATCCAGACCCGCATTCGCCGGCACATCAGGATGACGCCACGCCGCCACGTGGTGCCCGGTGGCCATGAGGAATGCGCCGAGTTTCAACTGTCTGCTCATCTCAGAAATCCTTGCGCAGTTGCACGCCAAAGTAGCGTTCGTCATCGCGAGGCACGGCGCGATAAATGTAATTGCCACCGCTGGCGAGCAATGGCGAGTACGACTTGTCGGTGAGGTTCTTGCCCAGCAGCGCGACGCGCCAGCCATTGCTGTAATCGGCCAGCGCAACACTGGCGTTCCACAGACCGTAGGCGCCCTGCTTGGGGTCGGCGTTCTGGCTGATGTCGTACTGCACTTCGCTCTGCCAGCTGTAATCGGTGCCGAGTTCGATATCCAGACCGTTATCCAGCGGGATGGTGTAGTCGGCGCGCACGTAGCTTTTCCAGTCCGGACTGAACGGCAGCGGTTTGCCGTTGACGTTGCACGACGCCGCCGCGCCCGCCGGGCAGGCGAACTCGTCGATGCGGGCGCGGGTGTAGGCGAGTGCGCCGGACAGTTTCAATTGCTGGGTGGCCTGCAAGGCGTAGTCGAGTTCGACGCCTTCGGTGCTGACGCTGCCGGCGTTGATCAAACGAGTCACAACCTGGCCGGCGACGGTGTCGAAGAAGTTCGCCTGATAGTTGTCGTACTCGCTGTGGAACACCGCGAGGTTGGTGGTCAGGCGATTGTTCCAGCTCGTCGCTTTGATCCCTGCTTCCCAGGTGTTGGAGGTCTCCGGTTTCAGCGCTTCGGTATCGCGCGGCTGCATGTTGAAGAACACGTTATAGGCCGGACCTTTGTAGCCACGCGAGTAGGTCAGGTAAGTAGTGACCGTATCGCTCAGGTCGTACTGCACACCGAGGCGACCGGACCAGCCGTCTTCGTCCACTGAACCGGAACTGCTGGTCGCCGGTTGAATGCCGCTGACGGTGGTCGCCGAGGTCGAGACGCGGCGGTGATCGTATTCGAGATCATCGTGGGTGTAGCGCAGGCCGGCGATGCCGCGAAAGTCGGACGTGAAGTTCAGCGTGCTCTCACCGAACGCCGCGTAACTGTCGCTGGTGGTGCTGTAATCGGCGACGCCGCGATCGGTGCGCGTGGTGGTGGTCAGCGTGCGCTGATAGGTCTCGTCGTCCTTGCCATGCATGTAGAACAAGCCACCGACGTATTCGAGAAATTCGCCCTTCGGCGAGGCCAGACGCAGCTCTTGCGAGTATTGATCGAAGGCCAGATCGCCCTTGTCCGCGGTGCCGGGAAACGCTGCGGTCACGGTGCCGAGACGGTCGCCATCCTGATACTGAGTATTGTCCCAACCACGCCACGCGGTAATCGACGTCAGGGTGTAATCGCCCAGCTGCCAGTCGAGCTGGCCGGACAGGCCTTTGTTGGTGTCCTCAACGTGTGAGCGGGTGTCGGTGTTGATATCGCGATTGTGGCTAGTCGCATTGACCGGGCTCAGCGCATTGGCGAAAGCCGGCGTCAGCGACTTGCTGACCACGCCGTTGGGGCCATCGTCATGAGACTGCATGTAATCGGCGATCAGGGTGAAGGTGACATCGTCGTTGGGCGTGAATTCGAGTTTGCCGCGCACGCCGCGATGGTTGTAGCCGTTGACCTCCTGACCGTTGTGTTGGTTGTCGACGTTGCCGTCGTAGGTGCCGAACAGTGTGCTGATCGAGCCTTTCAACGTGTCCGGAATCAGGCTGCCGCCGATGCCGAATCGGGTGCGGCTTTCGTTGCCGCTGTAATACGACTGATCGATGTAACCGTGGGTCTCGGCGGTGGGTGCCTTGCTGGTGATGTTGAGTACACCGGCCGAAGCGTTTTTGCCGAACAGCGTGCCTTGTGGGCCGCGCAAGACTTCGACGCGCTCCAGATCCAGCAGATCGAGCGTGGATTGCCCAGGACGCGCATAGACCACGCCGTCGATCACCGTCGCCACGGTCGGCTCGACGCCCGGCGAGGTGGAAATCGTACCGACGCCGCGCACGAACAACGAGGTGTCCTTGTTCGACGCGCCGGTACGGAAATTCAGCGACGGCACTTGCTGGACGATACTGGCCACGCCGTTGCGGTTGTCGCGCTCAAGCTGTTCGCCATCGATGACGGACACCGCGACCGGCACTTTTTGCAGCGACTCTTCGCGGCGCGTGGCCGTGACGGTCACGGATTTCAGTGTCGGCTCCTGATCACTGCTCTCGGCAGCGAATGCGTTGGGCAACGGCAGCGCTGCCAGCCCCGTGAATAACCATCCAGCGGCGCGAATCGACTGCGCCAGTTTGTGTGTCGCCCCAGGAATGTTGTGCATGTTTGCCCACTCGAAATTGGCCCTTAACCGCTGCCGTTCTGCGACGACAGCGCCTGAATCGGTGTCTTGGGCATTCGCTCGAGCGAGTAGCAGACAGTGCGCTTTGTTAGCGCTACCATCAACAGTATTGGCAAGCCACACATAGAGCGTCCAATACTGAAAAATTACTTTTATATGCGATTTGGTTTTTAAGAAGGATCGAACCTTGAGCGAAGAAAAACCCCGCAAACGCCGTGGCGCCGGACGCGTGACCCTGAATGCCGTCGCGCGCGCGGCCGGAGTTTCAGCGATCACCGTGTCGCGCTACTTCAACCAGCCGGAGCAGGTTTCGCCCGAGCGTCGCAAGCGGATTGCAGCGGTAGTAGCCGAGTTGGGCTATGTACCGAATCTGGTGGCCGGCGGGCTGGCCTCGGCGCGGGGAAAAATCGTTGGTATGGTCATCCCGAACATCTCCGGGCCGATCTTCGCCAATACCATTCAAGGCTTCAGCGACACGCTCAGCCGTCACGGTTATCAACTGTTGCTGGCGTCGAGTTACTTCAGCACCGAGCAGGAAGAAAATGCGGTGCGCGCGTTTCTCGGCTGGTCGCCGGCGGCGCTGGTGCTCACCAGTCACTTTCACAGTGCCGGCACGGAAAAGATGATCGCCGAGGCCGATGTGCCGGTGATCGAGACGTGGGATTACCAACCGGATCGTGAGCCGATGCAGATCGGTTTTTCGCATTTCGAGGTGGGCGTGACAGCCGCCAGATATCTGCTGGAAAAAGGCTACCAACGTATCGCTTTCGTGCAGAACAGCGCTGCGGGCGACTTCAGCGCATTGGAACGCCGCGATGGTTACGCGGCGACCTTGCGCGAATCCGGCCTGGAACCTTGGGTCTACGCCCCTGACGCTGATCGCGCACCATTCGAGGCCGGCAAACAGGCGATGGACGCCCTGATGAACGCCTCACCGCGCCCCGACGCGATCATCTTCGCCAACGACAACCTCGCCGCCGGCGGCTTGCTTGCCGGGCAACGCGCGGGTTTGAAAATCCCCGAAGAATGCGCCGTTCTTGGCTTTGGCGACTACCCGTTCGCCGAGATGCTTTTGCCGAGCCTCAGCACGATCAAACCACCGGCGCTGGAGATCGGTGTACTCGCCGCAACACGCGTGCTGGAAAGCCTTGGCGTGTTGCCGAGCGACGAAGTGCAACGTCTGAACCTGCTGCAGTGCCAAGTCATCGAACGGGAAAGCACCTGACTTCGCTATACCGACAGTTCGCGCAAGGCGGCCGCCGCGAGAAATCCGGAACGGGATCGATAGCGCTGGTCACGGCGGACTGTCTGGTCAATACGCTCAAGCAACTGCTCCGGCAGCGTGGCGTTAAAACGCACTGACTTGCCGAAATACGGGGTGATATCAAAATCGACCACGCCCCAGATCCCTCCCGCGTAATCCGGGTTATCGAGATGAGCATCAATGTCCCGCACTTGCGGTAACGGCGCGCTGTCGGCTACCAACCCCTCATAGTGAAGCGCCAATGCCTCCTGAGTATTTTCAAACGCCTCAGCGACCGTAGTGCCTGCGGAGAAACAACCCGGGACATCCGGGATGATCACTCCGTAGTCTGAGTCGGCATCCTTGTGCAGAACGACCGGGAATTTCATATGAGTGAGTCCTTCCTCTGACAGGCCCATAAAACGGCCTTCGTTTCCAATAACGGGCCTCATTTCAAGCCCGCCTGTTTCAAAATGCTGTTGATCGTGCCCTTGGGCAGATCCGAATCAGGGTGCTTGATCGTCACCCTTCCTGGCTTGTGCGGATGCTTGTATTGGTGGTGGCTGCCTTTCACCGCCACGAGATACCAACCATCGTCTTCGATCATCCTGATCATTTCCCGACTGCGCATTTCCTTTGCCCTGTTCGACAGCTAGAGCCATTTACTCTAGAGGGCGCAGGAGCCTTTGATACACACGATACACACTCAGATAAATATTAGCTCACTGAACAATCGCTCGGTTATGGGGCAGATCAACGGCAGGCTTGGGCAAGCAAGAAAAACACGTCGCCGGCCAGACTCTCTGTAAGGGTCGCAAAATATGTCCAGTGGAGATGTGGCGGGACTGGATTGGCTATGCTCTAAAGAACACCGAGGTGGCCCCTTCGCGAGCAGGCTCGCTCCCACAGGGATTTCCTGTGTACATGAAATTTATGTCCAGCCGGGATCCATTGTGGGAGCGAGCCTGCTCGCGATAGCGGTCTTTCAGGCGATACCCATCCACCAGGCAGAACCCGCCATGCACACCGCCATCATCATTTTCTTCGGCCTGATCCTGCTCGCCCTGATGCTCTACATCGGCGAGCGCATCGGCTTCAGCCGCCAGACCATGGCCTACGGCTTCGCCGCGCTGTGGCTGGCGTTGACGGTGATCAATGGTGCGGTGGGGGTGGTGCATGCCGGCCAGTCCGTGGGATCGGAAATAGCCATTGGCAGTGCGGTATTCGGCGCGCCGGTGGCGGCGATGGTGTTGTTCATGGTGCTGAGCGCCGAGTCGTAAACGTCCCGGCGCCCAGCCGCCGATCAACGTACCAAATGCAAGAACTGCATGTGCCGTTCGTACTGGTCGAGGATGTCGTTGATGATCTGCTCTTTGGTGTAACCGACCAGATCGTAGTCCTGACTGCCCTCGCTCAAATGCACTTCGGCGCGGTAGTAGCGACGATTGTTGAGCTGCTTGGAACCCATGCCGCCGCGCGCGAACGACGGCGTGAAGTAGCCGCGCATCTGCACCTGATAGATGAACGGATGCGCATCACCATGGCCGATTTCGAGGCTGACGCTGTCATTCGCCGGATCCGGCTGGGTGACCACGTTGAGGCCTTTTTCGACGAACACCGCCGTCACTTCTTCAATCGCCGGGCGCACCGTGGTGTCCATGAAGCGGTACACCTCGTCACGCGACGGGAAGTGCACAGCCTGGCTCAGACGCTGACGCCAGCCACCGGTGCCGCGCCGCGAACCGGAGACCGGCGCCAGCGAATGCAACTGCGCGATCTGCTTCTGCGACTCCAGATAGAACGCCTTGTGCAGGCCCCACATCATCAGCAGCAAGATCAGCGAGAACGGCAACGAAGTCAGCACCACCGCCGATTTCAGCGCATCGATGCTGCCGGAGAACAACAGCGCGCTGGTGATCAGCGCGGTCATCGCGCCCCAGAACACCCGCAGCCATTTCGGCCCGTCTTCGTCAGGGTTGCCGCCCTTGGCCGACAAGGTCGAGAGCACCACGGTGCCGGAGTCGGCAGACGTGACGAAGAACACGAAGCTGATAAACACCGTCACAGCGATGACGGTTTTGCTCCACGGGTAGGTTTCCAGCAGCAGGTAAATGCTCATCGACGGATTCTCGATGGCCGACATGCCCAGCGCGCTCATGCCGTGATTGAGCACTTGATCGAGCGCGCTGTTGCCGAAAATCGACATCCACGCGAGGGTGAAACCGAGCGGAATCAACAACACGCCGAAAACGAATTCGCGGATGGTGCGGCCACGGGAAATACGTGCGATGAACAGGCCCACAAATGGCGACCATGCAATCCACCAGGCCCAGTAGAACACTGTCCAGCCACCGAGCCAGTCGCTCGGTTTGTCGTAGGCGTAGAGATCAAAACTCTTCATCGGCAAGGCGCCAAGGTAGTCGCCAAGGTTCTGGATCAAGGTGTTGAGCAGGTGCTGGGTAGGCCCGGCGAACAACACGAACAGCAGCAGCGCACAGGCCAGCAGCATGTTGATGTCGGACATCACCCGCACGCCTTTATCGACGCCAGAGACGGCCACGATGATCGCCGCGCCCATCATCAGCGTGATCAGGCCGACCTGAATCCACTGGGTGTGCGCGATGCCGAACAGGTAGTCGAGACCGGAGTTGAGGTGCAGCACCCCAAAGCCCATATCGGCACCGAGACCAAACACCGTGGCGATGATGCCGAAGCCGTCCACCGCGTAACCGATGGGGCCGTTGATGCGTTTGCCAATCAGCGGGTACAGCGCCGAGCGCAAGGCCAGTGGCAGATTGTGGCGGTAGGCGAAATACGCCAGCGCCATGCCGACGAAGGCAAACACGCCCCAGCCATGCAGGCCCCAGTGCAGAAACAGAATCTGCATGGCCTGGCGCGCCGCGTCCGCCGTGCCCGCCTCGCCTTGCGGCGGTTGGAGCATGTGGGTCAGCGGCTCAGAGACGCAGAAGAAAAACAGCGTGATGCTGATCCCGGCGGCGAACAGCATGCCGGCCCAGGACAGGTAACTGAATTCGGGCTCGTCGTGGTCGGCACCGAGTTTTATCTTGCCGTAGCCGGATAAGGCGGTGACCACCACGAAGACCAGATACAGGGTCATCGCGAGCATGTAATACCAGCCGACCGTATTGGCCGCCCAGTTTTGCGCTTCCAGCAGCCAGGCGCCGGCTTGCTCAGGCATGGCGATAACAACGAGACCAAACAGCAGAATGACCGTCGCGGCGAAGTAGAACACCGGCGGATTCATGCGTACCAGACCGCTGGCGGGAGTTGACGATGCACTCATGAAACGTGCACCTCGAGGGGTTGAAACGTGGCTGAAATGATCGGACTCAGCAAAGGCAAGCCTCCTGTTGTGAGCGGGCAGCGAACCACCGGTTTAACTTGAATGAACGTTCAAGTTAAACATGGATGGGGTGGTAAGGACTAATCGCACGGCTAGGCGGTAGTTTTCCTACAGTAGCCCAAGGAGGTGTATGACGCGGGTTTAAGGGGATTCGTTCACTGGAGAATTGGCTGAAGGCCATTATTCCGATTTCAGCCTGAAGAGCATTCGCGAGCAGGCTCGCTCCCACAGTTGAAACGCATTCCAGTGTGGGAGCGAGCCTGCTCGCGAAGAGGCCAGATGCCGCAACGCAATTTCAGAGCCTACTTCTGCGTCCCGTCATCATGCTGCAAATTCGCCTGGGTCAAATTGCATCCCGCCGGCACACTGCGTGTCAGCCACACATTGCCGCCAATGGTCGAACCCTTGCCAATGGTGATCCGCCCGAGAATCGTCGCCCCGGCATAAATCACCACATCGTCCTCAACGATCGGATGACGCGGATGGCCCTTCTGCAACTGGCCGTCTTCATCTGCCGGGAAACGCTTGGCGCCCAAGGTCACCGCCTGATAAATCCGCACGCGCTCACCAATGATCGCCGTCTCGCCGATCACCACACCCGTACCGTGATCGATGAAGAAGCTACGGCCGATCTGCGCCCCCGGATGGATATCGATACCAGTTGCCGAATGGGCGATCTCCGCACTGATCCGCGCCAGCAGCGGCAAACCCGCGCGATACAAATGATGCGCCAGACGATGGTGAATCACCGCGAGAATCCCCGGATAGCAGAGCAGCACTTCATCGACACTGCGCGCCGCCGGGTCACCGTGATAGGCCGCCAGTACATCGGTGTCGAGCAGTGTGCGCAAGCCCGGCAAGGCCAAGGCGAAGTCCTGCACGATCTGGATGGCACGAGCCTCGACTTCGGTGTCGGCCTGCGCGCTGTGGCGGGCGACGTAACGCAGTTCCAGCCGTGTCTGCGCCAACAACGCATTCAGCGCCACATCAAGGGTGTGACCGACGTAAAAATCTTCACTCTCTTCACGCAGATCCACGGGGCCCAACCGCATCGGGAACAACGCGCCGCACAACGCTTCGAGAATCTCCGCCATCGCCGCCCGCGACGGTAGCTCGCGACCACCCTGCTCGCCGGACGCCCGGCCGTTCTGTGCCCGCCACTGATCCCGCGCGCTGCGCAGTTGACTGACGATGGTCTGCAATTGCCAATGGCTGGAACGCTCGCTCACGGTAAAGACTCCTCACGGGCGGCCGGACTGTCTGGCCGCGTTAACGGCGCCTACTTTACGGCATGCTCGCGAAGGCGAATTAAGAACCGATAGTGCTGGGCTCAGTCGATTTGGCTATAAGCGATTGGCGGTTGCCCCTGCAAAAGCGCGTGCCTATAGTCCTTTCATCTTCCTCCGCCAGTACGGACCCATGATTAAACAACAGCTGGACCGCTTTGCCCGCCTCGACCTGCTCAACCACCCGACGCCGCTGGAAAAACTCGAACGGCTGTCCACCTGGCTCGGCCGCGAGGTTTACATCAAGCGCGATGACCTGACGCCGCTGGCCATGGGCGGCAACAAATTGCGCAAACTCGAATACCTCGCCGCCGACGCCTTGGCGCAAGGCGCCGACACGCTGATCACCGCCGGTGCGCTGCAGTCGAACCACGTTCGCCAGACCGCTGCACTGGCCGCCAAACTCGGCCTCGGCTGCGTGGCGCTGCTGGAAAATCCGTTGGGCACCGAGGACAGCAATTACACCGGCAACGGCAATCGCCTGTTGCTGGATCTGTTCGACACCAAGGTGGAACTGGTCGACAACCTCGACAACGCCGACGAACAACTCGCCGCCCTCGCCGTGCGTTTGCGCAGCAATGGCAAGAAACCGTATCTCGTGCCGATCGGTGGTTCGAATGCGCTCGGTGCGCTGGGCTACGTGCGCGCCGGTCTGGAACTGGCTGAGCAGATCAAGGACACCGGTCTGGATTTCGCCGCAGTGGTTCTAGCCTCCGGCAGCGCCGGAACTCACAGTGGTCTGGCCTTGGCCCTGGCTGAAGAGCTGCCGCAATTGCCGGTGATTGGCGTGACGGTTTCGCGCAGTGAAGAAAATCAGCGGCCGAAGGTTCAGGGCCTGGCGGAACGCACGGCGGATCTGCTCGGCGTCGAGCTGCCGGCCAGTTTCAAGGTCGAGTTGTGGGATGAATATTTCGGACCGCGTTATGGCGAGCCGAATGCCGGGACGTTGGCGGCGGTGAAGTTGCTGGCGAGCCAGGAAGCGGTGTTGCTGGATCCGGTGTACACCGGCAAGGCCATGGCTGGGTTACTCGATGGTATCGGCCGTCAGCGATTCAATGAAGGCCCGATCATCTTCCTGCACACCGGCGGCGCGCCGGCGCTATTTGCCTACAAGGATTTCCTCTGACTGATCGTTCCCACGCTCTGCGTGGGAATGCAGCCCGAGACGCTCTGCGTCCCTTCGAGAGCTGGAACGCGGAGCGTCCCTAGAGGCATTCCCACGCAGAGCATGGGAACGAACCTCATATTCCAATTAAGAATAACATTTCAATTATTAAGTATTTTCAAGTCTAAAGAAGACATCTTATAGTCTCGCCGCAGGCGAATTTCGCGAGAGACGCATAAGCTGCTTTAAGGCAGGATAGCGCTGTCGTCGAAATCATAAATTCGCCAACTTTCCTTAAGCGTCTTCCATAAGAAAACACAGGGGCTCGTCATGAATTTTTCCGCACTACGTCGCAATCTGCTGGTGGGTTCGCTGGGCCTGGCGCTGAGCGCCGGTCTGATCGGCCAGGCAGTGGCCGGTGAACAGCTGCAACAGATCAAGGACAAAGGCGTTATCAACGTCGGCCTGGAAGGCACTTACCCACCGTTCAGCTTCGTTGATGCCGACGGCAAGCTGTCGGGTTTCGAAGTCGAGCTCTCAGAAGCGCTGGCGCAGAAACTTGGCGTCAAAGCGAAGATCCAGCCGACCAAATGGGACGGCATCCTCGCGGCGCTGGAATCCAAGCGTCTGGACGTTGTGGTCAACCAGGTGACCATCTCCGACGAGCGCAAAAAGAAGTATGACTTCTCCGAGCCGTACACCGTTTCCGGTATTCAGGCGCTGGTGCTGAAGAGCAAAGAGTCCGCACTGAACATCAAGACCGCCGCTGACCTGTCCGGCAAGAAAGTCGGTGTCGGCCTGGGCACCAACTACGAACAATGGGTTCGCGCCAACGTGCCGGGCGCTGACGTCCGTACTTATGACGATGATCCGACCAAGTTCGCTGACCTGAACAACGGCCGTACTGACGCCATCCTGATCGACCGTCTGGCTGCACTGGAATACGCCAAGAAAGCCCCGAAAACCGTGGCCGCCGGCGAAGCTTTCTCGCGTCAGGAAGCCGGTGTTGCCCTGCGTAAAGGTGAGCCGGAACTGCTGGCTGCCGTGAACAAGGCCATCGACGAACTGCGTGCAGACGGCACTTTGAAGAAGCTGTCCGAGAAGTACTTCAACGCAGACGTCACTAAATAATGGAAGTTGGATTTCAATTCGAAGCGCACTTCCCGCAGTTGAGCCAGCAAATCGCCGAGACATCGGCGCTGTTGCTGGACTCCGCACCCTTTCTGCTCAAGGGCGCGTACTACACGGTAGTCCTCAGCCTCGGCGGGATGTTCTTCGGCTTGCTGCTCGGCTTTGGCCTGGCGCTGATGCGCTTGTCGCGCTTCAAATCGGTGAGCTGGCTGGCGCGCGTCTACGTGTCGTTCTTTCGCGGGACGCCGTTGCTGGTGCAGCTGTTCGTGATCTATTACGGCTTCCCGCAACTGGGGATCGAACTGGATCCGCTGCCAGCGGCACTGATCGGCTTCTCGCTGAACATGGCCGCCTACGCCTGTGAAATCCTCCGCGCCGCGATCGGTTCGATCGAACGTGGTCAGTGGGAAGCGGCTGCGAGCATCGGCATGACCCGCGCGCAAACCTTGCGCCGGGCCATCCTGCCGCAAGCGATGCGCACGGCGTTGCCGCCGCTGGGCAACAGCTTCATCTCGCTGGTCAAGGACACGGCGCTGGCCGCCACCATTCAAGTGCCGGAGCTGTTCCGTCAAGCGCAGTTGATTACCGCCCGGACTTTCGAAGTCTTCACCATGTATCTTGCCGCCGCGCTGATCTACTGGATTCTGGCCACGGTGCTCTCGCACTTCCAGAACAAGCTGGAAGAGCGGGTCAATCGGCACGACCAGGAGTCCTGACGATGATTGTCGTGGAAAAACTGACCAAGCAATTCAAGGGTCAGGTCGTGCTCAACGGCATCGACCTGGAGGTCAAGGAAGGCGAAGTCGTCGCGATCATCGGCCCCAGCGGCTCGGGGAAAACGACGTTCCTGCGCTGCCTGAATTTCCTTGAACAACCCACCAGCGGCCGGATCAAGGTCGGCGATATCGAAATCGATACCAGCCGCCCGCTGAACCAGCAGCAGAGTCTGGTGCGCAACCTGCGCCAGCACGTTGGCTTCGTGTTTCAGAACTTCAACCTGTTCCCCCATCGCACCGCACTGGAAAACGTCATCGAAGGCCCGATCGTGGTCAAGAAGATGCCGCGCGACGAGGCAATTGCGTTGGGCAAAAAGCTGATGGCCAAGGTCGGACTCGCCGGTAAAGAAGACGCTTATCCGCGTCGTCTCTCTGGTGGTCAGCAACAGCGCGTGGCGATTGCCCGGGCGCTGGCGATGGAACCGGAAGTGATTCTGTTCGACGAACCGACTTCGGCCCTCGACCCGGAACTGGTTGGCGAAGTACTGGCGACCATTCGCGGTCTCGCCGAAGAAAAACGCACCATGGTCATCGTTACTCACGAAATGGGCTTTGCTCGCGACGTGGCCAACCGTGTGGTGTTTTTCGACAAAGGCGTGATCGTCGAGCAAGGCGAAGCGAAAGCGTTGTTTGCCAACCCGAAAGAAGAACGCACTCAACAGTTTCTCAGCAAGTTCCTCAATCACGCCTGAGAACTTTATTGCGTTATGGGTAACTTCCAAGGATGGAAGTCACCTTTTATAAAACTCTTCCACACATGCCCCCTTCAGAAAAACTTATTCCCTGCGCTACCTATATATGTTCTGCAACAGATAATACCTGCCTGAACCCCGCATCACCCGACATAACAGCATTCGAATAAATCAGCGCAAAATCCCCCAAAAAGCCGCACGTTCCGTGGTCTTTTTCGCGCTAGCTCCTAGGCATACAGCCACAGCAGCGTAGGAAACTTCTGATTAATTCGTAATTCAACGATTAACTAATATCGTCTATTGACACCCCCTCCAACACACTCTTATCTAGTCGACGACCGGCACCACTTAGTTCAACAACCCCGTATTCAACTTGAATAAAAGTTAAAGTTTTATTGCCAGTTTATTCACGCCTTTTGTTCTTTCAGAAACGGACTTCGCTGCAAGGCTTCAAGGAGAGAAATCGATGACCCGTACTTCGCACACCCCCGAGCTGGCAGCGCCGATTCTCGCGCCAGCGCAAAAAACCGGCATCAATCTGGCCGCCGCCGCCCATCTGCAGATCGAGGTGTCGCCCTATCCCGAAATGGATAGCGGCGACCTCATCGAGCTGTTCTGGAATAAATGCTATGTCGCTTCCAGAGTGCTGACGGCCGATGACGTCGGCACGGCAGTCAGCCTGCGGGTTCCGGAGAGTTTCATCGCCAACGGCACCGCGCGCATTCACTACCGGGTGATGCAGGTCGGTCAGGGTCCGGCGTTTTCGGCGGCGACGCGAGTGCAAGTCAAACTGGACTGCCCCGGTGGGCAGCCTTCAGCGCTGAGCGCGGATGAAAACCAGCAACTGGCTCCCGTGACAATCCCCGACGCGATTCGCCGCCAGGGCGTGAATCCGAATCAGATCAAACGCGGCGTGCCGCTGACCATCGAGCCATACCTGAACATGGCCGAGGACGACGCCATCACCTTGCGCTGGGGCGATGTACGCATGGATCTGGCGCCGATCACAGCTGCGGATGTCGGGTTGCCGATTCAGGTCTGGGTACCGCCGTCGGTGATTGTCGAAGCCGGCGAGGATCTGCGCCTGGACGTGACGTATTGCATTCTCGATCGGGTCGGCAACAACTCACGCTGGGCGCCGCCACGCACCTTGAAGATCGGCTGCGTAAATCCGTATCTGACAGTCCCTTTGAGGCAGGAACTCAAGGCAGCCGAATCGCGCAAGGACTGATGTGCTTTGCCGGTGATGGGGGTTCAGCCCCCTCACCTGAAAACGCTTAACCAATCCGACCATCACCCCTTCTATGCATATTCCTAAAAGTTAGTTTATTTAATATTTATACACGCTTAGGGTATATGAACCGGACCACCGGACATTCATTCGTTCGCCGCACTTTTGCGGCGTTTTTCATGAGATGTGAGGTAGGCAGTATGGTCCGGAACACAATCACCCCAGTGCAGATCGCCAGGGCATTGCGTGCAGCCAAGGAGCGGCACTGATGTCCAGTCTGGCAGACGCAAACGTCCAGTCGGATCTGGACATCGCCCCGTTGTTGTTGCCCGCGCAGGTCTTGCGCAACGACGCCCAAGCCATCAATGCCGCCCATGAGCTGGCGCAAGTCGCCCGCGTGCAGGCCGCCAAACGCGACCGTCAGCGCAAGCTGCCGTGGTCGGAAATCGAACAGTTCACCCGCAGCGGATTAGGCAGCATCGCCATCCCGCGCGAATACGGTGGGCCACAAGTTTCGTTCGTCACACTGGCCGAGGTTTTTGCGATTATTTCTGCAGCCGATCCGGCACTGGGACAAATTCCGCAGAACCAGTTCGGCATCATCAATCTGGTGCTCGGCAGCGCCACCGAAGCACAGAAAAAACAGCTGCTCCAGAGCGTTCTGGAAGGCTGGCGCATCGGCAATGCCGGCCCGGAACGCGGCACCAAAAACACCCTGGAACTGAAAGCGCGAATCACCGCCGATGGCGATGATTACGTGATCAACGGCCAGAAGTTCTACTCCACTGGCGCGCTGTTTGCGCATTGGGTTGCGGTGAAAGCGCTCAACGATGACGGCAAGCAGGTATTGGCTTTCGTCCGTCGTGGCACACCGGGTTTGCGCATCGTCGATGACTGGTCAGGCTTCGGTCAGCGCACCACCGCCAGCGGCACGATTCTGCTGAACAACGTGCATGTCGAGTCGAACCTGGTGGTCGACAACTGGAAGATCAACGAAGTCCCGAATACCCAAGGCGCGGTGTCGCAGCTGATTCAAGCCGCGATCGACGCTGGTATCGCCCGTGGCGCCATCGACGACGCCATTGAGTTCGTCAAAACCCGCGCACGGCCGTGGATCGACGCCAAGGTTGATCGCGCCAGCGATGACCTCTATGTGATCGCCGACATCGGCAAGCTGAAAATAGAATTGCACGCCGCTGAAGCGCTGCTGCGCAAGGCCGGCAAAGTGCTCGATCAGGTGCACGCCGCGCCGCTCACCGCCGAATCCGCCGCCCGTGCCTCCATCGCCGTGGCCGAGGCCAAAGTACTGACCACCGAGATTTCTTTGCTCGCCAGCGAGAAGCTTTTCGAACTGGCCGGCAGCCGCGCGACCCTCGCCGAATTCAATCTCGACCGCCATTGGCGTAATGCCCGCGTGCATACGTTGCACGACCCGGTGCGCTGGAAATATCACGCGGTCGGCGCCTATCGCCTCAACGGCACTCTGCCGGCTCGCCATTCCTGGATCTGACGACCAGACATCTGGAGAAACCTATGACTTTTTCCCATCACGTCGCGGTCATCACCAGCGATGAGCAAGCCCTGATCGTCGCCAGCGACCTGGCCGAAGATTTCAAACGCGACAGCGCCCTGCGCGACCGAGAACGTCGCCTGCCGCTGCCGGAACTCGATGTATTTTCCCGCTCCGGTTTGTGGGGCATCAGCGTACCGAAGGAGTACGGCGGCGCTGGCGTGTCCAATGTGACGTTGGCCAAAGTCATCGCCTTGATCGCCCAGGCCGACGGCTCGCTCGGACAGATTCCGCAAAATCATTTTTATGCATTGGAAGTGCTGCGCGTAAACGGCAGCCATGCGCAAAAACAACGGCTGTACGCCGAGGTGCTGGCCGGCCAACGCTTCGGCAATGCCCTGGCAGAACTGGGCACCAAAACGGCTCACGACCGCGTCACCAGCCTTAAGCGCGACGGTGACGGCTATCGCATCAATGGCCGCAAGTTTTACTCGACCGGGGCGATTTACGCCCAGCGCATTCCGACTTCCGTGGTTGATGAAAACGGTGTGCAGCAACTTGCCTTCGTCCCGCGTGACAGCAAAGGCCTGACCGTGATCGACGACTGGAGCGGCTTCGGCCAACGCACCACCGGCAGCGGCTCGGTTGTGTTCGAAGACGTATTCGTCTCGGCTGAAGACGTGCTGCCCTTCCAGAGCGCATTTGAACGTCCGACTACCGTTGGCCCGCTGGCGCAGATCCTTCACGCCGCCATCGACACCGGCATCGCCCGGGCGGCTTACGAGGATGCGCTGCATTTTGTGCGCAGCAAGACGCGCCCGTGGATCGATTCCGGTAACGACAAAGCTACCGAAGATCCGCTGACGTTGAAGAGCTTTGGTCACTTGAGCATTCGCCTGCACGCTACCGAAGCCCTGCTTGAGCGTGCCGGTGAGTTCCTCGATGCCGCACAAGCCGAGACCAACGCCGATACCGTTGCCGCCGCGTCGATTGCCGTTGCCGAAGCACGGGCGATCAGCACTGAAATCTCTTTGGCCGCCGGCAGCACGCTGTTCGAACTGGCCGGCAGCCAGGCGACCCTGATCGAACACGGCCTTGACCGCCACTGGCGCAACGCCCGAGTGCACACCTTGCACGACCCGGTGCGCTGGAAATATCACGCGGTGGGCAACTACTACCTCAACGATGAAAACCCTCCGTTGCGAGGGACGATCTGATGAGCGCCGCGAAAAAGAAGATCCTGCTCAACGCATTCAACATGAACTGCATCGGCCACATCAACCATGGTCTGTGGACGCACCCCCGCGACACCTCGACGCGCTACAACACCCTCGAATACTGGACGGAACTGGCGCAGTTGCTGGAGCGCGGACTGTTCGACGGCTTGTTCATCGCCGACATCGTTGGTGTGTACGACGTCTATCAGAACTCGGTCGATGTCCCGCTGAAAGAGTCGATCCAGTTGCCGGTCAACGATCCATTGCTGCTGGTTTCAGCCATGGCCGCCGTGACCAAAAACCTTGGTTTCGGCCTGACTGCCAATCTCACCTACGAGCCGCCCTATCTGTTCGCCCGACGCATGTCCACGCTCGATCATCTGAGCCGTGGTCGCGTGGGCTGGAACATCGTCACCGGCTACCTCGACAGCGCCGCCAAAGCCATGGGCCTCAGCGAACAAGTCGAACACGACCGTCGCTACGATCAGGCGGACGAGTACCTGGAAGTGCTCTACAAGCTCTGGGAAGGCAGTTGGGAAAACGGCGCGGTGCTCAATGATCGCGAACAGCGCATCTATGCGCAGCCGGAGAAAGTGCACAAGGTCGAGCACAAGGGCGAGTTCTATCAGGTCGAGGGTTATCACCTCTGCGAGCCTTCGCCACAGCGGACGCCGGTGCTGTTTCAGGCCGGCAGTTCCGACCGCGGATTGCTCTTCGCCGGTCGTCATGCCGAATGCGTGTTCATCAGCGGCCAGAACAAGCCGTCGACCAAAGTTCAAGTCGACAAGGTCCGCGCCAGCGCGGTTGAAGCGGGGCGCAACCCTGAGGACATCAAGGTGTTCATGGGCCTCAACGTCATCGTCGGCGCGACGGAAGAAGCCGCGTGGGCCAAGCACGCTGAGTATCTGAGCTACGCCAGCGCCGAGGCTGGCGTGGCGCATTTTTCCGCGTCGACCGGCATCGACTTTTCCCAGTACGAGATCGACGAACCGATCCAGTACGTGAAGAGCAATGCGATTCAGTCGGCCACAAAGAACCTGCAGAACAACGACTGGACCCGACGCAAATTGCTCGACCAGCACGCCCTCGGTGGTCGCTACATCACCGTGGTCGGCTCGCCTGAGCAAGTCGCAGATGAGCTGGAATCGTGGATCGCCGAGACCGGCCTCGATGGCTTCAACCTGACCCGGATTGTTACGCCGGAAAGTTACGTCGACTTCATTGAGCTGGTGATTCCCGAGTTGCAGCGGCGCGGGTCGTACAAGACCGCATATGACAGCGGCAGCTTGCGCGAGAAGCTGTTTCACGGTGCGGCGCAGTTGCCCGAACAACACACCGGATCGTCGTACCGGCATTAAAAGCTTCGCGAGCAGGCTCGCTCCCACATTTGGAATGCATTTCCCCTGTGGGAGCGAGCCTGCTCGCGAAGAGGCCATCCAATACACCACAAATTTATGCACTGACTGGAAAAACCATCATGACCAAAAAACGCCTGTCCCACCCAGTCAAAGCACTGGCCCTGGCCCTCGGCCTGTTCAGCTCGGCCGTGTTCGCCGCCGATGCTCCTCTGAAAATCGGCACCACCGCCGCCTTCGCCATCCCGCTGGAAACCGCCGTCGAAGAAGCGTCCAAACAAGGCCTGAAAGTCGAGCTGGTGGAGTTCACCGACTGGATCGCGCCTAACGTCAGCCTCGCAGCCGGCGACATCGACGTGAACTACTTCCAGCACATTCCGTTCCTCGAAAACGCCAAAGCCGCGTCGGGTTTTGATCTGGTACCGTTCGCCCCGGGGATCATCAACAACGTCGGCCTCTATTCGAAAAAATACAAAAGCTTCGATGAGTTGCCAGAAGGCGCCAGCGTCGCCATCGCCAACGACCCGATCAACAGTGGCCGTGGTTTGCAGCTGCTGGCCAAGGCTGGTTTGATCACGCTGAAACCGGGCGTCGGCTACAAGGCTACCGAAGACGACATCGTTGCCAACCCGAAGAAAATCAAAATCCTCCAGGTCGAAGCCGTGCAATTGGTGCGCGCCTACGACGACGCCGATCTGGTCCAGGGCTACCCGGCCTACATCCGCCTGGCGAAGACCTTCGATGCCGGTTCGGCGCTGCTGTTCGACGGTCTCGACCACAAGGAATACGTGATCCAGTTCGTCATCCAGCCGAAGAGCAAAACCGACCCGCGCCTGATCAAATTCGTCGACATCTACCAGCACTCACCAGCCGTTCGCGCTGCGCTGGATAAGGCTCACGGCAAGCTGTATCAAGCCGGTTGGGAAAGCTGAGCATGACGGCCGCGATCCAACGGCGACTGGATATTCCAGAGCCACACAGTGCTGAAAAAACCGAGCTGCACCCTGAGTTGAATCGCGCCCACGTGCGTTTCATCGGTCTGGGCAAAACCTACAACGGTCGACAAGGCCCGGTCGCGGCTTTGCAGGGCATCGATCTGGCCATTCAGCACGGTGAAGTGTTCGGCATCATCGGCCGCAGCGGCGCTGGCAAGTCATCGCTGATCCGTACGATCAATCGTCTGGAACAACCAACCTCGGGGCGAGTGCTGATCGATCAGGTCGACATCGGCGAGTTCGATGAAGACCGTCTCGTCGCTTTGCGCCGACGCATCGGCATGATCTTTCAGCATTTCAATCTGATGTCGGCCAAGACCGTTTGGCAGAACGTTGAATTGCCGCTGAAAGTCGCGGGTGTCCCGAAAGCACAACGCGAAAAAAAGGTGCGCGAACTGCTCGAACTGGTCGGCCTGCAAGAGAAGCACAAGGCTTATCCGGCGCAGCTTTCCGGCGGGCAGAAACAGCGCGTCGGCATCGCCCGCGCGCTGGTGCATGACCCGGATATTTTGCTCTGCGACGAAGCCACTTCAGCGCTCGACCCGGAGACCACCCAGTCGATCCTCGGCTTGCTGCGCGAGATCAACAAACGCCTGGGCCTGACCATCGTTCTGATTACTCATGAGATGGCAGTGATCCGCGAAATCTGCGATCGCGTCGTCGTGCTTGAGCACGGGCGGGTGGTCGAGCAAGGTCCGGTGTGGGAAGTGTTCGGCAATCCGCAGCACGAGGTCAGCCAGACCTTGCTCGCGCCGCTGCAACACGCGCTGCCGGAGGAGTTGCAAAGCCGTTTGCAGAAGCAGCCGCCCTCCTCCGACGCCGCTGTGGTGCTGCGCTTGCAGTTCACCGGCAGCGCCAGTGATGAGCCGGATCTGGGCGCACTGTTCGCCGCACTGGGTGGGCGGGTGAAGCTACTGCAGGGTGGTGTGGAGCGGATTCAGGGGCATGCGTTGGGGCAATTGTTGCTGGCCGTCAGTGGTTCAGCGTTCGGAGCCGAGCAATTGCGCGAACGCGCCGCACCATGGGCGCAACGAGTGGAGGTGGTGGGTTATGTGGTTTGATCGCTTGTTGCAGGGTTTTATCGACACGTTTCTGATGGTTGGCGTGTCGTCGCTGATCGCCTTGCTGGTGGGGATTCCCATGGCAGTGATTCTGGTCACCAGCGACAAGGGCGGGATCTATGAAGCGCCGGTGTTGAACCGTGCCTTGGGCGCTTTTGTGAATCTGTTTCGCTCAATCCCGTTTCTGATTCTGATGGTCGCGCTGATTCCGTTTACCCGGTTGATTGTCGGCACTACGTACGGTGTGTGGGCTGCGGTTGTGCCGCTGACGATTGCGGCGACGCCGTTCTTTGCGCGGATTGCCGAAGTGAGTCTGCGCGAGGTTGATCATGGCTTGATCGAGGCGGCGCAGGCGATGGGTTGCCGGCGTTGGCACATTGTCTGGCATGTGTTGTTGCCGGAGGCGCTGCCGGGGATTGTCGGCGGTTTCACGATTACGCTGGTGACGATGATCAACTCTTCGGCGATGGCCGGGGCGATTGGGGCCGGTGGGTTGGGGGATATCGCTTATCGCTACGGCTATCAGCGCTTTGACAGCCAGATCATGTTGACGGTGATTGTGTTGCTGGTGGCGTTGGTGGCGGTGATTCAGTTGGGTGGGGATCGGTTGGCGCGGGGGTTGAACAAGCGCTGAGCTCATCCGGATTCATGCCACGCCCTTGAAACCGCTTTCGCGAGCAGGCTCGCTCCCACATTTGGAATGTGTTCCCCTGTGGGAGCGAGCCTGCTCGCGAATGGCTGCGCAGCAGCCCCGAACTCGATGGCGTATATTCGGCGAATCCCAACTGCCTGCGTATCTCGACCATGAAGCAGACCCCCACCGATCTCGAACAGATCACCGCCACCACCCTCGGCCACTACAACTCGGTGGCTGAAGACTTCCGTGAAGGCACCCGCGACCACGATGTCAGCCAGAACATCGATGCGCTGCTGCGGCATATTCAGGGTTCAGCGCCGTTGACGATTCTGGATTTCGGCTGCGGGCCGGGACGGGATTTGCAGACGTTTACCCGCATGGGTCACATCGCCGTCGGGCTGGATGGTTCGCAAGAGTTTGCGCGAATGGCCCGCGAAGACAGTGGCTGTGAAGTGTTGCAGCAGGACTTTCTGAAGCTCGATCTGCCAGTTGAACGTTTCGACGGGATCTTTGCCAATGCGGTACTTTTTCATGTGCCGTTGCAGGAGTTGCCACGGGTGCTTGAGCAATTGCACGGGACGTTGAAACCCGGCGGGGTGTTGTTCAGTTCCAATCCGCGTGGGGATAATCGTGAGGGCTGGAACGGGCCGCGTTATGGCTCGTATCACGATCTGGCGGCGTGGCAAGGGTTGCTGACGGACGCGGGGTTTGTCGAACTTGAGCATTACTACCGCCCGGCGGGCCTGCCGCGTGAGCAGCAGCCCTGGTTGGCGAGTGTCTGGCGTAAATCTGCATAGCCAGTTCTGACGCCTTCGCGAGCAGGCTCGCTCCCACATGTTGACCGCGTCCGCCTGGACAACTCGGTCAACTGTGGGAGCGAGCCTGCTCGCGAATAGAGTGCGCAGCACTCGCTTTTAAG
This sequence comes from Pseudomonas sp. RU47, assembly GCF_004011755.1. Classification (GTDB taxonomy): domain Bacteria; phylum Pseudomonadota; class Gammaproteobacteria; order Pseudomonadales; family Pseudomonadaceae; genus Aquipseudomonas. The sequence goes on along the minus strand of NZ_CP022411.1, from coordinate 256,988 downwards.
CGGCATCCTTTTGCGGCTCGCGAATCTTGTACCAGGCCACATACAGCGCCGGCAGGAACAACAACGTCAACAACGTCGCCACCACGATCCCGCCAATCATCGCGTACGCCATCGGCCCCCAGAACACTTCCCTGGCGATGGGGATCATGCCCATGCTCGCTGCCGCTGCGGTCAGCAGGATCGGCCGACGCCGATGTTCGGTCGCCTCGACCACCGCGTCCCACGGCGCATAGCCCTTCTTCTCGAACTCATCGATCTGCGTCACCAGAATCACCGAGTTGCGGATGATGATGCCGATCAGCGCCAAAATCCCCAGAATCGCCACGAAACCCATCGGCGTGCCGGTCGGCACCAGCGCCAACACCACGCCGATCAGCCCCAGCGGAGCGACACTCGCCACCAGGAACATCTTCTGCACGCTGTGCAACTGGATCATCAGGAACGTCGCCATCAAAAACAGCATCAACGGCAAGACCTTGGCGATCGGCCCCTGCGCCTTGCCGCTTTCCTCGACCGTACCGCCGGTGGCGACTTTGTAGCCCACTGGCAGTTTGTCAGCGAAGGCATCAATCGACGGCTTGAGCAGTTTCACCAGATCGGTCGGCTGGATCTCGTCGCGCACCGAAGCCTTGATGGTGATGGTCGGCAAACGGTCGCGACGCCACACCAGCGGCTGTTCCAGCTCATAGCGCACAGTGGCGAATGCCAGTAACGGAATCGATGTGCCGTTGGGCGTAACGATCTGCAGATTCTGCAGGGTCTCCGGCGTACCGCGCTCCGAATTCACCGCCCGGCCGACCACATTGATCAGGTAGATGTCGTCGTTGACCTGGGTCAGAGGCGCGCCACTGACAATACTGTTCATCAGGTTCGCCACGTCTTCGGAGGACAGCCCGAGCTGCCGTGCCTTGTCCTGGGCGATGTCGATGCGCAGGACTTTGCCCGGCTCGTTCCAGTCGTAAATGATCTCGCCGATGTGCGAATTCTTGTCCAGTTCGGTGGCCAGATCGATGGCGTGCTTGCGCACTTGATCGATGTCCTTGCCACTGACCCGGTACTGGATCGGCCGCCCCACCGGCGGGCCCATTTCCAGCGCCTGGACGTAACTGCCGATGCCGACGAAGTCCTTGTGCAAGCGCTCGCGCAGACGCTGACTCAGTGCCTCACGGGCCTCGAAGTCTTTGCTGACGATCACCAGTTGTGCGTAGTACGGGTTTTGCAATTGCTGGTCGAGCGGCAGATAGAAACGGATCGCGCCCTGACCGATGTAGGTGCTCCAGCGCACAATGTCCGGGTCGCCTTTGAGGGTTGCTTCCAGCTTGTCGACGGCCTTGCGTGTTTCGTCGATGGAGGCGTTCTGTGGCAGGTTCAGGTCGACGAGAATTTCCGGACGGTCCGATGCCGGGAAGAACTGGTTCTGCACAAAGCGCATGCAAAAAATCGACAGGGCAAACAGCAGCACGGTGATACCGATCGCCCACCAGCGATTGCGCATCGCCCACAACAGACCGCCATTGAACGCACGCCCGACGCGGCCCGGCTCGGCTTCATGGGGTTTCACGTTGGCGCTGAGAATGTGCACGCCGATCACCGGAGCGAAGAACACCGCGACAATCCACGACACAATCATGGCCACGGCAATCACCGCAAACAGCGTGTAGGTGTACTCACCGGCGGAACTGGCGTTGAGGCCGATGGGCACGAAACCGGCGACCGTCACCAGCGTCCCCGTTAGCATCGGGAACGCCGTTGAGGTGTACGCGTACGTCGCGGCCTCCTCCTTGCTCTCGCCCATTTCCAAGCGCGTGACCATCATCTCCACGGTGATCATCGCGTCGTCCACCAACAGGCCGAGGGCGATGATCAAGGCACCGAGAGAAATCCGCTGCATGGTGATGCCACTGTATTCCATGAACACAAACACCATCGCCAGCACCAGCGGAATCGAGCACGCCACCACCAGGCCGGCGCGCACGCCGAGGCTGATAAAACTCACCACCAGCACGATGATCACGGCTTCGAAAAGCGCGCTGGTAAAGCCGCCAACGGCCTCCTCCACCACCACCGCCTGATCGGACACGGTGTGTACACCCACGCCAACCGGCAAGTCTGCGGTCAGTTCATCGATGCGCTGGTGCAACGCCTTGCCGAATTCCTGAACGTTGCCGCCCTTCTGCATGGCAATCGCCAGACCGATGGCCGGTTTGCCGTCGAAGCGGAATTCCGGGGTAGCCGGATCGGTGTAACCGCGAGTGATGTCGGCGATGTCAGCCAGACGATAGAAACGGTCGTTGAGCTTGAGATTGACCTCGGCCAGGTCTTTTTCCGAGGCGAACTGCCCCGAAGTGCGCACGGAAATCCGCTCAGGGCCCGCCTCGATCACACCGGCCGGGGTCACGGCGTTCTGCGATTGCAGGCTCTGCACTACCTGACGCTGATCGATACCCAACGCCGCCAGTTTGCGGGTAGAGAAGTTCAGATAAATCACTTCGTCCTGCTGGCCGATCATTTCGATCTTGCCCAGCCCCGGTACATTGCGGATCTCGGCCCGCGCCTGTTCCACGTAATCGCGCAACTGGCGCATGGTCAGGCCGTCGGCGGTGAAGGCGTAGACCGAGCCGAACACATCACCGAACTCGTCGTTGAACCCGGGCCCTTGAATACCTTGGGGGAACTGCCCGCGAATGTCGTCGACCTTCTTGCGCACCTGGTACCAGATTTCCGGGATGTCCTTGGCGCTGGTGGTGTCGCGCAGGTACACGTACACCGTCGATTCACCGGGGCGCGTGTAACTTTTCACGTAGTCGAGTGAGTCAAGTTCTTCGAGTTTTTTCTCGATGCGGTCGGTGACCTGTGCGAGGGTTTCTTCCTGGGTCGCGCCCGGCCATTTGGTCTGGATCACCATGGTTTTGATGGTGAACGACGGGTCTTCTTCGCGGCCCAGATTGAAGTACGAAAACACGCCCATCAGCAACGCGACGAACATCAGGTACCAGACGAATGACTGATGCTTGAGGGCCCATTCGGAGAGGTTGAAAGAGCCTTTCATTGACTGTCCTCGTCAAGTTTTACCGATTGTCCGGGTTTGAGGCTGTTGACGCCGGCGCTGACCACGCGCTCGCCGTTCTTCACGCCGCCCGCGAGCACCACGCTGCTGTCGGTGCGGCTGATCACGCTGACGTCGCGAGGGCTGACGGTTTTGCTCTGGGTGTCGATGACCCAGATCCGTGGTTTGCCGTCGACCTCCTGCACAGCGGTAGCCGGCAATTCGATGCGTGGTTTGATCGCTGAACTGAGGGTTACGCTGATCGCCGTGCCGAGGCGGAAACCGTCCGGTGTCTCGGCCAGCGTCAGGCGTGCGCGACGAGTACGCGTGGCGCTTTGCGCCTGCGGCTCGATCTCGCGAAGGGTTGCCGTGGTGTTGATGCTCGGGTCGAGTTGCCCGGCCACCAGAAACACCACGTCGGAGGGAATCTGATCGACCAGGGTGTCGGGCAGATCGATCACCGCTTCCTTGATGTCCGGTTGCGCCAGAGTCACGACCTGCTGGCCCGCCGTCACCACTTGCCCGGCTTCGGCGTTCCACGCGGTGACCACGGCTTTATGGTCGGAACGCAGTTCGGTGTAGCCGAGCTGGTCCTTGCTTTGATTGACCGCCGCCCGTGCCTGGTCCAGCGAGGCCTGGGTGGTTTTCAAGTCCGTGGTGGCGATGTCCAGTTGTGCCTGCGCCCCTACGCCACGATCGAACAGTGCCTGCTGACGGCGGGCATTGGCCTGGGCATTGATCAGTTGCGCCTGAACCTTGGCCAGGTCGCCCTGGGCCGAACGCAATTGGTTTTGCTGATCAGATGGATCGAGGGTGGCGAGCAGCGTGCCCTTTTGCACTTCGGTTCCGACATCGACGTTGCGGCTGGCGATGCGGCCACCGACGCGGAAACCGGTGTTGCTTTCATAACGCGCCTGGATGCTGCCGGCGAAACGCCCGAGGCTTTCCTCGCTCAGCGCCTGAACCTTGACCGATAACACCGGACGTACCGGCTCCGGAGGTGGCTCGCTTTTCGAGCAGGCCGCCAGCAACACGCCCACGGATAACAGTCCCAGACGCTTCATGGCTGCGCTCCCGGCTGCAGATCCTTGTAGGTGTTTTCAGCGATTTCGACTTTCATGCCGGGATGCAACAACTGCCCACCGGCGACAATGACTTTCTCCCCGCCCTTGAGGCCTTCGCTGATGATGACCTTGCCGATCAGGTAGCGGCCGACGGTCACGTTGTGCAACTGCGCTTCACCTTTATCGTCGACCATCCACACCGCCGGATCACTGATGTTTTTGGTCAGCGCCGACCATGGCAATTCGACTGCCGACTTGCCACTGCCCTTGGCCGTGGCGCTGACCACCGAGCCCAGCTGCATCCCTTGTGGCAGGCTGTCGAGGCTGACTTTGACTTGCACCGTGCCGGACTGTGCCGACACCGCCGGGGTGATTTCACGCACCGTGCCGGTGGTTTTGATGGCGGGGTTATCGAGCAGGCTGACGACGATCGAGGGATCCGCAGGACGCTCGGCCAGCAGCGATTCGTAGACGTTGAACACCGCGTCACGGTCGCCGTCGCGCGCCAACGAAAAAATCGGCGCCGTGGCCTGCACGACCTGGCCGACTTCGGCTTGGCGCTCGGTGATCACCCCCGGGGCATCGGCGATCAGCGCGGTATAGCTGAGCTGGTCCTTGGCGTTGGCCAATTGCGCCTGCGCCGCGCTCAAGGCGCTCTGGCTGCTGCGCAACGCCGCTTGGGCGGAATCGTATTCGCTCTGGCTGGTGTAGCCCTTGGGCAGGAGTTTTTGCTGGCGCACGAAGGCGGCCGCACTTTGTTTCACCCGGGCTTGTTCAGCGACGACCTGGGCTTGAGCCGAATCGACGTTAGTCTGCAAATCCTTGGGGTCGAGCTTGGCCAGCACCTGTTTGGCCGTGACCCGGTCACCGACGTCGACCATACGCTGGATGATCTTGCCGCCGACGCGGAACGACAATTCGGTCTGCACGCGCGCCTGCACGTCACCGGTCAATGTCACCGAAGCCGCGTAATCCGTGGGTTTGACCTCTTGTACAAAGACCCGTGGCAGGTATTCCTCAGGGGCTTTTTTCTCGCCGCATGCGGTCACCAAGGTGAACAGACTCAGCATGACCGCTGTTTTCAAACCGGGACTCGCCATGCAGACTCCTTCCTGTGTACGAACGTGCAAGTGACGATACGACTGTGAGCTTAGAACAGGGTTCAACGTTCGCCCGTTCGTCCCCCATGTTTTCCTGTAGGAGCTGCCGCAGGCTGCGATCTTTTGATCTTTTAAAAACAACATCAAAAGATCGCAGCCTGCGGCAGCTCCTACAATAGGCGTCTCAAGAGAAGGAATTCCATGCTCAACACTCTGGCAGTGGCCAATTACCGTTCGATCAACAAACTGGTGATCCCGCTGGGCCGGCTGAACCTGATCACCGGCCCCAACGGCAGCGGCAAGTCCAACCTCTACCGGGCCTTGCGCCTGCTGGCGGAAACCGCACAGGGCGGCGTGGTCAATGCGCTGGCCCGTGAGGGTGGACTGGAATCGACCTTCTGGGCCGGGCCGGAAACCATCAGCCGGCGCATGCGTAACGGCGAGGTGCCGATCCAGTCGACGGTGCGCCAAGGTGTGAAGCGCCTGCGTCTGGGATTTGCCGGGGAGGATTTCAGTTATTCGATCAGCCTCGGCCTGCCCGATTCCAACGGGCACTTCATGTTGCCCGAACATTCACGGCCGATCCCCTCGCGGTTCAGCCTCGACCCGCAGATCAAGCGCGAATGCATCTGGGCCGGCGCGCTTTACCGTCCCGCCAGCCTGCTGGTGGATCGCGACGGCCCGATGATCCGCGCACGCAACGAGCGCCAATGGGACGTGCTGGCGCAACACACGCCGAATTTCGACAGTTTGTTTGATCAGGTCGGTAGCCTGCGCAGCTCGCCGGAAGTGTTTCAGATGCGCGAGTTCATTCGCCGCTGGCGCTTTTACGATCACTTTCGTAGCGATGCCGATGCGCCCGTACGCCAACCGCAATTGGGCACGCGCACGCCAGTGCTGCATCACGATGGGCGGGATTTGGCGGCAGCTTTGCAGACCATCATCGAGATTGGTGACGGCGACGCCATGCGTGCGGCGATTACTGATGCGTTTCCGGGCGCACGGGTGCATATCGAAGCGCAGGCCGGTGGCAGGTTTGCCATCGAGTTTTATCAGGAAGGTTTGTTGCGGCCGTTATCGGCGGCGGAGCTGTCGGACGGGACGTTGCGCTATCTGCTGTTGGTCGCGGCATTACTGACGCCACGGCCACCGTCATTGATGGTACTGAACGAACCGGAAACCAGTTTGCACCCGGATCTGTTGCCAGCGTTGGCGCGGTTGATTATCCGTGCCTCGGAGCAATGTCAGGTGTGGGTGGTGTCGCATGCGCGGCGGTTGATTTCGGCGTTGCAGGAAGATCCCGAGTGCAATTGCATTGTGCTGGAAAAAAACCTGGGGCAGACCGGGATTGTCGGCCAGCGGGTACTGGATGAGCCGGCGTGGAACTGGCCGGATTGAGCGTTCCAGCCAAAAGCCCCTCACCCTAACCCTCTCCCAGAGGGAGAGGGGACTGATTGGCGGATGCTCAAGAGTGACGCCGACGTGAAAATGACTATGTGAATCCATAATCGACTCGGTTTGTCAGGTCGATGTCTGATGCAAGACACCTCGGTCGGCTCCCTCTCCCTCGGGAGAGGGCTGGGGTGAGGGGCAAGCCTCACCACCGACTCAACAGACAATCACCCCTGCCACTTGCCACCCTCGACAATCACGCTCTCAGGCTTGGTGTCATCGCTAAGTTCCTTACGCACATATTGGTCGTACAGCTTGAGCAGATACTTCTCCTCACCCAGCTTGGTCAGCTCGGTATTCACCCAGTCGCGCAGCTCGATATTGCCCTTCTTCACCGCCGGCGCAATCGGCGCTTCAGCCCCCAGCTTTTCATCGAGCACACGATAGCCCGGGTTCTGCTTGGCCCAGCTGAACAACACCAGATTGTCCTGTGCATAAGCATCGCCACGACCATTGGCCAAAGCTTGCAGCGATTCGGAGTTTTTCTCGAACTTCAGCAGTTTCCAGTCCGGATGATTCTTGGTCAGCCAGATATCCGCCGTCGTACCGGTGGTGACGATAGTGGTGCGGGTCGCCAGATCATCAAGTTTTTTCACCGAGCTGCTCTGCGGCACCAGCGCCTGCACCGCGACCTTGAGGTTCGGGTTGGTAAATTCCACCGCTTCCTTGCGCTCAGGCGTCACGGTCATGTTGGCGAGGATCAGGTCGACCTTGTCGCTTTGCAGGAAAGGGATGCGACTCGCCGGCTCGACGGCAACGAACTCGACCTTGTTTTCATCGCCGAGCAGATCCTTGGCAAAGCGCCGGCCAATATCAGTGTCGAAACCGACGTAGCGCCCGGCCTCATCGACAAAACCGAATGGCGGCTTATCGGTAAAGACGCCGACAATCAATTTGTTGCGAGCCTTGATCTTGTCCAGGTAACCGGCCGGCGCGGTGCTTTCGCTGGCGACTTTCGGCTTGGGCGGTTCTTCGGTTTTGCTGCAACCGGCGAGCAAGGCGAGGCTGAGCAGGGGCAGTAAAAAAGCGGCAGTTTTCATAACAGTTCCAGTTCCTTTGTCGGATTCGTTTCTGGCAGTGTTGCAACGAAGGAGAACTTCTCCAGAAACTGCTGCGCGCGTGCGGTTTGCGGGTTCGTAAAGAAAATCTCGGGTGGGTTCTGTTCAAGGATGCGCCCGGCATCCATGAACACGATGCGGTCGGCCACCGCACGGGCGAAGGCCATTTCGTGGGTGACGATCAGCAGGGTCATGCCTTCGCGGGCCAGGCCCTGAATGACCTGCAAAACTTCCTTGACCATCTCCGGGTCAAGGGCGGCGGTGACTTCGTCGAAGAGCATCACCCGTGGCTTCATGCACAGCGAACGGACGATGGCGATGCGTTGCTGCTGACCGCCGGACAGCTGACGCGGGAAGGCGTCGCGCTTGTCGGCCAGACCCACGCGTTCGAGCAAAGCTTCGGCTTGTTGTTGCGCTTCGCGGCGCTGACGCTTCTGCACTTTGAGCGGGCCGAGCAGCAGGTTGTCGAGCACGCTCATGTGCGGAAACAGGTGATAACTCTGGAACACCATGCCGATCTGCTGACGGATCTCGCGCCAGTCAGTGGCCTTGTCCAGCAGCTCACGGTCGAGAAATTTCAGGCTGCCGCTGTGGGCGACTTCGAGGCCATTGAGGCAACGCAGCAGAGTGCTTTTGCCGCAACCGCTGGGGCCGAGGATGACGATCACTTCGCCGCTCTGCACCTGCAGATCGATGCCGTTGAGCACCTGCTGCTCACCATAGAACTTGTTGAAACCGTGAAACTCGATCAATGCGCTCATGCTTGCGTCCAGCGCCGCTCCAGCACACGCGAAGCGGCCGAGAGCGGGTAGCAGATGAAAAAGAAAAACAGGAACAGCGCGCCGTAGATCAGCACCGATTCGTAGGTGCGCTCGATAATCTGCTGGCCGACCTTGATCACGTCGACGACTCCAATCAGCACCGCCAGCGAACTGGTCTTGATGATTCGCGTATAGACGTTGATGGTCGGCGGTGTCATGCGTTTCAGCGCTTGCGGCAGCAGCACGTAGCCGTAGAGTTGCGCAGCGTTCAGACCAATCGACAGCCCCGCTTCACGCTGCCCGCGCGGCAACGAATGCAATGCGCCGCGTGCCACTTCGCCGACCTCGCTGGCGCCCCACAGCGACAGCACCAGCACCGCGCACCAGAAACTCGGAATGCTCAGACCAAAGAAAATCGGCAGACCGAAGAACAACAGATACAGCCAGACCAGCACCGGGATCGCCCGGAACAGCTCCAGATACACCCGCAGGATCGCGTTCAGCCACGTCACGTTGAGCGTTCGCAGTACACCGTAGAGCACGCCGCCAACGGTGCTGATGGCGATGCTCAGAAACGAGATCGACAGGGTTTGCCCGGCGCCTTTGGCCAATTGCGGCAACGACACCCAGAGCAGTTCAAGACCCGAACTGGCCATGCTGGAGCCTCCTTTCCAGACGGCTGAGAAGCAGCGACAGCGGCAAGAACAACAGCACGCAGATCAGTGTCAGCACGGCGAGCATTTCGTAGGTTTTGTAATAAAGCGCGATGTAGCTCTTGGTGGTGTAGAGAATTTCCGGCACCGCCACCGCCGAGACCACGGTGGTTTCCTTGAGCAGGAAAATGAAATTGGCGAACAGCGACGGCAGGCTGAGGATCCCCGCTTGCGGCAGGATCACGTAGCGCAGCAACTGGCCGTGGGACAGGCCGATGGAACGCCCCGATTCCAGTTGCGCCTGCGGCACCGCATCGACTCCGGCGCGCAGCACTTCGGTAAGGTAGGCGCCGCCGAGGAAGGTCATGGTGATGATCGCGGCGGTGAATCCGGAGACCTTGATCCCCAGCGCCGGCAAGGCGAAGTAGACGAAGAACAACTGGATCAGCAGCGGTGTGTTGCGCGCAAGCTCCACGTACAGGCCCACGAGTTTTTGCAGGTAAGGCGTGCGGAACACCAGAATCGTCGCGTTGAGCAGTGCCACCGACAACGAGGTGCCAATGGCGATAAAACCGACCTGCAGCGTCACGCCCACGGCTTTGAGAAACGCCGGCAGGGTGCTGAGGATAAATGCGTAATCGAAAGTCATGAAACGTCCTGGACGCCGCTCGGTAAGCGACGGTGGTGCAGTCCATGGGCAGCGGATGGCTGTCCGGCAGACACCGACTTTATAGGTATAAAAACAAGAATTTAAATACCGTTAAAGCATATTGATATCACCCAAAAAACTATCTTGTGGGTTTGCCGGGAAGGAATAAGAAGGCTATTTTCCTTTGCGCTGTAGGACGGATCTTTTTTTCACGAAAGCCCTCCAAGGATGAACAGCTTTTGGCCAGACTCCCCCGGCCAAACCCATAACAAGGAAGAGAACATGGACGTAAAAGTGCCGCAGCGACTGGATCCGCAGGAAATTGTGAAATTGTTGGTGGCGTTGAGGCGGGCGCTGAAGGCCACAGCGTAAATCAAAAGCCCCTCACCCCAGCCCTCTCCCGGAGGGAGAGGGAGCCGTCCGAGGTGTCTTGCGTCATACATCGACCTGAAAGACCGAGTCGATTATGGATTCGGCAGAGATCTTTCACATCGGCGTACCTCTACGACATCCCCCCGATCAGTCCCCTCTCCCTCCAGGAGAGGGAGCCTACCGAGGTGTCTTACGTCAAACATCGACCTGAAAGATCGAGTCGATTATGGATTCAGCAGAAATCTTTCACGTCGGCGTACTTCTACAGCATCCCCCGATCAGTCCCCTCTCCCTCTGGGCGGTCCGACGTTTCGGGAGGGTCAGGGTGAGGGGCTTTTCCAACGCACACACAAAAACGCCGATGCCCATCACTGGCCATCGGCGTTTTCACACCTTGAAGGGGTTCACTCAAGCGTCAGATCAGAACGCCGGCAGTACCGCGCCGTTGTACTTCTTCTCGATGAACGCTTTGACTTCCGGGCTGGTCAGGGCTTTGGCCAGTTTCTGGATCGCGTCGCTGTTCTTGTTGTCCTCACGGGCCACCAGGAAGTTTACGTACGGCGAGTCAGCGCCTTCAATCACCAGCGCATCTTTCTGCGGGTTCAACTTGGCTTCCAGCGCGTAGTTGGTGTTGATCATGTCCAGATCAACTTCCTTCAGAACGCGTGGCAGCAGGGCCGATTCCAGTTCCTTGAACTTGAAGTTGTGCGGGTTCTTGGCGATGTCTTTCGGCGTTGCCAGGGCGTTTTTCGGATCTTTCAGCTCGATCAGGCCAGCCTTCTGCAGCAGGATCAGAGCGCGGCCGCTGTTGCTGCCTTCGTTCGGGATGGCGATAGTGGCGCCGTCCGGCAGTTCAGCCAGGGTCTTGTATTTGCTCGAGTAGCCGCCGAACGGTTCAACGTGCACGCCCTGCACGGTCACCAGGTACTTGGACTTGTCGTCCTTGTATTTTCCCAGGTTGAAGCTGTTCAGGTACGGCAGGGTCTGGAAGTAGTTGGCGTCCAGACGCTTCTCGCCAACCTGTACGTTCGGTTGAATGTAGTCGGTGAAGACTTTGATTTCCAGATCCACGCCTTCTTTGGCCAGGGTCGGCTTGATCAGCTCGAGGATTTCAGCGTGCGGCACCGGGGTCGCGGCAACCACCAGTTTCTCACCGGCATTGGCCAGGGAAGCAGTCAGAGCAGCCGCCAATGCGGTAAACAACAGAACCTTTTTCATGCAGTGTCCTTATCGAAAATCACGGTCGTCATCGACGACGGCATTAATACGTGTGCCAGTGAAGTGATATCGCTGGCGTGGGTCGGACAATACCGGGATTTTTTATTCCCGGACAATAACGTTTATTCAGCTTCATATTCCATTTTGTTCATGTTGAACGAAACGGTTACAACGCCGCACTCAGACGAATCAGCAAATCTTTCAATGCCTTACGTTCATCGACGCTGCCGCCGATGTTGATTTGTGCAACCAGTCGCTCGATCTGAAGCTGCGGCCCAGACACCTCGGGCAGATTCAGGTGCTCCGGCAGAATCTCGTCACCGGTACTCACCAACAACGCAAAGTGAATGACGTTTTCCAGCTCGCGGGTGTTGCCCGGCCAGCTGTGTTGTTCGAGCACGTGTTGTGCCGCCTCGCTGATCAGCGGCACCGGTAGATCCAGACGCTGGCTATAAATGCCGAGGAAATACTCGGCCAACGAAAGAATGTCGCCAATACGCGCGCGCAAGGCGGGCAGTTCCAGTTGCCCTTCGCTCAAGTAGTGATAGAGCCGCTCATGAAATTTGCCAGCGTCCACTGCTTGCGCCAGATCGATGCTGGTCGCCGCGACCAGGCGCACATCCACCGGACTCGGTTGATGTGCACCGACACGGGTGACTTCGTGGTTCTCCAGGGCGGCGAGCAGTTTGATCTGGATCGGCAGCGGCAAATCGCCGATTTCATCGAGGTACAGCGTGCCGCCGTTGGCCGAACCGAACCAGCCTGCACGGCTGCTGGCCGAGCCGCTGTAACTGCCGGCGGCATAGCCGAACAGTTCGGCATCAGCGTAGGTCGGGCTGATCGCCCCGCAATTCACCGAAACGAACAGGCCACTGCGGTCGCTGGCGCGATGGATATGCCGGGCAAGCAATTCTTTACCGGTGCCGGTCTCGCCACGGATCAGTACCGAGGTCGAACGCGGCGCCAACTGCTCCAGTTCTTCGCGCAACTGACGCGAGCGCGGGTCGACAAAAACCAGCGCCTTGGCGCGAATGCTCAGGGGGCTTTTTTCAGCATCGGGAAAGGTCAGCAACGGCTGACCGAAGGTTTCGAAACTCATGGCAGACTCCCGCCCAAAACCGCCGGGAGACGGGGGCGTTCAAAGAAAAAAGAAATCAGGCGCGCCGACGGGCGTGGTGTTCCATGCGGTTTTGCAGGCGATAGAGATAGGCAAAACCCTGCTCCCAACGCTGATGCCCGGACTTGACGTTGATGTGTCCGGCCCCGGCGAGAATCCCCGCCTCGGCACCCCAGTTGCGCGCCAGTTCCAGAGCGCGCGGTGCGCTGACGGCGGCGTCGTTGTCGGAGCTGACGACCTGGCTTGGGAACGGCAGCAGATCAGTCGGAATCGGTGCGAAGTTACGCAGCGCCGGCGCGCAGGCCGGGCGCTCGACATCGGCCGGTGCGACCAGCAAGGCGCCGCGCACCTGACGCAGGTATTGCAGCGGCGCAGTGGCTGCCCAATGGGCAACCGTGACGCAGCCCAGGCTGTGGGCGATAAGGATCACCGGCGTGCTGTCGGCGGCAATCGCCTCGGCCAGTGCCGCGACCCAGTCTTCACGACGCGGCGTCAGCCAATCGGCCTGTTCGACCCGCGCACTGTTTGGCAGGCTGTTCTGCCAGTGGCTTTGCCAATGATCTTCTGGCGATCCTTGCCAGCCCGGCACAATCAGGTAGCGGATTGATTCGTTGCGCATGGGGAGCTCTCCTGCGTCGTGTCTGTTCCTGAACGAGTATAGGGAGGGGATTTATATTCGTTAAGGAATAAGAAGCTATTTATTAAGATCTGAAATGAATATGAGATGTGTGCATGGCATGAAATCTTTTCCCCCTCACCCCAGCCCTCTCCCCCAAGGGGGCGAGGGGGAAAGGGAGCCGATCTATGCGGTTTTCAGATTTGGAGTTCGACTGGATATTTCAGGTCGGTGTAACTCGTAAGAACAACGCGATCAGTCCCCTCTCCCTCCGGGAGAGGGCTAGGGTGAGGGGCTTTGCTTCTAATGCCAGAAATAAAAAAAGGGCCGCACCCTGCCAAGGAGACGGCCCCGGAAAAACGTAAATCCTGTTACCGCGCAGTAATCACCGACAACTTGGTAATCCCCGCCCGCTCAATCGAAGCCATCGCCCGCGCCACTTCGCCGTAGTTCACCCCGTCATCGGCCTGCAACTGCACGCGCACTTCCGGGTCCTTGGCCTTGGCCGACTTGAGGTTGAATTCCAGCAAGTCCGGTTGAATCTCATCCTTGTTGATAAACAGTTTGCCGGCACCATCAATGCTCACCACCAGCGGATCCTTCTGCTCGACCGGCGCCACCGCTTCGGTCTTCGGCAGGTTGATCGGGATCGCATTGGTCAGCAGCGGCGCGGTGACGATAAACACCACCAGCAGCACCAGCATCACATCCACCAGCGGGGTCACGTTGATCTCGCTGAGCACCTCGTCACTGTCTTGCGTGGAGAAGGCCATATCAGGACGCCTCCTTCACTTTTGCCGAATTGCCGGTTGCTGCAACCTTGTGCGCGGTCGGATGAATCAGCACACGGAACGCACTCTTCTGCGCCAGGCTGTAGAAGTCGTGGGCGAAGTCGTCCAGATCCGCCGCCGTCAGTTTCAACCGACGCAAAAAGTAGTTGTAAACCAGCACCGCCGGCACCGCGACGGCGATACCCACGCCCGTTGCGACCAGTGCCGCACCGATCGGGCCGGCCACCGTTTCCAGGCTCGCCGAACCGGCCGCGCTGATTCCCTTCAACGCTTCCATGATTCCCCACACCGTGCCGAACAAACCAATGAACGGCGACGTACTGCCAATACTGGCGACCACTGCCAGACCGGTTTCCAGCGAACGCCGTTCGCGAACGATCTGCTGACGCAAGGCGCGCTCCAGTCGATCCTGATGGTTGATCGCCTGGCTCAAATCATTGGCCTGCGGCGCCTCGCCCACCTGAATCGCCGCGTAACCGGCCTGTGCCACCCGCGCGGCTGCGCCGGGTTGGGTCTCGCTCAATTCAGCGGCGGAATCCAGACTCGACGCCGCCCAGAAACGTTTATGAAAACGCCGGTCCTGCGCCTTCAGACGCCCGAACTGCCAAGCCTTGAGCAATGCCAGCCCCCAGGTGGCGACGGAAAAAACCACCAGCAGCCAGATCACCGCGCTTTCGATGGATTCCAGTGGAGATGCCAGTAACGTCATGATGTATTCCCTCGTGTAAACGTTTCGCGCGAATTTGGTTTCGGTTTAATGAATCTTGAAATCGATGGGCACGCTGACCCAGCCGTCCTGGGCGACATCACCCTGCTTGGCCGGGACAAAACTCCAACGTTTCACGGCATTCAGCGCCGCGTCGTCGAGCTGTTGCCGGCCACTGCTTTTGGCTATCTGGATCTCGCCCGATTTACCGCTGGCAAGCACATGTACGCGCAGCAACACCGTGCCCTCCCAACCGCGACGCTGGGCCAGCGACGGGTATTCCGGCGCCGGGTTTTTCAGGTACGCGGCATTCGCTGATGCCGGGGTTACCGGTGCCGGCGCGGGAGGCGCAGGTGGCGCTGGTGCTGCAACCGGAGCGGCCGGTTGTGGCGGCGCCGGTGGTTGCTCGACCGCTTTCGGTGCTGGTTTGGGTGCCTGTTTAACCACCGGTTTGGGGTTCGGAACGGGTTTGGGCGGCGGTTTTACCGCCAGTTCGTCTTCTACCGGCGGTGGCGGTTCAACCACTGGCGCAGGTGGCGGCGGCTCGACAACCGGTGGCGCTGGCGGTGCCGGGCGCGAGAACTCGATAGTCATCGGCGGAATTTCCGGCGGCACGATCGGCAGCACCGGCGTCGGCTTCTGGCTGATCCAATAGATCACCGCGCCATGCACCACCAGCGCGAGCACGCCGAGCAGAATTGTTTCGCGCCGACTCAGAATGCCCTTGGGCGCACGCTGCAAACGCAACTGCCCCAACGGCACACGATGCGGCCGGCCGAGATCGACCAACTCGCCACCCGGCGTCTGACGCCACAGCAATTCCTCTGCGCTGGCGGCGGTCTGGACATTGCCCATTGATTCACTCCCTGCGGTCTTTTTGCGTTCTCTACAAAAACTGTCGATCAACCGCTTGTTGAATCCCCCACGGCAGATCGACGGGTGAATCATTGGGCTTGGCGCTTATCTCCGAAAGTAATCTTTAACGTTATGCATAGGCTTTTATGGAATATATGAATTGATCAATTTCGCCAAAGCCACGTGCCACGGGGGCTGCAGCGATAGGTGAAAAAGTGCATGCTTTTCAGGCATTAAAAGTATTCATGCAACGCATCAACTACGACTGACACGGTTTTGCAGGACGACTAATACCAAGTAGATAACTGATGATAATTTTTCCTGAATAACAAAAAAGGCCGGAGCACTTTCGTGCACCGGCCTTTTAAACTTTTAAACAAGACTACTGTTTGACGAATTCCCCGCCCAGGGTCACCACATCACCATCGAAGTTTGTACGGGAGCCGGCAGCGCGCAATTTTGCATAGTTATGATCCGGCGAAAACAGTGCCCATGTCTGATAACCGCTATTACCATTCTGAGCAAGTACTGCAATGGTGGTCGGGTTACCGGTACTGTTCTGGAAATGGTAGTTTCCATAACGGATGTCGTAATTCACACCACCCTGACTCAACGTTCCGCTGAACGAGCCGTTGGAATCATTACCATCGGTAATCACCAGCTTGGCGCCAGAGTTGGAATTGACATAAGTGCCATTAATGCTCGACATGATTCGATTTCCTTTATCGTTGGGATAAGTGTCTTCCGATGAGAGCAAGTTTCCTCCTGGAAACTCACGACAGTCAGGATGGTTGGACATTCAATTATTGTCCACGCGGGCAACTAACTAAATTGCAATATGCACTGTTCAACCCGGTCATAACTTATCGCCGTTCGTTCGAGCACTAATTCCATTTCAACTAACGACTGGCATTGGTTTGCTGCACACCGAGAACCGGGGCATTAACCGCCGTCTCGGAGCGTGGCGTGCCCGTTGGCACCCAGTCATAACTCACAGGCAGCGCCCGATACACCCAGTTGCTGATCGCATCGCTGCCCGGCGCTTTGCCGAGATAGGGGCTGACGTATTCCCAGACGTTTTCACCGCTGCTCGTCACCTGAAAAAACCGCCCGTTCATGCCTTCGTCGATCAGCGTGTTGCCGTTGGGCAAGCGCCGAGCACTGCTGATAAACGAACTGTAGAACGCCCAGCCCGGCTGCTTCGAATTCGCCGCGCTGTACTGCCAGACGATTTCATTTTTCACCGGGTCGATTTCCAATACCCGCGAACCGGAAATCAGCCCGAGGGTGACGTTCGGATAACCCGCCGAACCCTGGTTATCGAACACCAGCACGTTACCGGCACCGGGCAATCCGGCTGGAATGATGTGCGCATCATGCTGGCCGACAAACTGATCCACCGGACGCGGTAGTTTCTGTGCAGTCTTCGGGTTGATCAGCGGCAAATTCGGTCCGAGACGCCAGACCACTTTGCCGCTGCTCTTATCGATGATCGCGATGAAGTTGGCGTTGCGTGAATCAATCAGCAGGTTGTCCGGATTGAAGCGCTTGTCACCGGCATCGAACCATTTGTTCGGCCCGACCAGACTGAGGTTGTTGATGTGCAGGTAGTCCGGATTTTCACTGGCACGCACCAGTTTCAACTGCTCGGCGGTGAAGCCGAATTCATTGAGATGTTCCGAGGCCAGCCACCGCCATTTCACCGCGCCGTCGGGACTGACTTCATAGATTGCATCGTCGATCACCTCAGGGACTTTGAAGCCTTTGACCTTGTGCACCTTGTTCGCCAGCACCACGGTGTTGCCGTTGCTCAAACGGCGCTGATCATGGTGCTGTTGCGCCGCTCCACCGGGCGCCTTGTCGCCCCACTGCCAGACGACTTTGCCATTCCAGTCCAGCTCGCCGACGCTCTGATTGCCCAGACCATTGCCGGCCGAACCGAGTTTGCCGGGATCCTTTTCACTCAGTTGCAGCAGCACGTGACCGCGCTCGCCGCCGACCAGTTTCGGATCAATGATCGCTGACGGGAAACCTGCCTGTGGCCAGGTTTTCACCTCGTTACCGTTCATGTCGATCAGGTGCGTCTGTTTGTCGGCGCCGCTGAAAATCACGTACTGATTGAAGGCCTTGTTCGGGTCGTAACGAGTGACGCCCGTCGGGTAAACACTCGGTGCGGCGAAGGCGCCGGCACTGAGCACTGCGCCGGACAGCAACACCGGCAAAGCGGTTTTGATACGCAACATGATGCAGCTCCTTGAGTGACGAATCAGAAGTCGTAGCGACCGGTGACGCCCAGCGTGCGCGGTGTGCCGAGCAGGCCTTCATAGCCGCCGTTGCCGCCCGTCCACAGGGTTGTGTAATAGGTTTTGTCGAAAGCGTTTTTCAGCCACAGCGAGACGTCCCACTGGCCTTGGTTGAAGTCGCCGCGCAGGCCGGTGGAAAAGTTGACCACGGCGTAACTCGGGATCTGCCCGTAGTCGGAATCCTCGACCGTACCTACGGCTTTCGAACGGAATGCATAGCTCGCGGTGACGTAAGGTTCGAAGCCGTTATCCAGATTCCATTTGTATTCGCCGTTGGCGTTGCCGATCCATTTCGAGGCGCCAACCACTTGATGGCCGCTGAGGTCGCAAGACGCTGGAGCGCCCGGCGCCTGGCTGACTTCCGGCGGGCACGGGGCATCTTTGTAAGAGAGATAGCTGACGTCGTTGTAGGAGCCGTTGATGTTCAGGGTCAGGCCGCGTAGCGGGATCACCGTGCTTTCGAACTCGACCCCGCGCGAGCGCACGGAGCCGGCGTTGGTCAGGTATTGCACGCGGTTTTCGGCGTCGTAGGCGTTGGTCTGGTAAGCGTTGACCTGCGTCCAGAAGACGTTGGCGTTGAGTTGCAGACGGTGATCCCACAGCGTGCTTTTGAAACCCAGTTCGGCGTTGTTCGCACGTTCGGTGCCGATCAGCAACGAATCGGCGCCGGCCACCGGTGCGGAACCGACGGCGAGGTTGACCCCGCCGGATTTCTCGCCGTGGGACAGCGTGGCGTAACCGAGCACATCATCGGTGATGCGATAGCTGAGATTGAGCAGCCCGGAGGGACTGGAGCTGTACTGATTCAAGTCGCCGGAATCGTAAGCGCCAGCACGACCGCGTCGCGCCGTGGCCGCCGTCCCCGTGACCACCGCGCCGCCGACCGGGGCATTGCGCGTGACCCAGGCGGATTTTTCTTCATAAGTGCCACGCACCCCGGCGGTGAAATCCAGCCGCTCGGTAAGGTGCCATGTGCCTTGGGCGAACAGCGCAAAACTGTCGGTCTTGATATGGCCGTTGCCAACACTGGTGACGTTGGCCAGCGCACCGGCCGGCGTGCCATTCCAGATATCGGCTTGCGGGCCGTAATAGGCAAAGGATTTATTGTCCAGATCCGAGCCGAAGTAGTAGGCGCCGACGACGTAATCGAAGAACTCGCCCTTGGGCGAGGCCAGGCGAAATTCCTGCGAATACTGTTTGTCCTCCACTGACACCCCGGCGTTGTAGCTCGCCGGCACGTTGAGGCCGTCGTCGTTGCGCGGGGTGAAATTCCAGAAGCGATAGGAGCTGATCGAGGTCAGCGTGAAATCGCTCGGAAGCGTCCAGTTAGCCTCCACCGAAGTGCCGCCCTGATGCACGGTGACATGCTGGTCGTTGTCCAGATTGACCTTGCGGTGTGAGCCGTTGACCAATGTTGCGCCGGCCGCGTTGGCGCGCGACTGGTACAGGTTGACGCCGTTGATGGTCGGCCCGGTGTTGTAGAGCACACGGGTGCCGGCGCTGGAATCCTCTTCGTTGTAGTCGCCGATCCAGCGCAGGTTGAAATCTTCATTGGGCTTGAACAGCAGTTGCGCGCGGAAGCCCTCGCGCGAGCCGCCATTCAAATCATGGCCGTCGTATTCGTTTTTGATGTCGCCGTCACTGCGCGTGCGGTACGCCGAAAAACGCCCGGCCAGTTGATCATTGAGCGGCCCGGAAATGGTGCCCTTGGTCTGGAAATACCCGTCCTCGCCGACCGAGGTTTCGATGCTGCGCTCAGGGGTGAAGGTTGGCGCGCGGGTGCTGATGTTGATCACCCCGGCGGTGGTGTTTTTGCCGAACAGCGTGCCCTGCGGACCACGCAAGACTTCGAGCTGTTCGATGTCCATCAAGTCAAACACCGCCATCCCCGGACGACCCAGGTAGACGTTGTCGATGTACAGACCAACGCTGCCTTCAAGACCATCGCTCGCAGGGTTGTTGCCAAGGCCTCGGATCGACACGCTGGACTGGCGTGCGTGCATGTAGGCGACGTTGACGCTGGGCACCAATTGCTGCAAATCCTGAATCCGGTAGACCCGTTGCGTCTCCAGATTCTGCCCGCTGACCACGCTCATTGGCGTCGGTACATCCTGCGAACTTTCTTCGCGGCGGCGGGTGGTGACGGTCACGGTTTCCAGTTGCGAACTGTTGGCGGCAGGCTTGCCGGCCGGCACTGGTGCCGGGGTTTCAGAATCGGCGGCGTAACCGTGAGTCCAGCTCGCGCTCCCTGCCAGCAACAGGGCCAGAGGCAGGCGTTTGAGCCGTCGTGGCGTTAAGGGTGACGCAAGGTTCAACGGACTCATGGCGCGGCTCCTGGTCAAAAAACACACAGACATCTTCAGCGCTGCATATTCTTTTAAGTTATTTATTTATGTATTTACAGATATTTACTGCATAAGAGATTGCCTTTATAAGGAGTCGACCTAATGCATATCCAATGCATTTCCCGGATATTTTTTATGTGAAAAATGCATATCGACTTGCGCCAACTTCGTCACTTCATCGCCCTGGCTGAACAACGCAGCTTCGTCGCCGGCGCGCAGGCGGTGAATCTGTCGCAGTCAGCGTTCAGCCGCAGCATTCAGGCACTCGAGCACAGCGTCGGCTGTCAGTTGGTTGATCGTGGGCGCAAGGAATTACCGCCGACCAAACAGGGCCAGGTGCTGCTCGAACACGCGCGGCGACTGGTCAGCGGCGCGCAGCAGATGGCCAACGAGATCAGCCAGTTCAATGGCCTGGAGGCGGGGGAATTGCGCTTCGGTTGTGGGCCGGCGCCGGCAGCGGGTTTGATCCCTCGGGCGATTGGCAGCTTCATCGGGCGCTATCCGAAAGCGCGGGTGCAGTTTCAGGTTGATGACTGGCAGAGCCTGAGCAAGCGACTGATGAGCGAGGAATTCGAATTCTTTGTCGCGGACACACGCTACTTCGAGGCGGATCCGGATTATCTGACGCACCGGTTGCGGCCGCGTAAATGGCATTTCTGTTGCCGTGCGGGGCATCCGCTGGCGGCTTTCGATAAGGTCAGCGCCGAGCAGTTGATGAGCTATCCACTGGCGGTGAGCATTCGTCCGCCGAACTTGCGAAAAGTCATTGTCGATCTCAGTGGACGGCCGGATTTCACCCCGAATGTCGAGTGTGAAAACAGCTCCAGCCTGCTCAGCGTGGTGCTGCGCTCGGATGCAATCGGGATTGTCGGGGCGTATTCGGATGCGTTGCATCAAGCCAAGGGAGAGTTGGTGTGTTTGCGCATTGAAGGATTGGCCGATGATCTTGAGGAGTTGTACACCCGCTATGGGATTGTCAGCCGCGCGGGGTATCGGTTGTCGCCGTTGGCCGAGGCGATGATTGAGCAGATCAAGACGATTGATGCGGTGGATGAGGAGGTCTGTTCACTGGACGGACTCGCTGTCTGATCTACCGCTATCGCGAGCAGGCTCACTCCTACATTTGAAATGCGCTCACCTGTAGGAGTGAGCCTGCTCGCGATGGCGTCAGTGCAGGCACCGATGCATTTCCTGCATAAAACCCATTCTCCAAATGCACTTGCCGAACACCCTCACGCCTAGCGAAATACCTCGCCTGTCCCATAGACCGGTGAACCCCATGCCCACCCCGCCAAACCCCGTGCGCAACGTGCTGTACATCATGTGCGACCAACTGCGCCGCGATTACCTGTCCTGCTACGGCCATCCGCATTTGCACACGCCAAACATCGATCGCCTGGCCGCCGCCGGTGTGCGTTTCAGCCGCGCCTACACCCAAGGCACGATCTGCGGTCCGTCGCGGATGTCGGCCTACACCGGACGTTATGTCAGCAGCCATCAAGTCGCGTGGAACGCCGTGCCGTTGCCGCTGGAAGAACTGACCATCGGCGACTATCTGCGCCCGCACGGCATTCGTACTGCACTAGTCGGCAAGACCCACGCGACGGCGAATGTCGATGCCTTGCAACGTCTGGCGATCAATCCCGATAGCGAACAAGCCGAAATCCTCAACGAAGTCGGCTTCGAACCCTACATGCGCCACGACGGCATCTACCCCGACGACCCGCTGTTCGACGACAAACGTGAATCCGCACCCTACACCCATTACCTGCGCGAACACGGTTTCGACGGCAAAAACCCCTGGCACGACTGGGCCAACGCCGCCGAAGGCGAAAACGGTGAAATCCTCAGCGGCTGGCAAATGCGTCATGCGAATTTGCCAGCACGAATTCCCGAGCAACACTCAGAGACTGTCTACACTACAAATCGAGCCATCGACTTCATCACCGAGCAAGGCGAGAAATCGTGGTGTTTACATCTCTCCTATATCAAACCGCACTGGCCCTACATCGTACCAGCGCCGTACCACGCCTTGCACAGTACGAAATCGATTCTCGAAGCGGTCCGCGCGACGCCCTCCGAAGCCAGCAAACACCCCGTATACACTGCTTTTCGCCAGCATGAGGAAAGCCTCAACTTTTCCCGCGATTCAGTACGATTGACTGTAATCCCTACGTACATGGGCCTGATCAAGCAGGTGGATGATCAACTCGGACGGCTGTTCGATTTTCTGCAAAGCAACGGACGCTGGGATGACACGCTGATCGTGTTTACCAGCGATCACGGCGACTTTCTCGGTGATCACTGGCTTGGGGAAAAGGAGTTTTTGCTGGAGCAGGCGGTGGGGGTGCCGTTGATCGTGCGCGACCCTCGGGCGGCGGCAGATGTCACGCGCGGAACGGTGGATGATCGGCTGGCGGAAACCATCGATGTGTTGCCGACGTTTCTTCAGGCACTGGGATTGCCGGGGGCAGAGCATCGGCTTGAAGGGCGTTCGTTGATCCCGCTACTGCACGGTGAAAACCCGGACTGGCGCCGCTATGCAATCAGCGAATACGACTATGCCTTTCAAGCGCCGGCGCGGGAGCGTCTGGGTCAGCCGATCGACCGTTGCCGGATGACCATGGTGCGCAGCGAGCGCTGGAAATACCTGGCTTACGACGGCTTTCGACCGCAGTTGTTTGATCTGTTGAATGATCCGCAGGAGCTGCGTGATCTGGGGGATGACCCGGCTTATGCGGCGGTGCGCGAAGAGCATGCGGGGTATTTGTTTGAGTGGGTGCGCGGGTTGAAACGGCGGACCACGATAAGTCATCAGGAGATCGATTGGCGCGGGCAGCGGTTTCGTTATGGTGAGCCGGAAGCCGAGAAGGTTGTTCAGATTGGGGTTTGGTAGCTTTAAGAGCCCCTCACCCTAACCCTCTCCCAGAGGGAGAGGGGACTGACCGAGTTGTTTTTTAGCTATACGCCGACCTGAAATATCAAGGTTGAACTCAGGCTCGAAAAGCCCCCAATCGGCTCCCTCTCCCTCTGGGAGAGGGCTGGGGTGAGGGGCTGTTGATCTTCAGTCACGACCCTTGATGGTCTGGCTACGCTGCCCGTTCGCGCCCACCGGCACTTCACCCTTGAGCGTCACCCGACGCACCACCCGATCCTGCGTACCGTAATCATCAATCGCATAATGCTGCGTCGAGCGGTTATCCCAGATCGCCACATCACCGGCCTTCCAGCGCCAGCGCACGGTGTTTTCCTGGCGGATGACATGGCTCTGCAGCAAGCCGAACAAGTGCGCCGAATCCGCCTGCGAATAACCCTTGATGCGTTTGACGAAATGCCCCAACAACAAGCTCTTCTCACCGCTGATCGGGTGTACCCGCACCACCGGGTGCTCGGTCTCGTAGACGGTAGAGGTGAAGACCTTGCGATAGCGCTCCAGCTTCTCGGCAGAGACGTCCGGCTTGGCGCTGGCGTAGTCGTATTCGTTGCTGTGCACGGCGACCAGTTTGTCGGCCAGCTCACGCAGCTCGGTTGGCAAGCCGTTGTACGCCGTCGCGGTGTTGGCCCACAGGGTGTCGCCGCCGAATGCCGGGGCCACCACCGAGCGCAGGATCGAGGCTTTCGGGTAGGCGTCGACGAAGGTCACGTCGGTGTGCCAGGAGTTGGCGCGCTGGCCCTCGGCACCGTCCAGCTCCAGTAGATAACGCGTGCCTTCGCGAGACGGCACGGTCGGGTGCGCCACGGGTTCGCCGAGCAAATGGGCGAAGGCTTCCTGGCGCTGATCATCAAGCTGGGTCTGCTCACGGAAGAACACGACTTTGTACTCAACCAACGCCTGCTGAATCGCTTCGACGGTGGCGGCGTCCAGCTCACCGGACAAATGCACGCCACGGATCTCGGCGCCGATACGGCCGGCCACCGGATGGATTTCCAGCGCGTGGACAGCGGGTTTAACTGCGAGTGCGGCATTGCTCATGGGTAGACCCTCATCGACTGCTTACGGTTTGGACGGCAGCGAAACAACGCTCTATCTATATTCCATTTACATCTAATAGATATTCACATGCTTCGTTGACGGAATAAGAACTTGCATTTAAAACCTCTAGCAACCCTCGTCGCAAATGCCTTCGAGCTATTTTTAGGATGCCGGAAAAGCATATGGATCTTCGCCAGTTGCGGTACTTCATCGCCCTCAACGAACACCGCAGTTTTGTCCGTGCGGCGGACGCGATGGGCATCACTCAACCAGCGTTCAGCCGCAGTATTCAGGGGCTCGAGCAGGAGTTCGGCTGCGTGTTGGTAGATCGCGGCAACAAGGATCTGCGCCCCACGCCCGAAGGCCAGGTGGTGCTGCAACACGCCCTGAGCCTGGTGCAGGGCGCAGCCTTGCTCAGTGCTGAAGTGACGCAGATGACCAAGCTCGATGCCGGTGAAGTGCACTTCGGTTGCGGCCCGGCGCCGGCGGTGAAACTGGTACCGGACGCCGTGGCGCAATTCATCAATGCGCACCCGAAAGTGCGCACCTGTTTTCAGGTGGATAACTGGGAAAAACTCAGCCGCGCACTGAGCCGTGAAGAGATCGAATTCTTCATCGCCGACATCCGCCATTTCGAGTCCGATCCCAACTTCCAGACCCAGGCACTGACGCCCAAACGCGGCGTGTTTTTCTGCCGGCCGGGGCATCCGCTACTGGCCAAGGAAAGCCTGTCGACCAACGACATGTTCGACTACCCGTTGGCGACGACGCTGATCCCACCGGGCATTCGAAAATTGCTGGCGAACCTCAGTGGCCGCATCGATTTTTCCCCGACCATCGAGACCGAGCATTTTCCGGCGCTGGTAAAAGTGGTGCTGCAATCGAATGCGATTGGCGTCGGTACGGAAGAGGCGTTTGTCGAGGACATTGCCAAGGGTTCGCTGGTGTTGCTGCACTGGCGAAATTTGCCGCAGAACCTGGAGAGCATGAATGCGCGGTGCGGGATTGTCAGTCGCACCGGATTTCGGCTGTCGCCGGCGGCGCGGGCGATGATCGAGACGTTGGTCGCGGTGGATCGGCAGGAGGTCAGCGTCGCTGTTTAAGGGGATCGTTCCCACGCTCTGCGTGGGAATGCAGCCCGGGACGCTCCGCGTCCCAAAGTGGACGCAGAGCGTCCATTGATGCGTTCCCACGCAGAGCGTGGGAACGATCGGTGTACGTTAGAGCTTGGCCGCCGCCAACTCAGGCGCCACCCAATCATTCACCTTGAACGGCTTGCGAATCAGCTTCTGCTGCGCCGCCAGATCGACTTTGTCCTGCAAGCTGCCAAGGAACACCGGATCCAGCGTCGACGGGAACACTTCGCTCAATTTCTGATCCTTCAGATCTTCGGTGAGGATTACCGGCGGATAACTCGCCAGCCCCGAAACCAAATGCACATAGGCAGCCTTGTTGCTGTCCTGGGTCAGCCACTCCACTGCCTGCTGCTGCGCCTTGAGCAATTTAGCCACCGCCTCCGGATGTGCATCGACAAACTTGCCGGTGCCGACCAGAACCGATTGGACGCTGCCAGCACCGCCGAGATCTTTGGTGTTGAGCGGCAACTCGGCCAAACCCTTGATCTGCAATGCTGCCAACCCGGAACTGCCCCACGATGCATCGATCTGCTTCGCTGCCAGCGCAGCGGTCGCGCCAGTGAAGTCGAGGTTGATGACTTTCAGATCCTTCTCGCTCAAGCCCTGGCTGGCCAGTGCCGCATCAAACGACAACTGCGTTGCGGTGCCCCGAAAGATCGCCACGCGCTTGCCTTTCAAATCCTGCAGGGTCTTGATTCCGGAGCCCGGCACCACGCCCAGATACTGCTTCACCCCACGCGCCGTGGCACTGAGCAAGCGGGTGTCGAGGCCATTGGACTTGCCGATGATTGCCGCCAGATCGCCCAGATACGCCAGATCAACCTGGCCATTGGCAAATGCCTCGTTGATCACCGGCCCCGCACCTTTGAAGAAACTCCACTGAATCTTGATGCCCTGATCGGCAAAGGCTTTTTCGAGGATCTGCTGATCACGCAATACGTCGACCACCCCGCCGCCGCTGTGCTGGGTGCCGGCACTCAGGTCGGGCACGGCGATTCTGATTTCCTTGAGTTCGTCAGCGTGGGCGGTGAACGCCAGCAGGCCCGCCAGAGCAGGAACGGCAAACAGACTGAAAACACGTTTGAAGGGGAGGTTCATGGGTGCAGCTCCTTGATCACGACAGGCGTTGAGGAGCCGAAAGTAGGCCGAATGAATACCTTCGCTTAAATACTATAAATGCACATTTTTATAGCTTTTAACGCTAAGCAAGCAACAACGGGGCTTGCAGCGGCGTATGCATTAACAGCATCGAAAATATTCTTCGAATGCATTGGATGCGTGTGGGCTGGAAGCCTTAAATGGCCTCGCTTATCTCTTAAAAGAATCCATATCGATATTGTTATAACTTTTTGTTTTTAGCTAATTCCGCTAAAGATCTTGAGCCAACCCGACAACGGAGGTCACCCATGGCCCGCCAATCCTTGCTCAGTCTCCCGCTCCCCGCGCCGCCGCTGAAAAGCCGCCGTACCTGGCCAAGCCTGAACCAACGTCTGTTGCCGTGGCTGCTGCCCCTGAGCCTGTTCGCCCTGTGGTGGCTGGCCGCACGTAACGAGTGGATGAGCGAACAGATCCTGCCCGCGCCGTCGCTGGTGTGGAACAGCGCTGTCGAGTTGTCCCAAGGCGAGTTGTGGAGCCATTTGTGGATCAGCCTGCAACGCTTGTTCTGGGGCCTGCTCGCGGGGGTTTCTGCGGGGGCATTGCTCGGTGCAGCGCTGGGATTCAGTCGTCGTCTTGAACGCTTGATCTTCCCGACCTTCGCTGGGCTTTCGCAAATACCGACGCTGGCGTGGATTCCACTGTTCATGGTGTTTTTCGGTATCGGCGAGGTGCTGAAACTGGTGGTGCTGATCAAAGCGGTTGTGGTGCCGGTGACCCTGCATACGCTGGTCGGCGTGCGTGACGCCCAACCGAAATTGCGTGAAGCCGCCGCGGTTCTGCGTCTGCCGCCGCACTTGCTGGTGCGCCGCCTGGTGTTGCCCGCTGCTCTTCCCGCGTTTATGGCTGGCGTGCGTCTGGCACTGGCCGCCGGGTGGACCTCATTACTGGCGGTCGAACTGCTGGCCTCCAGTGAAGGCATTGGTTACCTGATGGTCTGGGCGCGACAGCTGTTCATGCTCGATATCGTTTTCGTCTGCATCGTGGTGATCGGGTTGATTGGCGTGGCAATGGATCGCGGCATCGGTCTGCTGGACAAAAAACTGGTGCACTGGCCGCATCCGGCCACCGCCGAAATTCGTCGCGGCCCGCGTTATGACGGCTGGCAGCGTCTGCAGCCGTGGCTGCTGCCGCTAGGCTTGTTGGCGCTGTGGCAATTGGCAAACGAACTGCAGTGGGTCGATGCCAATATTCTGGTCAGCCCGCTGGCCGTTTTGAGCACGGCATGGAACGGCCTGCTTGATGGCACGTTGATCAGCGGTATGGCCCTCAGCCTCGGTCGCACCCTCGGCGGTTTGCTGTTGGGCGGCGGACTCGGTTTCGCCCTCGGTTTGCTGCTGGGCTTGTCGCGCACCAGCGAACGACTGCTCGGTCCAACCCTCGCCGCCCTCCGCCAGATCGCCATTTTCGCCTGGGTGCCGCTGCTCACCGCGTGGTTCGGTCTGGGCGAACTGGCGAAGTGGGTGTTCGTCGCCCTCGCCGCGTTCTTTCCGCTGTTTATCGCCACGCAACGCAGCGTCGCCAACCTGTCGCCACAACTCAGCGAAGCCGCACAAGTGTTGCGCCTGAGCCTCGGCCAACGCCTGCGTCGACTGGTGTTGCCGGGCGCTGCGCCGGGGATTTTCGCAGGCCTCAGATTGAGCCTGATCTACGCCTGGCTCGGCACCATCGGTGCGGAATATTTCATGCCGTCCAATGGCGGCATCGGCAGCCAGATGATCGGCGCACAACAGTTGTTGCGCATGGATCTGATCATGGCCGGCATGCTTTTCGTCGGTCTCACCGGCGCCCTGCTCAACCTCATTGGCCAACGCCTGGAAATTCGCGCGACCCGCTGGAGACACGCATGAACGCACCGATTGTCAGCTTTAAACACGTAGGCAAATCCTTCGACGTCGACGGTTTCGAACTGGAGGCGATTCGCGAATTCAACCTGGACATTGCCGAGGGCGAGTTTGTCGCCATTGTCGGCTCCAGCGGTTGCGGCAAATCTACCTTGCTGCGTTTACTGGTGGGTCTTGATACGCAGTTTCGCGGGCAGATCACCGTCGACGGCAAAGCCGTCAGCGGCATCGGCGGCGAGCGCGGCATCGTCTTTCAGGAACACCGTTTATTCCCGTGGCTGACCGTCGCGGACAACATCGGCCTGGGTCTGGTCAACGAGCCGCTGAGCGCTGCGCAGAAGCAACAACGGATCAACGACTTCATCGAGCTGGTCGGCCTGCGCGACTTCACTCGCGCCTATCCGCACCAGCTGTCCGGCGGCATGGCCCAGCGCGTGGCGATTGCTCGCGGCCTCGTCGCCAGCCCGCGCATTCTGCTGCTCGACGAGCCCTTCGGCGCGCTCGATGCGCTGACTCGCCAGCAGATGCAGGACGAGCTGTTGGCGATCCGTGACCGCGCGAAAATCACCTCGATCCTCGTCACCCATGACGTCGAAGAAGCGATCTTCCTCGCCGACCGCGTGGTGGTGATGGAGCCGCGTCCGGGGCGGATCAAGCAAGTGGTCGACATCGCCCTGCCGCACCCGCGCCAGCGCAGCAGTTTCGACTTCCATCAGCTGCGTGAAGAACTGCTGCACGAGCTGACCAGTGACGACCATTACCAACCGAGCGTGCCGGTGCAGATCCGCGATCTGCCGCTGACGTTCATTGCCTGCTGAACAGGAGTTTTGCGATGCCGCAACGTCCCAATTTTCTGGTGATTCTGGCCGACGATTTAGGCTTCTCCGATATCGGCGCGTTCGGCGGCGAAATCGCCACGCCGCACCTTGATGCCCTGGCCAACAATGGCCTGCGCCTCACCGATTTTCATACCGCACCGACCTGCTCGCCGACCCGCTCGATGCTGCTGACCGGCACCGACCACCACATCGCAGGGATCGGCACCATGGCCGAAACGCTGACGCCGGATCTGATCGGCAAACCGGGTTATGAGGGCTATCTCAATGATCGCGTGGTGGCGCTGCCGGAGCTGCTGCGCGAGGCCGGTTATCAAACCTTGATGAGCGGCAAATGGCACCTCGGTTTGAAGGCTGAACTGGCGCCCCATGCGCGGGGTTTCGAGCGTTCGTTTTCGCTGCTGCCGGGCGCGGCCAACCACTACGGTTTCGAGCCGACCTACGATGAGCAAACGCCCGGTTTGCTGAAATCCACTCCGGCGCTGTACATCGAGGACGATACGTTTCTCGACGAATTGCCGAAGGATTTCTATTCCTCCGATGCCTTTGGCGACAAGCTGCTGCAGTACCTCAAGGAGCGTGACCAGACCCGGCCGTTCTTCGCCTATTTGCCGTTCTCCGCGCCGCACTGGCCGTTGCAGGCACCGGCCGAGATCGTCGAAAAATACCGTGGCCGCTATGACGCCGGCCCTGAAGTGCTGCGTCTGGAGCGCTTGGAAAAACTCAAATCCCTCGGCCTGATCGAACCGGACGTCGAGCCGCATCCGCTAATTCAGTTGACCCAGCAGTGGGATGCGTTGAGCGAGGAACAAAAACAGATTTCCGCTCGGGCCATGGAGGTCTACGCGGCGATGGTCGAGCGCATGGACTGGAACATTGGCCGGGTTGTCGATTATCTGCGCCAGCAGGGGCAGCTCGACAACACGTTCATCCTGTTCATGTCCGACAACGGTGCCGAAGGTGCGCTGCTGGAAGCGTTCCCCAAGTTCGGACCGGAACTGGTGACGTATCTCAGCCAGCATTACGACAACAGCCTCGACAACATTGGTCGGGCTAATTCCTATGTCTGGTACGGGCCGAACTGGGCACAAGTAGCGACCGCGCCGTCACGGTTGTTCAAGGCATTTACCACTGAAGGCGGGATTCGCGTGCCGGCGCTGTTGCACTATCCGCAATTGGCGATCAAAGGGCAGATCAGCCATGGCTTCGGCACGGTGATGGACATCACGCCGACCATTCTCGATCTGGCCGGCGTGCGCCATCCAGGCAAGCTCTGGCACGGCAAACCGGTGGCGCCGTTGCGTGGCAAATCGTGGCTGGGTTTTTTGTCGGGTGAGACTGCGCAGGTGCATGACGAGCACACGGTGACGGGTTGGGAGTTGTTCGGGCGCCGGGCGATTCGGCAGGGGTCGTGGAAAGCGGTGTGGATTCCTGGCCCGGTGGGGCCGGCGACGTGGCAGCTGTATGATTTGAGCAATGATCCGGGGGAGATTCATGATCTGGCGGTGAGTCGGCCGGAGAAGCTCAGCGCGTTGATTGGGCATTGGCAGCAGTATGTCGAGGAGACCGGGGTGATTTTGAGTGAATCGCCGTTTCAGCCGGATTGAGGGGAAGATCAAAAGCCCCTCACCCCAGCCCTCTCCCAAAGGGAGAGGGAGCTGACCGAGGTGTCTTTCGCCATACATCGACCTGTGAAAACGAGTCGATTATGGATTCGACAAAGCTATTTCACGTCGGCGTAACTCTTCAATATCCCCCGATCAGTCCCCTCTCCCTCCGGGAGAGGGCTAGGGTGAGGGCGTCTTCTGTCAGGCCTCAACCGCCTCACCAGACACCGCAACTTCATCCCGACGAACAAACCGGTTCGCCCGCCCAAACGTCCCAAAATCATTAAACCTAACCCCCATCTCACGCATCACCTTATGCGCCACCGGCACGGTCATCTGGCGGATGTAAAACGGCTCCTTCACCACAAAATGATGAATCCCGTGACTGCTGCCAAAGTTGAAGCAGAACGCCTGCAACGGCCACAGCCACCAAGGGTTGAGCACCTGACACTGCTGCAGCACATTGCCCAGTTCAACATCGCCGTAGTAATGCATGTTCGAGCTGATGAAGTGCAGGCAAAAGGTGCGCAACACGTTCGGGCCGATGATCACCACGGCGGCGATATCGATCACCTGCATCACCGACAACGTTGTCGCTGACCATTCGATCGGCGAGCCCAGCAGATAGGCGATGCCATTGGCCGCGTGAAAACCGAGAAACACATACCACGCGCCCCAATGCACCAGCGCCAGCGGCGCATACACCTTCAACGTGCGCTTGATGATGCTGAACTTGTGCGCCCAGGTCTTGGCCCGCAGCATGCGGATGAACGCTGACATGACGTTGTCGCCAACCATCAGCAAGCGCGCGAAGCCCCACGGCTCGCCGTTGGTGATCGCGCGTTCTTCCATGTCGGTTTCAGTGCCGGAGACCTTGTGGTGATTGAGGTGCAGATGCCGACGAATCCATGGATTGATCGTGCTCGGCCGCGCCAGCCACACCAAGCCCATCATCAGATTGTGCGGCACGCGCTGCTTGCGGAAATACATGCTGTGGATCAGGTCGTGTTCCAGTTCATGGGTCAGCGACGCGAAAAACGCATTGAGCAGCAGGCAAACCCACCACGCCATGTGGCCGCTGATGTACAGCGCCGCCGAACCAATCATCCCGATCAGGGCAAAGGCCAGAATCCCCGCACCCAGCGCATCCTGATGCTTGAGAATCGGGTAGCGCTCGCGCAATTCGACGCCTTTGGCCAGCACCACTTGGCGAATATACGCTGATCGCTGGGCCGCATTGTGTCGCTGGCGACTTGCAGAAGTACCGTCCATGCTTCCATCCTCGGGTTTATGATGTTCGCATCGTGCCTCGCCAAGGCTTCAATTGCGGTAGCCGAGAACGCCAACCTGTTGACCGGAAGCGCCAATCAGCATGAAGGAACCGACCTCCCTCGCCAGCTGGACCCGAGCCTTGCGCAAACAACTCGATGCGCTGGGACTGGACAGCATTGCCCTGTGTCAGCAGGCCGGGCTCGATCCGAATTTGATGGACGACCCCAACGCGCGTTATGCGCTGTCCGGCACCACGCGCCTGTGGGAAATTGCCGTGCAGGTCAGCGGCGATCCGGCGATTGGCTTGCGTGTGTCACGTTTTGTCAGCCCGACCACGTTCCATGCCCTCGGTTATGCGCTGGTCGCCAGCGGCAGTTTGCGCGAGGTGTTCGAGCGCATCGTGCGCTATCACCCGGTGGTCAGCGACGCGCTGGAACTGGAGCTGAGCCGCAGCGACGACCGCTATCAATTCCGTCTGAAAATTCCTTCAGGCAATCCGGCGCCGGCCTTCGAAGCCATCGATGCGTTTACCGCGATCTACGTGCGCACCTGCCGCAATCGTCTTGGTCGCGATTACGCGCCGCTGGCGGTTTATCTGCGCCGCCCGGAACCGAGCGATGCGCTTCAATGGCACAAAGTCTTCCGCGCTCCGGTGCATTTTGGTTGTGCGGAGGATCGCCTGGAGTTCGCCCTTGCCGACTTTGACAGTCACCTCGACGACGCCAACCCGGAACTCGCCGAACACAACGAAGCCGTGCTCAAACGCACCATGGCCCAGCTCAAACCGCTGACCTGGGAGCGCAAGGTGCGCGATGCCATTGAAGAACAATTGCCGGAAGGCGAGCCAAGCGCAGAGCGGATAGCCCAGGCGTTGCACCTGAGTTTGCGCAGCCTGCAAAGGCATCTGGCGGATGAGGGTTGTCGCTTCGACACGCTGCTCAATGAGAGCCGCGAGAATCTGGCGTTGCTGCATCTGCGCGATCCGCAGTGCTCGTTGAGTGAGGTGAGTTATTTGCTCGGGTTTGCCGACACCAGCAGCTTCAGCCGCGCGTTCAAGCGCTGGACGGGGCTGACGCCTGGGCAGTTTCGTGATGGGTTGCGCTGACTGATTCCAGGGTTGGGTCGTCAGCTCCCACGCCTTCGCGAGCAGGCTCGCTCCCACATGTGAAACGCATTCCAAATGTGGGAGCGAGCCTGCTCGCGAAGACGTCCTTCAATTCACCACAAAACCCAGCTCAAAAACCGTACCCGCCGCATCACTGTTCACCCACACCTGCCCTCCATGCAACAGCATGATCGATTGCACGATCGCCAATCCCAACCCACCCGAATCCCCCGGCTCCGCGCGCGAAGGATCAACGCGGTAGAACCGGTCGAACAGCTTGCCCAGATGCTCCGACGCAATTGTCGGCCCGAGGTTGTGCACCTGCAACCAGCACCAACCCGCCTCATCGCGGCGACGCAGGCTGATCACGGTTCCGGAGTCAGCGTGGCGCACGGCATTCGCCAGCAAGTTGCCCAGCGCACGTTGCAACAGTTGCTGATCGGCAAGCAGTTCGCCATGCAGTTGATTGTCCAGGCGCAACTCGCGGTCATCGGCCAAGGCTTCAAAGTAATCACACAGTTCACTGCCAACGCTTTGCAAATCCAGCGTTTGCAGATTGAGCGCGCGCTCGGCCTGCTCAGCGCGGGCCAGGAACATCAGGTTTTCCGCCATGCGCTTGAGCCGTTCGAACTCTTCCATGTTCGACGCCAGCACTTCCTGATACTCCTCGGTGCTGCGCGGATGATTCAGCGCCTGACCGTTGCTCGCCAACAAGGTGTGCAGCGGCGTACGAATCTCGTGGGCGAGGTCGGCGGAGAACTGCGACAGGCGCTGCACGCTGTCGTCCAGCCGCGCCAGCATGCCGTTGAGCGCCTGCACCGGTTCGAGCAGTTCGGCAGGCGTGCCGTTGGCGGGCAAGCGTTGATCG
This sequence comes from Pseudomonas sp. RU47, assembly GCF_004011755.1. Lineage (GTDB taxonomy): Bacteria > Pseudomonadota > Gammaproteobacteria > Pseudomonadales > Pseudomonadaceae > Aquipseudomonas. Next base: position 223,086 of record NZ_CP022411.1, on the reverse strand, counting down.
AGGCTGCGCAGATCGATGCCGCGTACCGCTGCGCTCAACTGCCGTAACGGTTGCAGACCCCGGCGCAACAACAGCAAGCCCAGGGCAAAGGCGAGCAACGCGCCTAGTCCAACGGACAGGTACAAGCGCAAGCGATAGCTACCGAGCATCTGCTCGCGTTCACTCAGCACTTTGCCGGCGATAACCGTCAGCGGCTCACCGTCCGGTCCTTGTGCATCGCCGGATAACAGGGCCAGTTCGGCACCATCCGCAGCCTGCCAGGTCAGCACATCGCGGCGCTGCGGCGCCTGCTCGCGGGGGATTGCGTTCAGCCTCGGTAGATCGCGTTGACGTGGGTTGATGGCGATCACACTGGAGCCATCGGCGCGGCGCACCAATAGCAGGCTGTCGAGATTGCCGAGCATGTTCTGATACAGCCGCGGCCGTGCCTGCAAGGCATCGAGGCTGTCGCTGTCGGCGAGCAAGGCGCGCACTTGCTCCAGTCGTCCAAGCAATGCGAGGTCGTCGCGGTAGGCGATTTCCGAGGCCAGCGAGCGGTAAAGAAATACGCCGATAGCACTCAACACCAAGGCGCAGACCAATGCGAACGCCAGCGCCAGGCGCCAGGCGATCGACCTAGAGCGCATCGTCGGGCGCTTCCAGTTGATAACCGACACCGCGCACGGTGTGGATCAGTTTCGGCATGTAGGGATCATCGACTTTGGAGCGCAAACGACGCACTGCAACCTCGACCATGTTGGTGTCGCTGTCGAAATTCAGGTTCCACACCTGCGAGGCGATCAGTGTGCGCGACAGCACTTCGCCCTGGCGACTGGCGAGCAGTTGCAGCAGGGCGAACTCCTTGTTGGTCAGGGCAATGCGCTGACCACCGCGACTGACGCGGCGGCGCAGCACATCGATTTCCAGATCGGCGATAGTGTACGACTCGGCTTCGCGCATCGGCCCGCGCCGCAGCAACGTGCGTACCCGCGCGAGCAGTTCGGCGAAGGCGAAGGGTTTCAGCAAGTAATCGTCGGCGCCCAGTTCGAGCCCGCGCACGCGGTCTTCGATGGCGTCCTTGGCGGTCAGGAACAATACCGGCGTGGCGCCGCGCTGGCGGATCAGTTGCAGCAATTGCCAGCCATTGAGGCCGGGGAGCATCACGTCGAGGATGATCAGGTCATATTCCTGCTGCTCGATAAAGTAACGACCATCGAGACCATTGAGCGCCACGTCCACGGCAAAACCCGACTCGCCCAGGCCCTTGGCGAGGAAATTCGCGGTTTTGGCTTCATCTTCTACGACCAGCAAACGCATGGCACACCTCGATTGATAGACACACAGGCTAGGCGCCTTCGGCGGCGTTGCCCATTACAAACTTGTAATCAGACTGACGAGGTTCTGACGAAGACCGGCGATTAAGGTGGCGACCTCAGCTTTTGGAGCCTGCCCATGACCGTCAAATACTTCGTTGCAAGCCTGATGATCGGCCTCAGTGGCGTCGCTGTCGCCAGTCCTGAGCTGCCGCGTCACGCTGATCTCGACCTGAAAACTGCACGGCTGCTCGCCGACACGGCAATGGCCAACTGCACCGGCACGGTGTCGGTGCTTGATCGGGGCGGCAATCTGCTAGTGACCCTGCGCGGCGATGGCGTCGGCCCGCACAACACCGCCGCCAGCCAGCGCAAGGCGTACACCGCGCTGTCGACCAAAACCGCCACCCGATTGTTTGCCGAACGTGCTCGCAGCAATCCGGAAACCGCCAATCTCAATACCCTCGACGAGTTGTTGTTACTCGGCGGCGGCATTCCGTTGTTCCTCGGCACTGAACTGGTGGGCGCGATGGGCGTGGCCGGTTCCGGCGGCGGCGAGCAAGACGAAAACTGTGCGATCAAGGCTGCCGGGAAAACCGGTCTGGCCATCACCCGTTCCCAATAAGGAGTTTCACTCATGACGACTATGCGCATGACCCTTGCCGCGCTCGGCCTGAGCGCTTTTTCGAGCCTGGCACTGGCGGCCGGTAATCCGTTGAGCGTGCACGTGCTCAATCTGGAAAATGGCCTGCCGTCGCCGGGCATTAACGTGACCTTGGAAAAACACGTCGGCCAGAACTGGCAGCCGTTGGCCCAAGGCACCACCAATGAACAGGGGCGGATCGCCGAGCTGTTCCCGGCCAAGCAGCCTTTTGAAGCGGGTGAATACCGCGTGGTGTTCAAGACCGGCGAGTACTTCAAGAAGATCAAGCACGACACGTTCTTCCCGGAGATTCCGGTGATTTTTGAAGTGAAGCAGACCGATCAGCATTACCACATCCCGCTGCTGCTCAGCCCGTACGGCTTCTCGACCTATCGCGGTTCCTAAATCAACACAGATCAAAAATGTGGGAGCGAGCCTGCTCGCGAAGGCGTCGGGTCAGTCGAAATGTCAGTTGAATGACCCACCGCTTTCGCGAGCAGGCTCGCTCCCACAGGGGATCTCAGGTGCCCGTTAGATCGTGGCGAGGGCGCGCAATCTCACGGCATCAAGGATTTCGATCTCGCCATACCCGAGTCCGATAATCCCCTGCCCCTGCAAATCCTTGAGGATCTGGTTGGTGGTCTGCCGCGACAGCGACAGCATCGATGCCAACTGCTCCTGAGGCAATTGCAGCACCCGGCGTGGCGCGTCGAGTTCGCCGTAGCCTTCGGCAATCATCAGCAAGCGATGAGCCAGACGCGCCGGCGCTGGCAGCAGGCTCAGTTGTTCCAGATTGATAAAGGCCAGGCGTAGTTTGTGGCTCATCAGCAACGCCAGATGTCGCCAGTACACTGGATTTTCATCAAGTAGCTTCAGTAACGGTGCCTGCGGGATATTGAGCAGCGTGCACGGCCCGACCGCATAAGCGTCATGGGTTCGCGGCAGGCCATCGAACAGGCAGATTTCGCCGAACCAGTGCGGCGCCTCGACCAGACTCAACAGCGCCTCCTTACCCTGCTCACTCACCGCCCCGATGCGCACGGCGCCATCGAGCACCGCGTACAAGCCGCACGGCGCATCACCACGCTGAAACAAGCGCTGCCCTGCCGTCAGCCGCCGCTCCCGGGCCGCCGCGAGCAGACTATCCTGAAAGGACACCGGCAGATGACTGAACCACTGGCCGGTCATCAATCGCGAACGAATTTGCATAAACACTCCTGGATTGTCGCCTGCCTGACAGAGCGAACCCTGATCCCGAGGGATGATGCGATCAACCCTACCGGAGGAACAACAATGAAAAGCCTCGTCGACCATCTCAGTCAATACGCCGCCTACCACCGTGACCCGCGCAACATCGCCAGCCACTTTATCGGCATTCCGTTGATTGTGGTGGCCGTGGCGGTGTTGTTGTCGCGTCCGGAATGGTCGCTGGGCGGGTTGTGGATATCTCCAGCGGTTATCGTGGCTTTGGCCTCGGCGTGGTTTTATCTGCGCCTGGAAATGAAGCTCGGGGTGTTGATGACGGTACTGATGGGTCTGTCGGTCTGGGCCGGGCATGTATTGGCGCAGCAGAGCACCATGGTCTGGCTGAGCAGCGGGTTAGCGATGTTTGTGATCGGCTGGGTGATCCAGTTTGTCGGGCATCACTATGAAGGGCGCAAACCGGCGTTTGTCGATGATGTCAGCGGGCTGATTGTCGGGCCGTTGTTTGTCGTGGCGGAGTTGGCATTCATGCTCGGGATGCGGCATGAATTGAAAGAGCAGATCGAGGCGCGGGCGGGGGTGGTGCGGGTCAATCCGAATCGTGCGGCTATCTAGACTTCAACCCTGCTCGTTCCCACGCTCTGCGTGGGAACGCCGCCATGGACGCTCCGCGTCCACTGTGACGCGGAGCGTCACGGGATGCATTCCCACGCAGAGCGTGGGAACGATCAGTTAAAGGCTGGCGACTTTCTGCCAGACCTTGGGTTTGAAGAACAGCGTTTCACCCTTGGCCAAGCCGATCAGGCTGTCGTGATCTTTCACCACTTCAGCCTCAATCAGATCCGTCTGCCCTTCCACCTTCAACGTCACCCGCGTGGTCGCGCCCAGTGGCCGAATATCACGCACCTCAGCGGCGTGGTGATCCTCCAGCTCATGCCTGGACAACGACACTTCGTGCGGGCGGAACAGTACGTGATTGTCGTCGCTCAGCAACAAGCGGTTCGAATCACCGAGGAAGTGATAAACGAAATCGCTGGCCGGGTTTTCGTAGACGTCGCCCGGTGAGCCAATCTGTTCGATCACGCCCTTGTTCATCACCACAATGCGGTCAGCAACTTCCATCGCCTCTTCCTGGTCGTGGGTCACGAACACCGAGGTCAGGTTGATGTCTTCGTGCAGACGCGCCAACCAGCGGCGCAGTTCTTTACGAACCTTGGCATCGAGCGCGCCGAACGGCTCATCCAGCAGCAGTACTTTCGGCTCGACCGCCAAGGCACGGGCCAGGGCGATACGCTGACGCTGACCGCCGGACAACTGCTCCGGATAACGATCTGACAACCAATCCAGCTGCACCATGTTCAGCAGTTCATGCACCTTGGTGGCGATCTGGCTTTCGCTCGGGCGCTGGTTCTTCGGTTTCATGCGCAGGCCGAAGGCGACGTTGTCGAATACGGTCATGTGGCGGAACAACGCGTAGTGCTGAAACACGAAACCGACGTTGCGATCACGCACATCGTGGCCGGAGACGTCTTCGCCGTGGAAGACAATGTTGCCGTTATCCGGGGTTTCCAGGCCGGCGATAATCCGCAGCAGCGTGGTCTTGCCGCAGCCCGACGGGCCGAGCAGCGCGACCAGCTCACCGCTGTGGATGTCCAGGCTGATGTTGTCCAGCGCCTTGAAGGCATTGAAATTCTTGCTGACGTTACGCACTTCGATCGACATGAATTATTCCTCCGCGGCGCTGGCGCGCAGGCGGTTGATACGGTTTTCGCTCCACTGCTTGAGCAGCAGGATGAAGAGCGCCAGGATCAGCAACAGGCTCGCCACGGCGAACGCGGCCACGTGGTTGTATTCGTTGTAGAGGATCTCGACGTGCAGCGGCAAGGTGTTGGTCACCCCGCGAATGTGCCCGGAGACCACCGACACCGCACCGAATTCACCCATGGCCCGGGCGGTACACAGCACCACGCCATAGATCAGGCCCCACTTGATGTTCGGCACAGTGACATGCCAGAACATCTGCCAGCCATTGGCGCCGAGCAGGCGCGCGGCTTCCTCTTCCTGCGTGCCTTGTTCCTGCATCAGCGGGATCAGCTCACGGGCCACAAACGGCACGGTGACGAAAATCGTCGCCAGCACGATGCCCGGCAAAGCAAAGACGATCTGAATGTCGTGTTCCTGCAGCCACGGCCCGAACAAGCCTTGTGCGCCGAACATCAGCACGTAGACCAGACCGGCAATCACCGGTGACACCGAGAACGGCAGATCGATCAACGTCACCAGCATGCTCTTGCCGCGGAACGAGTATTTGCTCACGCACCACGCGGCGCTGACGCCGAACACCAGGTTCAGCGGCACCGAAATCAACACGGCGAATACGGTGAGTTTCAGTGCCGACAGTGCATCCGGTTCAAAGATCGCGGTGAAAAATGCGCCGAGGCCATTCTTCAAACCCTGCGATACCACAATGAACAACGGCAGCAGCAGAAACAGGAAAAAGACCAGCCAGCCAAGGCCGATCAGGACTCTGCGCGATGTGGCACTGCCACGCCGTGCAGCGTTGGCCGAAGAGGCGGCCGCAATAGACGATTGGGACATTGTTCGCGCCTCCTTATGGGGTTTCGATGCGCCGCTGCAGCAAATTGATCAGCAGCAACAGGACGAAGGAAACCACCAGCATCAGCACGCCGATGGCGGTAGCGCCGGTGTAATCGTATTGGTCGAGTTTGACCATGATCAGCAGCGGCAGAATCTCGGTTTTCATCGGCATGTTGCCGGCGATGAAAATCACCGAACCGTACTCGCCGACGCCACGCGCAAACGCCAGGGCAAAACCGGTGAGCCAGGCTGGCAGCAGCGCAGGTACGAGGATGTGGCGGAACACCTGCAACGGTTTCGCGCCGAGGCACGCGGCAGCTTCTTCGACTTCACGGGGAATGTCGGCCAGCACCGGCTGCACCGTGCGCACCACGAACGGCAGGGTGACGAAGGTCAGCGCGAGGGTGATACCCAGCGGGGTATAGGCAATCTTGAAACCGAGATCAGCGGCGAATTGCCCGACCAGACCGGCCGGCGCATACAGCGCGGTCAGCGCGATACCGGCCACCGCTGTCGGCAGGGCGAAGGGCAGATCGATCATCGCGTCGATCACCTTGCGCCCCGGGAACGTGTAGCGCACCAGCACCCAAGCGAGCAACGTGCCGATGATGCCGTTGATGATTGCGGCACACAGCGCGGTGCCGAAGCTCAGCTTCAGAGCCGCCAGCACCCGCGGCGCGGAAATGATCGTCCAGAACTGATCCCAGGTGAGTTGGGCGGCGTGGACGAACATCGCCGCCAGCGGGATAAGCACAATCAGGCTGAGGTACACCAAGGTGTAGCCCAGCGTCAGCCCGAAGCCGGGTATGACGGGGGAGATACGACGCGACATAAAAGTCCTTGGTTAAAAAGCATTCCGCTGAACGCACCAATGTGGGAGCGAGCTTGCTCGCGAGGAGGGAGTATCAGTCAACTCTACGTCGTCTGACACTCCGCTTTCGCTAGCAAGCTCACTCCCACATTTTCCGCGCCTGGCTTCAGGCTTGATGTGTGGCTGAAGTCAGATTACTGCGCCTGATAAATCTGGTCGAACACGCCACCGTCGTTGAAGAATTTCGGCTGCGCGGTTTTCCAGCCGCCGAAGTCCTTGTCGATGGTCACCAGGTCCAGTTTCGGGAACTGCTGGGCGTACTTCGCGGCCACGTCCTTGTCACGCGGACGGTAGAAGTTCTTTGCGGCGATTTCCTGACCGGCCGGGCTGTACAGGTGCTTCAGATAGGCTTCGGCGATCTGCTCGTTGCCTTTCTTCTCGGCGTTCTTGTCGACCACCGCCACTGGCGGCTCGGCGAGGATCGACAGCGAAGGCACGACGATGTCGAACTTGTCGGCGCCGCCATCTTCTTTCAGCGCCAGGAACGCTTCGTTTTCCCAGGCCAGCAACACGTCACCCTGACCGTTGTTGACGAAAGTGATGGTCGAACCGCGTGCACCGGTGTCGAGGATCGGCACGTGCTTGAACAGGGTCTGTACGTATTCTTTGGCTTTGGCTTCGTCACCGCCGTTGGCTTTCAAGCCGTAGGCCCACGCGGCGAGGAAGTTCCAGCGCGCACCGCCGGAGGTTTTCGGGTTCGGCGTGATCACCGAGACGTCGTTCTTGACCAGATCGCCCCAGTCCTTGATGCCTTTCGGGTTGCCCTTGCGCACCAGGAAGACGATGGTCGAGGTGTACGGCGTGCTCGCTTCCGGCAGACGCTTCTGCCAGTCGGCGGGCAGGGTCTTGCCGAGTTTGGCGATTTCGTCGATGTCACCGGCCAGGGCCAGGGTCACCACGTCAGCGCGCAGACCGTCGATCACCGCGCGGCCCTGCTTGCCCGAACCACCGTGGGATTGCTGGATTTTCACGGTGTCGCCGGCGTGATCTTTCTGCCAGAACTTGATGAATTCAGCGTTGTAGTCCTGATACAGCTCGCGCGTCGGGTCATACGACACATTGAGCAGTTCGTAATCCTTGGCAACTGCGGAACCGGCAAACACAGCACTGGCCAGGGCGGCCAAAGCGTAACGGCGAATCGACGACATGGTGAAAGCTCCTGGAATTCTTGGTGGTGGCTTTTTCTTATGTATTTCGGAAATCGTGTTGCCGGTTCAAAGATCGCAGCCTTCGACAGCTCCTACGCACAGCCCCCTGTAGGAGCTGCCGCAGGCTGCGATCTTTTAGCCCGGTTGTTTACCGGGTTGCTGCAAACGGAATTTCTCTTTGCGTTCGATCTGTACGACCTGCGCGTTGTGCACAGTGATTTCCACCGCGCCAAAACGCAGATCGCGCAGGGCGCTCTGGATTTCACGCAAGATGGTGCTTTCGTCCTGACCGTCAACGCTGCGAAGGGATGCGCTCATGGTGCTGCTCCTTTGAATGGGATTTGCCTGGCAGTGGGCGGCACTGCGTTCGGCGTAGGAGCAATATAAGAGAGGCGCGGATATTCTTAAAAAGACTATTTAAGAATGTTTATATAACTGAAAAACATTATGTGGCGGGGCAAGGGTTTGCAGCCTGTTGAAGCAAAAGATAGCAGCATTCGGCAGCTCCTACAGGGATCGGTGTAGGAGCTGCCGAAGGCTGCGATCATTTGATCTTTTAACCAATCACCGGAGTTCTCGCCCAGTCAATCTCCTGTGCCGGAACCGGCCGCCCAAACCAGTACCCCTGCCCCAGATCACATTCCTGCTCCAGCAAAAACGCCGCCTGCTCAACCTGCTCGATACCCTCGGCATGCACCTGCATGCCCATACTCCGGGCCAGCGCGATGATCACCCGGACAATCGCCGCGTCGTCCTCATCCCACGGCAGTCCGGCGACGAAGCCCTGATCGATTTTCAGTTTCTGCACCGGCAAGCGCTTGAGCCGCAGCAGCGACGAGTAACCCGTGCCGAAATCATCAATCGCCAGACGAATGCCCAATTCACGCAAACGATGCATCTGCTCCAGCGCCACCTCTGGATCATCCATCACCGCGCTTTCCGTCACTTCCAGTTCCAGATACGCCGGATCCAGACCGGTGTCATGCAGCACCTGCGCGACTTGTTGATACAACTCACGCCGGGCGAACAATCGTGACGAAACATTCACCGCGACAAACGACAGCACGACCCCGGCCTGCTGCCACTCACACATCTGCCGACATGCCTGCCGCATCACCAAGGCATCGATTTCGGCAATCAGACCGGTGCGCTCGGCTATCGGGATGAACTCCGCCGGCGAGACCAGACCGCGCTGCGGATGCTGCCAGCGCACCAGTGCTTCAACGCCGATCAGGCGACTGGTTTTCAAGTCATGCACCGGTTGGTAGTAAACCCGAAGCTCCTGCTGCTCCAGCGCCCGGCGTAGCTCAAAGGCGATTTCCACCCGTTGCTGAGCGTGGGCGGTGAGTTCTTCGGTGTACAAGGCATACCCGTTGCGCCCACTGCTCTTGGCCTTGAACAGCGCCGCGTCGGCATTACGCAACAGTTGCTCGGCGCTCAACGCGTCACTGGGGAACAGGCTGATGCCGAGGCTGGCGTTGATGAACAACTGATTGCCATCAATGCTGAACGGCTCCTTCAGTGCATCGAGAATCCGTTGCGCCAGCGCTGCTGCCTGCACCGGCTGTGGACAACTCTCTGCCAACACCGCGAACTCGTCGCCGCCCAGGCGCGCCAGAGTAATGCCGGGACCAAACAGTTCTTGCAGGCGCGCCGCTACTGCCTTGAGCAAGCGATCGCCGATGTTATGGCCGAGGCTGTCGTTGATCATTTTGAAATGGTCGAGATCCAGCATCAGCAATGCACAGCCGCGCTTGTGGTTTTGCGCCGAGGCCAGCGCCTGCTCGGCGCGGTCGCTGAACAGCAAACGATTGGGCAGATCAGTCAGCGGATCGTGGTGCGCGAGGTGCTTGAGTTCATGCTCCGAATCCTTGATCGCGCTGATGTCGGAAAACACCGCAACGTAATGGCTGATCCGGCCCTGATCATCGTGAATGACCCGAATGGTCTGCCACTGTGGATAAATCTCGCCGCTTTTGCGCCGATTCCAGATCTCGCCGCTCCATTCGCCCTGAGATTCCAGGGTGGCAAACATTGCCTGATAAAAACCCGGCGGATGGTGGCCGGACTTGAACAGGCTCGGCTGCTGACCGAGCACTTCTTCGCGCTGGTAGCCGGTGATCTCGATGAACGCGCGGTTGACGTGCACGATCAATCCATCACGGTTGGTGACCAATACGCCTTCACGGGTGCAATCGAACACTGCCGCCGCTTGGCGTAAGCGTTCGCGATCAGCGTGGCGCTCACGCAAACGCGCGCCAATCCCGAGGAACTCCCACAAACGCGCTCGCGCCAGGAAAATCAGTCCGGCGCTGACTGCCGCAAACAGGTAACCGTTGATCAGTTGCCATCGGGCAAGATCGACGGAGTCATCGAAGAAATTGTTTAATAAATGATCAGTGCCCTGCAGCCAGGCAGCGGCAAGCACGAGATAAAGCAGCGCTGCACGCAAAGCATCGCGGTAAGTGGCAGGCATTCGGCTGTCCATGTCCCTACAAAAAGGTTGGAATTATAGGTCAAGAAACATTCAGCGACTCTTATCTGAAAGGGCGACTGGTTTTATCTGTGTGCTTGGTGATAATGCAACGGCTGTTTTTATCTTTATCGAGGGCCCTATAGCCTATGTGGTACGAAGGTTTTCTTGGCTTGTCGGCCTGGTCTCTGGTCGCAGTCACCCTGCTGATGACCCACGTGACGATTGTCGGCGTCACGGTCTATCTGCACCGCTACTCAGCCCATCGCTCGCTGGAGCTGAATGCCGGCCTGAAGCACTTTTTCCGTTTCTGGCTGTGGCTGACCACGGCGCAGAACACCCGCGAGTGGACCGCCATCCACCGTAAACACCACGCCAAATGCGAAACCGAAGACGACCCGCACAGCCCGGTCATCAAAGGCCTTTCCACCGTGCTGCGTACCGGCGCCGAGCTGTATCGCGCCGAAGCGCAGAACCCGGAAACCCTGCGCATCTACGGCAAGAACTGCCCCGAAGACTGGATCGAGCGCAACGTCTACAGCCGCTACCCGCTGCTGGGCGTGGCGATCATGGGCGTTATCGACCTGCTGCTGTTCGGCACCATCGGCATCACCATCTGGGCGATCCAGATGATGTGGATCCCGGTGTGGGCCGCTGGCGTGATCAACGGTCTCGGCCATGCCGTCGGCTACCGCAACTTCGAATGCCGCGACGCGGCGACCAATCTGGTGCCGTGGGGCATCCTGATCGGCGGCGAAGAACTGCACAACAACCATCACACCTACCCTAACTCGGCCAAGCTGTCGGTAAAGAAGTGGGAGTTCGACCTCGGCTGGGCGTGGATCAAAGTCTTCTGCTTCCTGCGTCTGGCCAAGGTCCAGCGTGTCGCGCCGATCGCCCACCGTGTCGAAGGCAAGGGCAATCTGGACATGGACACCGCCATGGCCATCCTCAACAACCGTTTCCAGATCATGGCCCAGTACCGCAAGTTGGTGATCGGCCCGCTGGTCAAGCAAGAGCTGGCCAAGGTCGATCATTCGGTGCGTCATCAATTCCACCGCGCCAAACGTCTGCTGTCGCGGGAAACCAGCCTGCTGGAAGATCGTCACCACGTGCGCATCCAGACCATGCTCGAGCACAGCCAAGCGTTGAAGGTAATTTACGAAAAACGCCTGGCCCTGCAGCAGATCTGGGTCAAGACCAGCGCAAATGGCCACGACATGCTCGCCGCCATCAAAGAGTGGATTCACGAGGCAGAAGCCAGTGGTATCCAGTCCCTGCGTGAATTCGCTGACCAGTTGAAAACCTACTCGCTGCGTCCTGCGGCGGTCTGAGACCGTTGATCGGTGCACCCGGCTCCCGGGTGCACCCTTCGGAACTTCGCTAAAAATCGCCTATCTCAAAGACACTTCGCCATCCCGGCGGGCTGTACTGTGGCCGTTGTCGAATTGCGGCACGTCCTTTGAGATCTGTGCCGATGGTCAATAACAACCAAAAAGACTCATCCTTCCCGCAGTGGCCCGAGGCCGCGCAAACCCTGATGGCGTTGATGCACGCCCAAGGCGAGGTCGCCCGCCTGAGCGAACGCGAGCAGCTGTTCAGCTCGCTGCTGGTCAGCGTCAACGCCGTGCTCTGGGCTTTCAACTGGGAAACCCGGCAGGTGCTGTATGTCAGCCCCGCCTATGAACGGATTTTCGGCCGCTCCGCCGGCCTCCTGCTCGCCGACTACAACCAGTGGCGCGACAGCATCTACCCCGATGACCTCGACTACGCCGAACGCAGCCTCGCCGAAGTCCTGCACAAAGGTGCGGTGGAGGATCGCGAATACCGGATCATCGCCGCCGACGGTCAGGTGCGCTGGCTCAGCGATAAGTGCTTCATCAACCGTCAGGACGAGCCGGGGCAACCGGTGATCATCGTCGGCATCGCCGAGGACATCACTGACAAGAAGCAGATGGAAACCGAGCTGCATCGCTTGGCGACCACCGACGTGCTGACGCAAAGCAGCAATCGCCGCCACTTCTTCGAATGCGCCAACCGCGAGTTCGAAGAGGCACGTGTGCATGGTTTGCAGATGGCGTTTTTGCTGCTGGATATCGATGACTTCAAAGTGATCAACGACAGTTACGGCCATCCCGAAGGCGACAACGTTTTGCAGCGGATCGCTGAGTGCGGGCGTGGCTCGTTGCGGCGCGGTGATCTGTTCGGGCGGATTGGCGGGGAAGAGTTTGCGGCGGTGTTTCCAGGGTGCGCACCAGACATGGCCATGCAAGTGGCCGAGCGACTGCAGCAGGAGATTCAGCGGTTGAGTTTCAGCCATGACGGCCAGACGTTCGGCATCACTGTCAGCCAGGGGCTGACCAGCCTTACCGGGGAAGACGAAAGCCTCGACAGCCTGTTCGCCCGGGCGGATGCGGCCATGTATGAGGCCAAGCGACAGGGCAAGAATCGCATCATTTCTGCCTGACCCGTATCTCAGCTACACAGAGATCCATTGTAGGAGTGAGCCTGCTCGCGATAGCAGTGTGTCGGACACACAGAATTGACTGACACACCGCTATCGCGAGCAGGCTCACTCCTACATTGGAATTGTGTAAGTCAGGTTATTTGCGCATCCGCATCAATTCCGGCAAGCCGATCTTCAACAACCGCGCCGTGCGACTCTTCGCCAGTTCCTCAACGCCTTCATGCTCAGTCAGATGCGCCATCTGCGCCGCCATGTTCATCACCAGCGCCTCACGGGAATACACGCCACCGCCGAGCTGGTAGACCGACGCAATCAGCTCACGCAATTCCAGCGGCAATCGCCAGCGAGTACGCAGGGCCGAACCATAAGCAGCACCGAACTCGGCCAGCGCCTCGCCGACTTCCTCCAGTTCATCCAGTTCACCACCGGCCTGCTGCCATTCCTGCAAGCAGCGCAATAACGCCAGATCCCCCAGGCGATGGAGCATGCCCGCGCAGTAACAGCGCTCCTGATCGAGATCGAGCAGCCGCGCGAGGGTGCGCGCATATTCCGCAGTGTGCAGCGACAGTCCCCAATAACGCTCGGCATAGTCCGCCAGACACGGATCACTGAGCCTGGCGCTGCGCTTGAGTGCCAGCCCCAGAATCAGGTTCATGCTCTGTCCGGTGCCCAGGCGATGCAGGGCTTGCGCCAATGTCTGAACCGGCGCGCCGTGGTGCTGCGCCGCGCTGTTGGCCGCAGCGATCAACACCGCCGTGATCTGCGGATCGGTTTTGATCTCATCTTCCAGCAGCTTCAGATCGAGGCCATTGGGATTGAGACTGCGCTTCACCGCCACCTGCACATCGGTCATCAACGGCGCGCCGTCGGCCTGCTCACGTCGACGCTCAAGAAACACTGACAAGGTCATGCCCGGCGCCAACGTCGGCACCTCACAGAACACCTCTTCACCGGCATTGAGCAGTAAACCCTGCAAACGCTCGGTCAGATTTTCCATATTCAGCGGCTTGGTCAGATACGCCGTTGGCGCCAACGGAATCGCTTCGCGCACACTGGCGCTGTCGTTGCGGCTGCTCATCAGAATGAACGGCAGCGGTGGGTTGCGTTTGCGCTGACGCACGCTGCGCAACACGCTCAAGCCATCGACGCCGGGTAGCTCCCAATCGACGATGGCCAGGTCATAAGGAATTTCGCTGAGCATCGACAGGGCTTGCTGACCATCGGCACACAGGTCCAGCCGGGCATCGCAACGCACGTTCAGCAACACTTGTTTGAGCAGGTCGCGCGACCACGGGTCAGCTTCGGCAATCAACACTCGTGGTACGGCGGGTAAATCAACGGCAGTCATGCGCGCTCTCCCTTGCAATGCCTGAACCTTAGCCAATGCTGGCCATTCGATACAGCGCTAAAGCGCCCGATGTGTTTCAAAGCGCATAAAAAAACCCGCCGAAGCGGGTTTTTTGTCGATCAGGTCACACGAGCAGATCAGAGCTCGGAGAAGCACTCTTCGATGATCGCCAGACCTTTGTCCAATTGCTCGTCCGGCGAAGTCAGCGGTACGAGGACGCGCAGAACGTTGCCGTAGGTGCCGCAGGACAGCAGGATCAAACCCTTGTCGCGCGCCTTGGCCACCACCGACGCTACAGCAGCAGCGTTCGGCTTGTGGCTGTCGCCGTTTTCGAACAGCTCGACTGCGATCATCGCGCCCAGGGCACGGACTTCGCCGATCACCGGGTACTTGGCCTGGATAGCTTTCAGGCCAGTGACCAGACGCTCGCCGACAGCTTTGCAGCGGTCCAGCAGTTGTTCTTCTTCGAACACTTCCATCACCGCCAGCGCAGCGGCGCAAGCGATCGGGCTACCGGCGTAAGTGCCGCCCAGGCCGCCCGGAGCGATGGCGTCCATGTACTCGGCCTTACCGCACACACCGGCCAGCGGGAAGCCGCCAGCGATGGATTTGGCGAAGGTGGTCAGGTCGGCAGCAACGCCCATCTGTTCCATGGCGAAGAAAGTGCCGGTACGACCAGCACCGGTTTGTACTTCGTCAGCGATCAGCAGGATGCCGTGCTGGTCGCACAGCGCGCGCAGACGCTTCATGAACTCCTTCGGCGCGACGTAGAAACCACCCTCACCCTGAACAGGCTCGATGATGATCGCGGCGATGTCTTTCGGCTCGGCGTCGTTCTTGAAGATGCGTTCGATGGAAGCGATCGAGTCGTCGATGCTCACACCGTGCAGTTCGTTCGGGTACAGCGCGCGGAAGATGCCGCCTGGCATCAGGCCCATGCCGGCCGAGTACGGCACGACTTTACCGGTCAGACCCAAAGTCATCATGGTGCGACCGTGGTAGGCGCCGGTGAAGGCGATCACGCCAGCGCGGCCGGTGGCGGCACGGGCGATTTTCACGGCGTTTTCCACGGCTTCGGAACCGGTGGTCACCAGCAGGGTTTTCTTGGCGAAATCACCCGGAACCTTGGCGTTGATTTTTTCGCACAACTCAACGTACGGCTCGTAAGCCAGAACCTGGAAGCAAGTGTGAGTCAGCTTGTTCAGCTGTTCGGTCACGGCGGCGATGATTTTCGGGTGCACGTGGCCGGTGTTCAGTACAGCGATGCCGCCAGCGAAGTCGATGAACTCACGACCTTCAACGTCAGTCACGGTAGCGTTCTTTGCCGATTCAGCGAAGATCGGGTGAATCTGGCCAACACCACGTGGAACAGCTGCGGTACGACGGGCCATCAGTTCAGCGTTAGTCTTGCTCATTACAGTCCTCATTCGCCGCTCATCGGGCGGCGTGGTTCAAGGATTAAGCGGGAGAAATCGACGGTGGCAGCATGCGATGATCGACTGCCACGGCGTTCCTGGCCGCAGAGAAAATTCCGGTTTGAAACCACGCAAAGGGACAGCGCTCTCGTGCCCTTTGCGTTTGCAGCGATCCTTGTCCGAGCTTAGATGCCCAGGCAGAGGTATTTGATTTCCAGGTAATCTTCGATGCCGTACTTGGAGCCTTCACGGCCCAGGCCCGAAGCCTTGATGCCGCCGAATGGCGCGACTTCGTTGGAGATCAGCCCGGTGTTGACGCCGACCATGCCGTATTCCAGCGCTTCAGCGACACGGAACACACGACCGAGGTCACGAGCGTAGAAGTACGAAGCCAGACCGAACTCGGTGTCGTTGGACATCGCGATCACTTCGGCCTCGTCTTTGAAGCGGAACAGCGGCGCCAGTGGACCGAAGGTTTCTTCCTTGGCCACGGCGGCATTTTTCGGCACGTTGGTGAGGATGGTCGGCTCGAAGAAGTTGCCTTCCATCGCCTTGCCGCCAGCCAGCACGGTGGCGCCTTTGGCTACGGCGTCAGCGATGTGCTCTTGCACCTTGGCCACGGCTTTTTCGTCGATCAGCGGGCCAGTGGTGGTGCCGTCTTCCAGACCGTTACCGATCTTCAGTTTGGCCACGGCCACTTTCAGCTTCTCGGCGAACGCGTCGTAGACCGAATCCTGAATGTACAGACGGTTGGCGCAGACGCAGGTCTGGCCGTTGTTGCGGTACTTGGAAATGATCGCGCCTTCGACGGCCTTATCCAGATCCGCGTCGTCGAACACGATGAACGGCGCGTTGCCGCCCAGTTCCAGCGAGACTTTCTTGATGTCCTTGGCACATTCCGACATCAGTTGACGACCGATTTCGGTCGAACCGGTGAAGGACAGTTTGCGCACGATCGGGTTGCTGGTCAGCTCGCTGCCGATGTCGCCGGCGCTGCCGGAAACGACACTGAACACGCCCGCAGGAATGCCCGCGCGCTGAGCCAGTTCGGCCAGTGCGAATGCGGAGAATGGAGTTTGCGAAGCAGGCTTGAGCACCATGGTGCAACCGGCGGCCAGTGCCGGGCCGGCTTTACGGGTGATCATCGCCGCCGGGAAGTTCCACGGGGTGATCGCCGCGGTCACGCCGATTGGCTGCTTGATCACGATCAGGCGCTTGTCTGGCTGGTGACCCGGAATCACGTCACCGTAGATGCGCTTGGCTTCTTCGGCGAACCACTCGATGAACGAAGCGGCGTAAACGATTTCGCCCTTGGCTTCGGCCAGCGGCTTGCCCTGCTCAAGTGTCATCAGGCGCGCGAGGTCGTCCTGGTTCTCGATCATCAGTTCGAACCAGCGACGCAGCTTGCCAGCACGTTCTTTGGCGGTCAGTGCACGCCAGGCCGGCAGCGCTTTGTCAGCGGCTTCAATGGCACGGCGGGTTTCGGCGGCGCCCATTTTTGGCACAGTACCGAGGATTTCGCCGGTGGCCGGGTTGTTGACCTTGATCGTCTGACCGTTGTCCGCATCGACCCAAGCGCCATCAATGAAGGCTTGCTGGCGGAACAACAGGGTGTCTTTAAGCTGCATGTCGGCTTTCCTTAACAGCACCGCGGCCTGCGCGGAGCAAATTATGATTGTAGAAAGGCGCCTCGCGAGGCTGCCGTCAGGGAAATCAGTGACCGGGTGTGGCGCATCAACCGTGGACGATTGGAAACACCGGCGCTTCAACGCCCGGTCAACGAGCGTTTGAAATCTCAAACGGATCGTAGGATCAAAGGGGTTAAAGGACAATAGGTCGTTCGAAAAAAAGAACAAAAACGGCGTGTTTGTGGAATTTTTCAGATCAACGAGCCAAAAGCCTCAGCCGCAACAAAACCATAGAACAGTCCCGAGAAAGCGCCAAGCGAGGGTTTTGCAGGACGTTACAGCTTTATGGAATGCAGCGATTTGCGCCGACACGCGCACTGACAATCCGTGCCGAAACCCAGCATGGACGCCCCGAGCCGACCTAGGTATGATGTCGCCCGCTGCACCAGTAGCTCAGCTGGATAGAGTACTGCCCTCCGAAGGCAGGGGTCGTGGGTTCGAATCCCGCCTGGTGCACCATTGATTTAAACGAGAAAGCCCCGGACTGTGATGGTCCGGGGCTTTTTTGTGGAAAACGGTTTCAATTGAAGTTGAGCGTGTCAGTTATTCGGTTTTACCGAACAACTGGATAAAAGCCCGTTACTCCGTCGTCCAATCAAACTCGTCGTAATCATCGTCATCCTCTTCCTCCTCAACCTCCTCTTCGAAAACCTCGTCTTCATCAACGACATCTTCTTCCGGCTGACTCAGCAGAAACTCCTTACGCGTCTCGGTAATCGCTCGCCTCATCTCCTCGCCCTTCTCCGGGCAGTTGAGCAGTTGGGCGATGCGGTCAATTTTTGCTGCCACGTTGTCCTCCAGCGTATTGGCAATGCCCCGATAGTGCGCGTTTTTGCGGGGCAATGCCAAATGGCTGAGGGATCAGGCGGTCATTTTTTCTGCAACTGTTCCAGTCGGGCGTCGAGATCGACGTTCGGGTAGCGTTTGTGCAGGTTGTTGAACAGGCTGTCGGCGGCTTGCGATTGGCCGGATTCGCGCAAGCGCAGGACTTCGCGCAGTTGCGCGTCTAGGCCGTTGGCCGGGGCGGCGGCGCGCTTGCTGAATTTGGCCTCGTCGGCGCTGATGGCTTGATCTTGCATCGGCGCGGCCATTTCCATCATCGGCACGGGTGCCGGCATGGCGCCGGCCGGGGCAGACAATCGGTGCAGTTGCGCTGAGTCCGTTTCGGTCATGGGTACAGCAAGCTTCGGGGCTGGGGCGTAGTCGTACTGGCGCAGCGGCTCAGGAGCGCGCTGTACCAGTGACAACATCAATGCCACGCCAACGAGGCTGGCGAACGCGACTTGCCAGCGTGGTTTGCGGCATATACCCAGCCAGCGTTGCCACAGGCTTGGTTTCGGCGCAGGGGTTTGACGCTGCGCAGCGTTGAGGATGAACGCATCGAGATGCGCTGGCGGTTCGGCATTGTGCTGTTCACGCACATGCTTGATCAGCGGATCTTCGGGTGTCTGGCGGGCGTCAGTCATGTCAGTACCTCCTCGGCCAGCAGCCGACGCAGTTTTTGCTGGGCGTAGCGCAAGCGGCTTTTGACGGTTTCCAGCGGTGTTTCGGTGAGGCTGGCGATTTGCGCCAGATCGAGGTCGCCGTGGGCCCGCAGCAGGAACACTTCGCGCTGGTCGACGGGCAAGCTTTGCAGGGCGTTTTCCAGGCGCTGGCTGTCACGGCTGAGGCTGAGCAGTTGTTCAGGATCATTCGCTTCATCGCTGACGGCATGTGCCTGCTCGTCGTAGCTGTCGTGCAGCGGTTGTCGGGCGCCGTGTTTACGCCAGTGATCGATCAGGCGATTGCGGGCGATCTGGAACAGCCATGTGCGAAAAGTCGCCCGGCCTTGTGGCTGACTGCTGCTGCGGATCAGGCTCAGCCAGGTCTCCTGAAATACTTCGTCGGCCAGTTCCGGTTTGCCGCTCAAGCCGAGCAGAAACCGGTACAAGCCTTGGCGATGGCGGGCATACAAGATCTCGAACGCGGCACCGTCGCCCTCGCGATAACGCGCCAGCAGCGACTCATCGCTGCTGGCGGTTGAGCTGTCTGCCGAGGCAAACAGCTGACTGATGAAGCCTTTCAGACGACTCACTTATTCAATCCGTCGTTCAGTGGCCAGCGCGTTCGAAGCGCTCGAAGTGCGCAGACTTTGCGCCAATTCGACCAGTTGCACGAACTCGTTGCGCAGGCCAAAGCGGTCATCGCCGCGCGCGCCACGGGCCAGTGTTTCCGTATCTTTCAGACTGAAATCGCCGGTGTAACGACCGTCCTTGAGCTGCTGGGAGAACGCGGCCACGGCGGCGGCAAAACGCAGATCTTCGCTGGCGGTTGCGACCTGGTTGGCAATCGGCCGCTCGATCAGCAGACTTTTCCCACCTTCAGGCTGTTGATAACGCACACGCAGCATCGCCAATTCTCCGTTCTTCCCGGAAACAACCGGCTCCGATTTACCGTAACGCAGCGGCTCCAGCCAGCCCTTCTCGCCCGCAGGAACAATTTCGTACAGCGCGGTCACCGTGTGTCCTGCGCCGATTTCGCCGGCATCGACTTTGTCATTGCTGAAATCCTCACGTTTCAACGCACGGTTCTCGTAGCCGAGCAGGCGATATTCGCTGACTTGCGCCGGGTTGAACTCCACCTGCAGTTTGACGTTTTTCGCCACCACGGCGAGGGTCGAACTCAACTGATCCACTAACACTTTGCGCGCCTCGCGCAGGTTGTCGATGTAGGCGTAGTTACCGTCGCCGGCATCGGCCAGTTGTTCCATCAAGTGTTCATTGTAGTTATCTACACCAAAACCCAGCGTCGTCAGCGAAATCCCGCTTTTGCGTTTATCCACAGCCATTTGTTTGAGGCTGTCGAAGTCGCTGACGCCGACATTGAAATCACCGTCGGTAGCCAAGAGGATGCGATTGACGCCTTTGGGGATAAAGGCCTGCTGCGCCATTTGGTAGGCCAGTTCGATACCGGAGGCGCCAGCAGTCGAACCACCGGCGGTCAATTGTTCAATGGCCGTGCGAATTTTCGCTTTTTCCCGTCCGGAAGTCGGCTGCAGCACCACTCTCGATTCACCGGCATACACCACCAACGAAACGCGATCCTGATCGCGCAACTGATCAACCAGCAATTTCAGCGTACTTTTCACCATTGGCAGGCCTTCGCGACGATCCATCGAGCCGGAGACATCGACCAGAAACACCAGATTGGCCGGGGCCAGTTCCGCCACAGCGCGGTCGGATGCCTTGATGCCGATACGCAGCAAGCGGGTGTGCGGGTTCCACGGTGAGGCCGCCAGTTCAGTGGTCACGCCAAACGGCGAGCCGTCGCTGGGCAGCGCGTAGTCATAGGGGAAGTAATTGACCATTTCCTCCAGCCGCACCGCGCCTTCTGGCGGCAGTCGACCTTGATTGAGCAAGCGGCGGACGTTGGCATAAGCGCCCGTGTCGACGTCGGCACTGAAAGTAGAAACCGGTGTCTCGGCGACGCTGTGTATCGGGTTATCGGCCAACGTCTGATACTGCTCGCGCTGCTCGTCGCGATAGCCCTGTGGATAGCTTTCACTCAACGGCATCGGCGCGCTGCCCGCATTGGGCATCTTGTACAGCGCGCGCTTGGCCATTGAGGTGTCAGCCATGACCGCTTCATGCTGAACCAGCACCTCAGGCTGCGCCGGCGCTGGCACAGCAGCGGAATCGGGTGTGGACGAAGCACCGCAACCGGCGAGCGCCAGCAGCACAGCAACCGCAACAGGACGCAAGAGAGGATGAGACATGGGGGCTGACCTCGGGATGAAATTGATCATTCATCCACTGAGACGGGCAGCCCTTTCAGTTCGGGTTAAACGCCGCTAAAAAAATTTCAGCGGTGATAACGCCGCACCGCACTGCTGTTACGCAGCACATGGCCTTTGATTTTTTCCATCAGCTCGGCACGGGTCAGACCGGCCGGCAAGGCATCCGGGGCCAGATCCAGTGCGTAAATCTGGATGATGTAGTGGTGCGCACTGTCGCCCACTGGCGGACACGGCCCCATGTAATGCGTGTTGCCCTTGCTGTTGGTGCCGCCGACACCTTCGAATGCGGATTTGGCGCCGACGCCCGCTGCGATCTGCCGCGTGGTGGATTTGATGCCGTAATGAATCCAGTGATCGACGCCCAGGCCTTTCTGGCCGTCCGGGTCGTGCATGACGATCGCGTAACTCTGGGTGCCGGCAGGACCTGCGTTCCAGCTCAGCGCTGGCGACTGGTTCTTGCCGCCACAACCGGCGGCATCGCTGGCCGCTGCCGAGGTAAACAGGCGGTTATCGGAAACACCCGGAATGCTCAGGGTGAAACGCTCCTGGGCCTGCGCTGGAAACTGCACGCAAAGGGTGACGGCAATGGCCGCCAGCCAGGGGTTGAGAGAGGTCAATCGGGTCATTCCGGGAGCACCTTGTGCAGTTGGGCCGTCGTCGGCCTGCAAACTATAGCCGTACCGTTCGTGCCGTGGCAGTGGCAAATGGCTGAACCTCGCCCTGCGGCGCAAACTCACAAGAGAAATGCCCGCGAGGAAGCCGATCATGTCCCTGCACCGTGTCGCCCGTATAGCCGATGTCCCTGAAGACCGTGGCCTGCAATTTGAAATCGGCGAGTGCAAGATTGTGCTGTTGCGCGTCGGTGAGCAGCTACGCGCCTTTCAGGGCGAATGCCCACATGCCGGGGCGCCGCTGGCTGACGGCGCGTTGTGTCACGGACGGCTGATCTGCCCGTGGCACAAGGCGGCGTTTCGCGCAGAAGACGGCGCACTATGTGAGCCGCCAGCGCTCGACAGCCTCAAGCGGTATCCACTGGAGCTGCGCGGCGATGACGTTTGGGTCGATGAACAACCGTTGCCCGATGCGCATACTCCTCCGGCGGATGATTCGCGTACGTTCGTGATTGTCGGCGCGGGCGCCGCTGGTACGGCATGTGCAGCGGCGCTGCGGGAAAAGGGTTTCGGTGGCCGCATCGTCATGATCGACCGCGAGACCGATGCCGGTTACGACCGCACGGTGCTGAGCAAATTTGTCCTCGCCGGGGACATGCCACCCGAGGAAGCGCCGCCGCTGCGAGATGAAACTTTCTATAAAGAGCAGCGCATCGAGCGACTGGAAAAACAAATCACCTCGCTGGATGCTGCAAACCAGACGTTGCATCTGAACGACGGTCAGTCCCTGCGTTATGACGCGGCCGTGCTCGCCACCGGCGGTGAACCCAATCCATTGGAATTGCCCGGCGCCGACCTGCCACAGGTCTTCGTCCTGCGCTCAAAAGCCCAGGCAGAGCAAATAATGAATGCCGCCAAACCCGAGCAACGCGCGGTGATCATCGGCGACAGTTTCATCGCTCTCGAATGCGCCTCGGCCCTGCGCCAGTATGGCCTCGACGTAACAGTGCTGGCTCGCCACGCGACTCCCTTCGCTGCGCAATTCGGTGAAGCCGTGGGCAAGGCGATCCGCGCGCTGCACGAACAGAACGGGGTGAAATTCATCACCGAACACGAAGCCACCGAGATCATCGGCGACGACAAGGTAGAGGCCGTGCTGCTGGACAATGGCCTGCGGCTTTCTGCGGATCTGGTTCTGGCGGGGATCGGTGTGCACCCGGGCACCGAAGCTTTCGCGTCATTGCCGAGGGAAAAAGATCAGTCATTGCGCGTCGATGATGGCCTGCGTGTGAGCGAAAATCTGTGGGCCATCGGCGACATCGCCACGTTCCCGTTGAACGGCCAGTTACAACGCATCGAGCACTGGCGCCTGGCTCAACAACATGCGCGAATTGCTGCCGCCAACATGCTCGGTGGCGACGAACGTTACCTCGACGTGCCGTTCTTCTGGACTTGGCATTTCGGCAAGAACTACGACTACCTCGGCCACGCTGAGCACTGGGATGAGGTGGAGTTTCTCGGCGAGCCTGAACATCCGCCATTTATTGGTCTGTTCGGTAGAAACGGTATGGTAGTTGCCGCCGTGGCTTGCGAGAAAGAAAGAGCGATGGCGTTACTCACCGAGCGCATGAAGCAACCGCTGCCGATGGAAGAGGCTTGGGAACTGATCCGCGATTAGCGGCCGATTGATCGTTCCCACGCGCCTGCGTGGGAATGCACGTCACTGGACGCGGAGCGTCCCAAGAGGCATTCCCACGCAGAGCGTGGGAACGATCAAAGCCGGGTAAGGGGTTCGCGATTATCGTCATCTTCAGCATGCAGAAAAATCACCCGCGGATGCTCCAGCGGTGCCAGCGGCGGTGGCAATTCCTCCTGTTTCACCGGCCAGAAATGCGTCACCACGTGACTGATATCGCCTTCCTGATCGTTGTGAATGGTCATCACCCCGGGCGTGCGCAGTTTCTGAAAGCGGTCATCGCAGAGTTTGAAACTCTTGCTCAACCCTTCATCGTCGATCACCGGCGAAGGCAACCGCCGCTGAGCGAAACTGCGGCTTTTGCGCTGCTGATAACGCGCCCAACTGATCAGAATCACCGCGTTGACCAAGGCAATCCACAGATAAATCTGCAGGGTGCCCAGCGCGTCGAACGCAGATTTATCGATCAGCGGGCCGCCCGCGTGAGTTTCGACCAGCGGCCACAAGCCACGGATCAGCAGAAACAGCAGCCCCACCCACGCCACCACGGTAAGCACCACATCGACCACGACCAGAAAAGGCCGCTGGCGAGTCCGGATGATTTTCATTTGATGACCTCCTCTTCGTCGTCACCAATCGGCTTGATACCCCGGTCGGGACTGACCCACCGCGCACGTTTCTGATGTTGGCCGAACAGCACTTTCGGGAAGCTGACCAGCGTGGTCAGCAGACTGACAAACCAGAACGCGATCGGGTACCACACCACCCAGAACATGGTCTTGCCCAACCCGGGCTCGTAGCGGCGGTCGATGATGATGCTGACGGCGAACTGCACCAGGCAGACAAACGCCAGCAGCAACCCGGTAAACGCTGGTGGCATCAGGTGATCCACCGCGATCGCCTCCGGCATGACCACAAACTTGCCCACGCCCCAGAAGATCACCGACAACAGGAAAGTAAACGCCCAACCGGTCGACAGGCAGTATTCAAACAGCAGCGGCCACAGGTAACGATGACGGTACTGCCAGATGCCGCGAATGTTCTTGAACAGCACTTCGGCGCCACCCTGGGCCCAGCGCAGACGCTGCTTCCACAGGCCGCCGAGGGTTTCCGGCATGAGGATCCAGCACAGCGCGCGCGGCTCGTAGAAGATGCTCCAGTGATCGAGTTGCAGCTTCCAGCTGATGTCGATGTCTTCGGTGATCATGTCCGGGCTCCAGTAGCCAACCCGGTTTAACGCCGTGCGGCGAAACGCGACGATCACCCCAGAGACGGTGAAGATCCGCCCGAACACCCGTTGCGTCCGCTTGATCAGGCCGATGATCGACGAGAACTCGCCGACCTGCACCCGCCCGACCAGCGTCGAACGCGTACGAATCCGTGGGTTGCCGGTCACCGCGCCAAGGCGTGCGTTATCCAGCATCGGCGCGACCAGATAGGCTGCCGTGTTCGGCGCCAGCAGCGCGTCACCGTCGATGCACACCAGATACTCACTGCGCGCCGCGATGGCGCCCATGCGCAATGCGACGGCTTTGCCCTGGTTTTCCGCCAGATGCAGCACGCGCAGACGAGGATCTTCCTTGGCCAGCGCGTCGAGCACTTCGGCAGTGTTGTCCTTGGAGCCGTCGTTGATCGCGATGACTTCGATGTTCGGGTAATGCTGGGCCAGCGCCGCGTGGATGGTGTCGGCGGCGTTGTCACCTTCGTTGTAGCAAGGGATCAGGATCGAGATCAGCGGCTCGCCTTCCAGTGGTGGCGGCAGGGTGTCGTCCTGCCACGGCCAGTGACGTTCCCAGTGCAGCCAGAAATACAGGCCACCGGAAATCCACAACCCGGACATGAACAGTGGGTAGAAGAACACGAAGTCCATCAGGAACTGCCCGGTGACAAGGAAGATCAGGCCCAGCGGCACGCCGAGGACGAGCGCCAGAACAAGCAGGGCTAACAGTCTATCCAGCATGTTATGGATTCCATTTATTGGAGAGCGCAGGCCTTACGGTTTTCAGGTCCGGCAGGTTGTCGAGGAAGTTGTCCGGGTAGTAACCGAAACTGGTCGCGCCCTGACGTTTGAGGCGACCCATCCAGTCCGCCAGATGCGCGCCATCGATGTCGGCCTGATCCTTCTTGGTCCAGTCCCGCGCCTGCAATTCGAACACCGTGCGATTCAGCGCGCCGGGGCGCTTTTTGACCGTGGCCACCAGCGCTTCCAGCCACGGGCCGGACTCTGCCTGGGTCTGCTTTTCCATCAGCGGCATGGCCATCGGCGCCGTCCAGTCGTAGGTCACGAGGAAGTCGTCGAGGTTCTGTGCGTACCAGGCTTCGCTCTCGGGGTTGAGCATCGGTTCGGCGAAGATGTTGCGTGCGGTCAGCACCTGCGGGCCGCGAATCGCACGGACTTTGGCGGTCAGCTCGTTGGTGAAGTCGATGAGGTATTGGCTCTTGAAGCGCGTCCAGCGCTGCATCGCTGCCGGATCGTCGCGCAATGCGGCAATCGAACCCGGCAAACCGTGGGCAGCGTAGGCTTTCAAGGCTTCAGGGCCGGCATCTTCGAAATCCGACAGTACCGCGTCGTCGTGGTAAAGAATGCCGTTGACCGAGGTCAGGCGCGCCACGTCTTCGTAGATTTCACCGATGATCCGTCGCACTTCAGGATCGAACGGCGACAAGCGTTGGTACTGATCCGGATCCACCGAGGTGATGCCGGTTTTCGGGTCCCAACGGGTCACGCGCGGCAGTTTCGAGTCGAGACCAAAACTCAGCACCGGCATCCACGCGAAGACCTTCACGTTAGCGCGGGTACGCAGTTGCCAGGCGACGCGGTTAAAAATATCCGCACGCACCGGCAAGTGACGGTTGGGGAAGTACAGCGAATGCACCAGGCCATCGCCCTTGGGATCGGCGAAGGCTTGCAGGAACACCGTGTTGGCGCCCAAGTCAGCGATGCGCTGCACCAGTTTTCCGAGGTTGATGTCCTGCTGCGCCGGATCCGGGTCGTAAACGTTGTCCAGATCAACATGCACAACGCGCATGACGAAATCCGACTGCACGTCGACGATACTGTTGGCGAAACGCTCGCCGTCAGGATCCGAAGCGACAAGAAAGCGCGGGCTGCTCATCAGGTTGTCGAGGGCGTCGAGACCGTCTTCGAGGGTCAGGGCCATTTCGTAGCCCTCCTCGCCGACCACCGTCAGCGATGTGCCGTCCGCCGCGCCATACGGCCAGACCCAGACGCGTGGTTTCTTGCCGGTGACCTTGCGGATTTTTTCCGAGATGCTGTTCACGTCAGTGCGGATCCGCGCCTGGAAATCAGCCTCGGATTCATAGCGTCTGGTCACTGGGTCATAACGCCGGGTGGCCGCCGCAGGCTGCAGGTTGCCCTGCGGGTTGGCCAAAATACCTTTGTGATTGGCGTCGGTGTGAGCAGCGATTTCCACCAGCCCGGAGTGTGAGATTTCGCGAATCTGATCCCAGGTCAGAAAGTCGGAACGCGCACGCGGAGCACCGGCGAAATCCACTGGCTGATTGAGCGGCGTGTCGATCCAGCTGCCGACCGGCGCCAGCAGCGCGTGCCAGTTATAGGCACGCAGCACCGGTAGCACGCGAGTGTAGAAGCTCGAATAACCGTCGTCGAAACTGAGCAGAATCGCTTTCGCCGGCAGCTCCGGGCCGCCCTTGCGCGCAGCCATGATCTGGTCGACGGTGACCGGTTTGTAGCCGTTCTCGCGCAGCCACGCGAGTTGCTCGATCAGGCGCTCGGTGCGCACCGCAACTACGGCCTGATCAGGATCGCGATCTTCGACATCGTGGTAGGCAATACCGAGCACGTGGTTTTTCGGCCACGGTTTTTCGCTGGCCGCCAGCGGACGCTCGGACGGCGGCGCGAAGGCCGGAGCTTGCTGGGCGCAGGCGCTGACCAGCAGCGCTCCCAGCAGAAGGATGAAACGCGAAATCAAAGGCATCTTCAAACTCTTCTAGAAGCGGAAAGTGAGGTCGACGAGCAGACGCAGATCGGTCTCCCGATCACCGTCGTAGGGCCGGTTGATCACACTGAGCAAACCGCCCACCTCGAACACGTCGTTCCAGGCATAGCGCTGGCCGTAACCGAGCAAAGCCATGCCGCCGGTGCCGTGCTCACGCTGGCTGTACGTCCCCGCGCCGGCCTGGAATTGTTGGCTCCAGGCCGTTTCGTAGCGGTGGTAGAGCACGTGATTGACGTTGACCAGCGGCATCACGCTGAAGTCGGATTTCGGGTTGAAGTACGGCACGTCATCGGACTTGGAGTTGTGGCTGGTGCCGACTTCCAGTCCCGCATCGACCTGCACGTTCGGCGCGCTGTAAACGCCCTCGCGGCCGGTGAGCAAGGCTTCGACGCGGTTGTTGCCGTCACTGAAGTGCGACGGGCTCACCGACAGGCGCCACTCGCGACTTTCATTGGCGCGCCAGCGAATGAAACCGCTGCCGCCGTTGCCCTTGATGTCACTGTTGAGCGCGCGCAGCGGGGTCTCTGCCGAGAGGTATTCAAGGCTGCCGCCGTACTGCCAGTGATCGTTGATGTCACGGGCGATCGCCAGCCGCGCACCCTGTTTGTCGCCGAAACCGTAATCGTGACTGGACACTTCGGCTTCAAGGGTCATGTCACGAGTGCGGCGTTCCAGGCCGACTCGCTGAAAGCGGTGGTGCCCGGTGCCTTCGGCGAAGTCGCCGGTGGCATAACCGACGCCGGCGAAGACGCGCCAGTCTTCATCGATCGGCGAACTATACAGGGTGGTCTGGATGCCAAAATCGCGGCTGCCGCTGACGGCTCCGGCATCGCCACTGCCGCCACCGTTGGCCTTGCCGCCGTAGGCTTCGACGCGCAGTTCGGACATGTCATGCACTTCACGTTCGCGGGCCAGACGCTGCACTTGGCGGTTGTCCGGATAACGGGCGACGACATCGTCGGTCAGCACATCCATCTGCCGCCATTCCTGCAGTTCCATGGCTGTGTGGGCTTGACCGATTTCCAGGCCCATGTCGCGCGGCACCATGCTCTCGGTTTCCTTGAGCTGGTTTTCCGCGCGACGCGGCCATTGGCGGGCCAGGTACAGATCGGCCTGAGCGAGGCGCAAGCCGATGTTGCCCGGCGCCTGATCGACCAGGGTTTGCAAACGCTCCTCACCGTGCGGCAAGTCGGAACCGTAAGTGCCGGCCTGAGCAGCGAGTTGCTGGGCGTCCATCCATTCATCGTTGGGGTTGCCAATGGGCAGCCCTTTGAGTTCGACACGCGGGCGCTGGGATTTGGCAGCGTCCTCGGCGACTTTGCGCGCCTCATCAGCGCGGTCGCTTTCCAGCAGCGAGTAGTACAGCGCAGTGGTGTCTACGAGTCGATCACCGACATCGGCGTCCGGCGCCGCCAGCACTTGGCGATACAGGTCGGTGGCGATTTCCGGCTCACGCTGATCCAGATAAGACGCGGCCACCCAGCGCAGGGCATAGGTCGGAATCCTCACGCCCTCGGCTTGCAGCTTCTGGTATTCGGTGATGACGTCGGCGGTACGCGCCCGGGCCTTGAGCGCGCCCATGCGGTCGATGCGCCAGCGAATCACGTCGTCGTGAGCGGTCGCGTCGGGTGTCCAGCTGGCGAGCAGTTTGTCGTAGTCGGCCAGCGCGCGATCGGCGATGACGTAGCGTTCTTTTTCACTGCGGGTGGCGAGTTCGGCGAGGCGCACGCGCTCGGCGGCCAGATCGCCTTCGAGGCGACGCAGGGTCACCGGATCGATCAGGCCCGGACGCTGATTGGCCAGACGCAGCGCTGGCTCCGGCAGACGCGCCTTTTGCAGGGCGATCACGTATTCACGGGCGACTTCCGGTTTGCTGCCGGAGCGTTTGAAGGCCTGATCGTATTCGAACAGGGCGTCGTAAGGTTTGTTGTCACGGGTCAGGGCGTAGCCCAAGGCGAGGCGGCGCGACGGATCATCAGGTTTGGCCGCCACCAGCGCTTTGGCGCGGCTCACCGCTTCGTCGGGTTTACCGGCGTCAGCCTGAGTCAGGGCCAGGCCCAGTTGCAGGTCGGCGTTATCCGGCTCCAACGCCAAAGCCTTGTTGTAGACCTGAGTCGCCTGATCCCAGCGCTTGAGGTTGCGGTAGGCGCGCGCAGTGGCGGTCAGCGCCTGAACCGGCAGCACGCGGTCGCGGCCCTGGGTTTCATAGACCTGCACCACTTCGGCGTCGAGTCCGGCCCAACTGGCGATCTGCAGGTGATCGCTGATCTGCCCGGTGGTCGACTGGCCGAGCGGCACCTGACGCAAAACCGTTAGCGCAGGTGTGGTTTGCCCGGCACGGGCGTCGCGCACCATCTGATCGTAGGGTGTGTCGGCAAACGCCAGCGCCGGCCAGAGCAACTGGCTGCACAGCGCGACTCGAAACAAAGGGCGTAAACCACGATGTAATACGGGAACATCAATCCGCGGCATTCGTCAGCATCCTTACATGGCCAGCCGGGTCGCAATGCCCTCCTTGCCCTTTCGTAACGGTGGCCGCCAATGCACATGCAACGGCCAAGCTTAGTCAGGCAGTTTTGCACGCAAGCGCAGAGCAATATCCAGAACACAATAATTGTTCAGAATCGTGCTGGCGGTTCAGCCGAAAACCCGAACGCCAGACAGCAAAACGCCCGGCGTCTGTGCGATACAGAGGCCGGGCGTTGCTATCAAGAACGCAGGATTACTGCACTTGCGTGACGCCGGCGAACTTGTTCATCAGGAAGCCGACGAACTGCTCGACGGTCATCTTCTGGCCGTTGAATTCGACCTGATTGGCGGCGTAATGCAACTTGGTCACGACGTTGCTGCCGTCGACGACCGCCAGCTGCGAACCGACCGCCATGCCGGCGAACATATCGGCCGCTTCCTTGGACTGATCGACGATCGCCTTGGCGTCAGTCTGACCATCCAGTTGCGCCTGCACGCTGAGCAGATCGACCAGCATCGGCTTCGATACCTGAATATTCAGGTCCAGCAACGCGATCAGTTGTTTGCCCAACTGATCCGGCGGCAGATCCATCGATTGCGGTTTGGTCAGGTCGATCACCAGATTGGCCTTGCTCTCGCCGTTGGCGGTATTGAACGAGAGGTTTTCCAGCGCAAACTGTGGGCCGGCGGCCAGCAGTTTTTGCAGATCGGCTTTGACCTGCGCATTTTCCGCTTCGGTCAGGTTCAGCTCTGGCGCTGGCAAGCCCTGGGCTGCTGCCTCGGCGGCGGCTTTTTCATAAGGCTGCAGTTTGGTCTGGTAGATCTGCATCAGTGACATGGTCGACGGGATGTCGAGGTTTTTCAGGCTCATGGCCATGTTCGCCGAGCCGACTTTCTTGTCGTTGAGGCTGACTTCACCAATTTTGTAATCAGCACGACCCGAGGCATTGCTGCCGTTTTCTTCGGTGAGGTTCTTCATTTCGAAGTTCTTCACGCCAAGCACCGATTGCTTGGTACCGAAGGTGGTTTTACTGTTGGTCAGCACCAGGGTGTTTTCCCCGGTGTAGTAGCCATAGCTGCTCTTGGCGAGGTTGCTGGCCAGGGTCAGACCGTTGAGTTCGACCTGCACCGGAGCCTGATCTTCAGCAACGGTGACCAGTTTCAGGTTGTCCATGTAGCCGTCCGCCTTGACCTTCTGCGCTTTGGCATTAGCGGAGATATTCATGGTCAGGCCGGAGAACTTCAGGCTCGACTGCTCATCCAGTGCGGTTTCGAACGGCAGCAGGTCGAGGGTGCTGGTGGTGGATTCGTCGTAGCCGAGGCTGGTCACGCCTTTGAGCGGCGCGGCGCCCTTGGTGGCGGCGAACCACTTCTCGGTGGCAGGATTCTTTTCCAGCTCATAGTTGCTGGTGGCCATGACCGGCAGCCATTTCAGCGAAACCAGACGCGAGAACGGCAGCGGGCCGTGTTCGATGTGATCGACGAACAGCAATTCCACTGGTTTGTCGCCGAACATCTCGCCTTCACCTTTGAGGCGGTAGTGCGCGGTGCTGGTGAAGGTGTGGCGATCCAGCGACACCAGTTCCAGCGACGCAGTGCCATTGGAACCGGCCATGGCCGTTTGCAGCTCTTGGTTGGCGTTGCTGACGGCGTTGTTCAACACGCCTTCGATCTTGGTCCCGGTGTACCAGGCCCCGCCTGCGCTGATCGCGCCGATGGCAACAACAATTCCGAGGAGCACGCCTGCTGATTTATTCATGAATGACCTGATCGATTTCCGTGGCTGTGAGTGTCGTCGTCTTCCCTGAACCCGTGACCGGGTCGCGGCTCGACTGCGCTGAATTCAGCGGTGGAGATTAGCACCGGGCGCGCAAGGTGGCCCAATGTTTAAAGGTTAAAGAGTGTCTATGGGAATTGTGGACAGTCGACAGGCGGGAAGAGTTTCGGTGTTTTTCAGTCCGCCTTCGCGAGCAGGCTCGCTCCCACAAGGACAACACTGTACCTGTGGGAGCGAGCCTGCTCGCGAAGGGGCCAGATGATTCAGCAGAGAATCAGGAATACTGAACCTCGATCTCATCCAGCTGATGATCAAAGCTTTTCAGCCGCGCGGTCCAGGTGTACACCAGCACTTCAAAGTCCCGATCAATCACCGCCCCGCCCGGCCCGTCGGCGCGCGGGTCGCAAAAATCCAGTTGATAGCGTTCACGGGCCATAGCCGTGGCGACGTCGGACAATTCCCGGGCATTGTTGAGCCAGTGCCAGCCCTCGCCATCAATCTGCTTGTCGAGTTCCAGACACTGCTTTTTCAGCGCTTCGAGACTTTTTTCCAGCGGCGTGCCGGTGAGTTCGCCCATGACTTCAGCGAAGGTGCGCCCCGGTTGCCAGTAACTGCCCCAGAAATACCGGTCGAACACGGTTTCGACCCGACGCAGGGCGACTTTGGTGTCCCAGATCAGCACCAGAGTCTTGCCTTGTTCGAGTTGTCGCTTCTTGACCCGTTGCACCTGGAGCGACGCCCAGGCAACCACGACGATTGCCATGACCGCAATCAGCGCGACGGCGCTGTCGAGGAAGACCATGGCCTTGTCGATCTGGTGAGCCAGCATGATGCCGTAGAAATAAGTGGCCGAGAGCAGCACCAACGCTACCAGGGCGCACCAGAAGCCGAGAGCGTAAGGGTTTTTCATTATTGGTTTCCCCTAGACCAGCGCTAGCAATGTGCGCTGAAGGGGCGCTGTGCACGGGGCGCCCCTTCAACACTTCAAAGCATAGCAACGGCCTCAGGGTTTGCTGGCGCTTGCAGCGTTCGTTCGTCCGCTTTCCCAGCCGCCGCCCAAAGCGAGGAACAAATCGATCTGGCTCATCGCAACCTGGGTGTTGGCGGCGGCCAATTGCGCGGTCACATCGGTGTAGGTGCGGGTCGCTTGCAGGTCAGCCAGGAACGACTCGCGGCCGGCCTGGAAGAAGCGGTGGGTCTGGTCTGCGGCCAGTTTCGCCGATTGCTCGGCATCGGCCAGTGCGTCGCGCCGCTGAAGTAGTGCGGTGTACTGAGCGAGGCCGGTCTGGGTTTCGCGAATGGCGTTGAGCACCACGCCGTCGAAGTGCGCCAAGGCGCCTTGGGTCGCCGCTTCTGCCTCGCGGATTCGCGCGCGGGCGCCGTTGGTCGGTACCTTCCAGCTCAGCGACGGGCCAAAGCCCCAGCGGTTGGTCGACGGATCACCCAAGTCATCGATGAGACCAACAGTGCCGATGGTCGCGCCGATACTGATGTCCGGATACAACTCGCCAGTGGCGACGCCGATCCCGGCGGTCGAAGCGGCCAGACGACGTTCGGCCTGGCGAATGTCCGGGCGACGTTTGAGCAGCGCAGCGCCATCGCCGACTGGCACCAGTTGGGCGATTTTCGGCAGTTCTGCGCAGGTAGCGGTACCGGCCGGCAATTGATCGACCGGTTTCGCCAACAGCATCGACAGACGGAACAGCCCTGCCTGACGCGCGGCTTCATAGCGGGGCAGTTCGGCGCGCAAGGATTTGAACTGGGTTTGCGAGCGGGTCACCTGAGTTTCATCGCCACGTCCAGCGTCGCGCAGACGCTGGGTCAGCGTGGTGCTTTGCGATTGCAGGTCGAGGGAATGCTCGGCGATCTCCCGTTCTTCGTTGGCCGCGCAGACTTGGGTGTAAGCACGCACGACGTCTGCCACCAAGGTGATCCGCGCCGTGTCTGCCGCGGCCTGGGTCGCGTCGGCATTGGCCTTTGCGCCTTCGATGCCACGCTGCAAGGTGCCCCACAGATCGAACTGATAAGAAGCGCTGATGCCGATGTCGCCGACGTTATCGACCGGGACTTTTTCCGGCAGCAAGAATGCCTGACCAGACTCTTGCAAACGCTGCGCGCCCATCTTCACGCCTGCGCTCCAGCCGCCCGCGGCTTCGGCCTCATCGACCTGAGCGCGAGCCCGCTGCAGGTTCGCCGCCGCGACGCGTAAATCGGTGTTGGAGGCCATGGCCTGCTGCACCAGTTGATCCAGCCGCGCATCCTTATAAAGACGCCACCAATCGGCCGGCACCGGCGCCGAGACTACCGGTTTGCCGGCCACGGCCAGTTCACCCTGAAAATCCTTGCGCTGCACCGCCGCATCCTCAGGCACCTGATAGTCCGGCCCGACCATCTGACAGGCCGAGAGCATCACGCCCAACCCGGCGATCATCAGCGCCCGGTTCATTGCACGGGCTCCTGCTTGCGGTCGTCGGCTTTCTGATCGTCGATGATCGAAACGGTGGCAGTGCGCCCGGCGATCATGCGGAAATCTGCCGGCACGTCGTCAAAGGCAATCCGCACCGGAATCCGCTGCGCCAGCCGCACCCAGCTGAATGCCGGGTTAACGTTCGGCAGCAAGTTGCTGCCGCTGCTGCGGTCGCGGTCTTCGATGCCGGCGACGATGCTTTCGACATGCCCACGCAGTTTGGCGCGGTCGCCGATCACGCGGATATCCACCGACTGGCCGACATGAATTCCGTCGAGTTTGGTCTCTTCGAAATAGCCGTCGATGTGGAACGAATTGCTGTCGACCACCGACAATACCGGACGCCCGGCGGTGACGAACTCCTGCGGACGCGGCGCGCGGTCGTTGACGTAACCGTCGACTGGGCTGCGGATCACCGAGCGGTCGAGGTTGAGCTGGGCGCTGTCCACGGTGACCATGGCTTCGGCCAGTGCCGATTGCGCGCGGGCAACCTTCGATTGGCTTTCTTCCAGTTGCTCGGCGGGCACCAGGTTGCCGAGACCACGGTTACGCTTGGCTTCGCGCTGGGCCTGAGCGAGGGTTTCTTCGCGGTCGGCGACAGCCGCTTTGGCCTGACGCAGCGCCAGTTTGAAGCGATCCTGATCGATGCTGAACAGTACCTGGCCACGCTTGATCAACTGGTTGTCTTTCACTTCAACCTGCTGGATCAATCCGGACACGTCCGGGGCGATCTGGATGATGTCGGCGCGAATGTGGCCGTCACGGGTCCACGGCGCAAACATGTAATACATCACCATGCGCCAGACGAGGACAACGGCAAAAGTCACGATCAGCAGGGTCAGTACCACGCGACCGATGGTCAAAAACGGTTTTTTCATGTCATCAGGTATCGACTGAGTGAGTCCACGCCGTACAGCAGTACCGCGTAGAGGGCCACGTTGAACAATGCCCGGTGCCAGACCAGACGGTAAAAGTGCACGCGCGTAAGCACGGCATGCACCAGCAAAAACAGCACATAAGTGATGCCCATCAACACCAGCAGGGTCGGCAGGAAAATGCCGCTGATGTCCAGATCACCGATCATAGGGGCGCTCCATCGGGCAGCGGTTCTTCGGAGTCGGCACTGGAGACGAATTCGACGCCGGGCAACAGCGCCAGACGCAAACCGCTCAAGGCGTGCAACAGATTCAGACGGGTTTCATCGTCGCCGTGGCCATTGAGTGCGCGACGAGTGCGATCGAGGGTCATCAACAACGGCGCTGGCGCCGGCAAGCGTTCGCCAGCCTTGAGACAGGCGCGGAAATACTCGCCGACTTCACTGACCACTTGCTGCAACAGCGCGTTCGGCGCGCCGGTCACCCGTGGGGTATAGGCGAGCAAATCGAGCAGATTGAGGCCGACGCGCACTTCGCGCATGGCGATGCCGGTGTCCTGGCCGGTCAGGGCCAGACGCGGCAGGTGCTGCATCAGTCGATCGAGCAACTGCACGCCCAATTTGCGGTGTTCGGCAAGGTTGGCCGGCTCGGTCATGTGGACGATGTCTTTCCAGCTGAAACGGGTCAGGCGCTTGGCCGCCAGCTCGGCGCCGAACGGACGCGCCACCAGCGTCCAGATGAAAGCGAACAGCAGGCCGATCGGTCCAGCGAGGTTGGAGTTCACGAAGGCGAAAAAATCCGCATCGTAAGCGCCCTGAATGCTGATGAACGACGAGGTGTTGACCAGCGTCAGCAGCATGCCGAGGAAAAAACGCGGCTGCACCGTCAGCGTGCCGACGCAGATGAACGGGATGGAAAACGCCAGCACCAGCATCGGGAAGTCATGCAGATTGGGCAGAATCAAAAACAGATAAAGGCTGGCGAACAGCACCGACATGCCGGTCCAGAAAAAGAACCGGTAAATCTGCGGTGCCGGGTCGTCCATCGAGGCGAAGAAGCTACAGGCCACCGCCGCCAGAATCACTGCGCTACCGCCGTCCGGCCAGCCGAGCAGAATCCACAGCACCGAGGCGGTGATGATCGCCAGAACGGTCGAGGCCACCGAGTAGAGCATCAGCCCACGATCAATGAACGGCGTCAGACGACCGAGGCGCCAGTGACGATAGACCGCGCGCCAGCTGTCCTGGCGCTCGCAGAGAATCGCGTCCTGCAGACTGCGGCAGTCCTGCCATAAATCGATAAATTCGCCGAGGCGATAAATCGAGTTGGAGAACAGCAATTGCCTGCGATCCTCAAGCGCCTCGACGCTCGGTTGCAGGGCTTCGAGCTGATCTTTCAGCGCTTGCCAGCGGTCGAGATCAGCATCTTGGTGACCGAGCCATTCACGGGTCGCGGCGAGCAGCGGTGCGAATTTTTCCACCAGCTCTGGTGTGCGCCGCTCTAGGGCGTAGAGCGAATCTTCCAGCGCATCGATCACCGGCAACAGATGAATCATCCGCCCGCGCAATTCTTTGGTGTTGCGCACGGTTTGCGGTCGCGCGCCTTCGTGGGGCAACTGGCCGATCATCAGCTCAAGGCTGTTGAAGTTGGCGACCATGGCCATGCGCAGTGCGGTGACTTCTTCGGGCTGCACATCGCGGCTGAGGAATTTCAGGCTATAGGTCGTTGCGTCGGCGAACCACTTGCTCACCGCGTCGTTGAACACCGGCGCCAGACGGCGTGGCCAGAACATCGCGCCGACCACCGCAGCCACGGCGATGCCGAGGAAAATCTCTTCGGTCCGCGCTTCCGCCACGTCCCACACCGCCAGCGGGTTATCCACCACCGGCAAGGCAATCAGCGGCAAGGTGTAACCGGCAAGCATCAATGCGTAGTTGTTGGCCGTGCGCAGTTGCAGAGACAGGAACAGCAAAATCCCCGTCCACAGCGCGATGACTACCACCAGCACATACGGGCTCTGCACAAACATCGGCACGAAAAAAACCGCCGCCGCGGCACCGAGAAAGGTACCGATGGCACGGTACAGCGCCTTGGAACTGGTCGGCCCGAGAAACGGGCTGGAGACGATATACACCGTGGCCATCGCCCAATACGGACGCGGCATTTGCATGAGCAAGGCGATGTACAGCGCGATCATCGACGCTGCAAAAGTCCGCACCCCGTAGAACCAGTCACGGGCCGGCGGAATGCCGGAGAAAAAACCGTTCAAGAATTGACCACCAAAGGCGGACTGGCCGCCTCAAAAGCTCTGAGTACCCGAAGCGTAGCTTCCAGATCGCTTTGCTCGATGCCTTCGAGCACCTCGTGACGCAAGCGCACCAGTTCGATCTCCACCGCTTGCACCAGCTCACGACCGGTGTCGGTCAGGCTCAGGCATTTGGCCCGGCGATCCTGGGCATCTTCGGTGCGGCAGACGTAGCCGGAATGACACAACTGATCGAGCAGACGCACCAGCGACGGACTCTCCATCCCGGCCGCCTGCGCCACCTGCACCTGGCGCACGCCCTCGCCCAAGCGGCCGATCATCAACAACGGCACGGCGCAGGCTTCGGAGATTCCATAGTTGACCAGCGTGGTCTGGCAGATCTTCCGCCAATGCCTGGCGGCCACCACCATGGCACTGCTGATGTTCATCTGGAGAGCGTCGAGATCGTTCGGCAAGGGGAAATGCACACTGTTAGTTTGCTAACTATCAATATCGCATTGGAGGGGAATTTCAGTCAAGTTTTGAAACAAATTGCCTGTTCAGGGTTAGCCTACCGAATCGAAATCACCCGCTATCTGCTCAATGAAATCGAAAACCTCCTCCGGCACGCTGAACTGGAACTGCTTACGTCGATGCTTTGAAACTTTGTCACCGTTGTCCAGACACATCATTACCAGTTTCGAGAGGTCGCTCCCCCGTACGTCAAAACGCCCATTCACCTCTTTGATGACGTAGTCGTATTTTTCAAGAAACTCGGTCTCCTCGCGCAGCTCCACTTCCAATGCTCGCAAGGCCATCTGCAAGGTAAATTCTGCACATTGAGTCCCGTCCCAGAATCGATAGATTGAGTCGTGCCCAATAAAATCGAAAGCCATCTGATCAGCGTCCAGCCAAGTGACATTCCAGAACTCTCTTGCTGGTTTCGAGAACTCCTTTAACGCTTCGAGATAGCCAGACTCTTCGTGTTTCATCGCTACGGAAACCGGTAACAACAAACCATTTTTTAGAGCGCCAGAGTGGCAAAGCGTCTGGTGAATCAGGAAACGTGAAAGTCGACCATTGCCATCCATGAACGGGTGAAGAAAGACAAACCCGAAAGCCACAACCGCTGCAGCTATCAACGGATCAACCTGCTTGGCTGAGTGATTGGCAAAACTCATCAACTCGTCCATCAACTCCCTGCACAATTGCGGTGGAGGCGGGACATAGCTGACGCCAGCTGCGCCTCTCAAGCCGTTGTGTAAATGGTTCTGTTCATGACGGAAAAGCACAGCTTTATCGAAAGGATTGGAAACCGTACTGTTCTGCAACTCGACCAAATAGTCTTCGCTCAACTCTGTTCGCTCATGGGCTTGGCGGAGAAGCCGAACAAAACGGCGCGACTTTTCTTCGTTGGGCTCTTCTTTCTCAATGGCGAAAGAATCGCGGGTCTCATGCAGATAGGCCCAATTGATTGCCCGATCCATCATTTCCGGCGGCAACGTCGCCATAAAAGCCTGGGCTCGACCAAGGATGTCCAGATCAAGCAGCGCCTGCAGCTCCGTCGTACGCTCGACTGTGGCGCAGTAACGCATTGACCCCAACCCGTTAAAATCTACCCGCCAACGACTATTTCGAATTGCAGGCCCGGTGACATAACGCTTGGGATCAAACAAAGCGACAACGTTGCCCCGAACCGGTACGGAATATTCCAGCTGTTTGCCCGTGAAACTTTCCCAAAGAAAACAGGCTTTGCGGATAAATACCCCGTTAGGTGATCGGCTCAACTCACCTAGCAACTCGTCCGCTTCAACGGTTTCAAGCGCTTGAGCAAGAATGCACAGGTTTATTCCCTCATGCTTCAGAGCAAACAAGATGTGCTCAAGTGTCGAACCCTGTGCCGGCGCGACGCCGTTTGGAACCGCTAGACACTCACCGATCAAGGTAATCCGGGTAACCGGTTTGATCATCGCAATGCGCTTGGGGGCAAATGCATTAAGCTTCAGCGCATCACGCAGGTGGGCATATCCAACAGTTGGCATCGTCATCGTCCACATAAAAAATTCACTGCGACGATTAAAGCCCAGTTTTTTTTACATCGCGCATGTTTTTTTTACATTACAGCCTTTTCCTACAATTTTTTTTACACACTTCTGCCCTTACGCAACAACACATCCAACTGATCCACCACCTCCGCCCAATCGGCGTCATCCAAAATCTCGTCACGCAAAAAATCCGCTTGGCTCTTCGTCCAGAAAAACGCATCAGCCAAATGCAGTTTGGGTTTGAGCGGGGAATGGGTGGCGATGAATTTGTCGATGTTGACCGGATCGTCGGGAAGGCCGAGTTGTTTGAACAGGGATGGCAAGCTGTGCGTTGGGCTTTCCATTGAGCAATTCCTTGATGAATGGGGTGTTTGGAAGATTATTCGCGAGCAGGCTCGCTCCCACAGGGGAATGCGATCAACCTGTGGGAGCGAGCCTGCTCGCGAAGGCGTCAGTGCCGGCGCCACGAAACCTAATCACTCAACTCCCGCACCTCGGCATGCGGCACCATTTTCAGAAACTCCGGCATGCTCATGTGTAGCAGATAGTTGTGGTTGCCCGCCTCCAGATAAATATCCTTCTGCCGCGTCAGCAACGGGTCGATGACCATGTCCAGGCCATAAGAGCCACCCAGCGGCGGCACCGCGCCGCGTTCGCAATCATCGAAAATGTGCGCCAGATTGCTTTCGCGGGTCAGTTGCCATTCGCCGCTGGTGCGCACTTTGCTCAGGTCCAGGTGACGGCTGGCCGGGAGCACGGCCATCAGGTAATGCCCATGGTGGTCGTCGAGGATGATCGATTTGGCCACCCGCTCGGCAGGCACCCCGGCGACCCGTGCGGTTTCCAGGCTGCTCGATGAATGCCGGTGAGCGACGACGTCGTATTCGCAGTGCGCCCGGTTCAGGCTGCTCTGTACTTTTCTTGCCATGCGCATGATGCACCTCGGTGTCGCGCTGAACGGTGGTTGCCGTGTCTTTGAGTCTAGTTCGGCGAGGGGTTGGTGCAGAGATTTCCGCCCACTGGACACATCCGCACATTGATCAAAACTCAGCCAGCGCAACCCTCAACTAGACTGTAATTACAGACATGACGCTCACGGAGGGTCACGTGAACAGCCGATGTTGTGCGCTTGCCTTGCTCCTGCTGATCAGCGGTTCAACCCTCGCTGCCGACACTTCATTGCCGCCGATGAGTCCGGTCGGTTTGTGGCTGATCACCTTGGGTATCGTGTTTCTGATCGCTGAAGCTGCACTGCCCAATTACGGCGTCATTGGCCTGGGCGGGATCATCATGTTCGTCATCGGCGCGCTGATTCTGAGCAACGCCGAGTTGCCGGTGCCGATGATGATCGGCCTTGGCCTGATCAGCGCTCTGTTGTTGATTGCGCTGCTGATTCGCGCCCTGAAAACCCGCCCCCGCCACGCGGTCAGTGGCGATGCCGGCCTGCTCGGCAGTGTCACCGCGATCACCACGGTGCAACCGGGCGATGCCCGTAATGGCTGGGTGCAACTGCAAGGTGAGCGCTGGCAAGTGCTCAGCGCCACTCCGCTGCACACCGGGCAATCGGTGCGAGTGGTGGGTCGCAAGGGATTGTTGCTGCAAGTGGCCGCGACTGACGCGGCACCGCTCGGAGAGTGATCATGGGTCTGCAAATCGGTTTTGTTGCGCTGCTGCTGTTGGTGATTGTTCTCGCCGGCTCGACGTTCCGCATCCTGCGTGAATACGAGCGCGGCGTGGTGTTCCAGCTCGGACGTTTCTGGCAAGTCAAAGGCCCGGGGCTGATCCTGCTGATTCCGGTGGTGCAGCAAATGGTTCGGGTCGACCTGCGCACCGTGGTCCTCGATGTGCCGCCGCAGGACGTGATCACCCGCGACAACGTGTCGGTCAAGGTCAATGCCGTGCTGTATTTCCGCGTACTCGACCCGCAAAAGGCGATTATTCAGGTCGAGGACTATCTTTCCGCTACCAGCCAGTTAGCCCAGACCACCCTGCGTGCGGTGCTCGGCAAGCATGAACTGGATGAACTGCTGGCCGAACG
Organism: Pseudomonas sp. RU47; assembly: GCF_004011755.1. GTDB lineage: Bacteria > Pseudomonadota > Gammaproteobacteria > Pseudomonadales > Pseudomonadaceae > Aquipseudomonas. The sequence goes on along the minus strand of NZ_CP022411.1, from coordinate 181,962 downwards.
CGAGCAGTTGAACATCGATATCCAGCAAGTGCTCGATGCGCAGACCGATGCCTGGGGCATCAAGGTCGCCAACGTCGAAATCAAGCATGTCGACCTCAACGAATCGATGGTGCGGGCGATTGCCAAACAGGCTGAAGCCGAGCGCGAGCGGCGGGCCAAGGTGATCCACGCCGAAGGCGAATTGCAGGCTTCGGAAAAACTCATGCAAGCAGCAGAAATGCTCGGTCGCCAGCCCGGGGCGATGCAGTTGCGCTATATGCAGACCTTGAGTTCGATTGCCGGTGACAAGAGTTCGACGATTGTCTTTCCGTTGCCGATTGAATTGCTCAAGGGCATGGCGGATTTGTCGGGGAAATCCTGACCCGCCTATTCACCCGCAGGTTTGGGCACGAACAAGCGTGCTTGCATCCCGCCCGCATGGACTTCAGCGCTGGGCTGCCAGGTTGCGGGTAGCGGTGAGAACTCTTGTGGCTCGTCGACGGTTCCGACCAGCCAGACCCGGCCTCCGGCTGGCAGCTCCGTCAGGCTGTTCAAATAGACATCACTCGTCACCAGCGTGCCGAACCCGTACTCATTTGGCCGCGTCGATTGGCCATCGGCTTTCGGTGGCGTGAAGAGGCGCACCTGCGCCCCGGTGCGATCGTAGTAGACGTAGCTCAGATACCAGAGCATGTCGCTGGTGACGATGCGGTCACCGGGCAGGAAATGCTGATTGACGTACGTCACTACCGTGTCGAGCTGATCATGACTGTCGACCGTGGCGTTGTTGTTCACGCCGACCAGTTCCACAGCGATCAACGACAGCAGCACCGCCAATGCCAACATCCGCACGCGGTTGTACAAACGGTCGATCGCCAACGCCGTCAGCATCGGCAGGCCGAGGGCGTACGCCGTCAGATAACGCTCGATGAACACTGGCGTAATGAACGAAACCAGATACACCAGCAACAGCGGCAGACCGGTGTACAGCGCCAGCAGAATGCTGCCGCGCGACACACTGCGATCGCGCATGACGGCGACAACTGCCAGCACCAGCAGTGCCAACGGCAGCGCGCCAAAGACCAGCAGCGGCAGACTCTCGCCATCGTCCTGAATCAGCCATGACCAGATCATCGACGGCAGCGAACCCAGCGTCACCGCTGGCTCCCAACCGACATCGCCGCCGACTTCGAGTTGTTGCATGTGCTGCATCAAGTCGAGCAGTTTTGGCAACCAGGGCAGATACAGCACGCCGATTGCCAGATTCGCCAACCACCAGTCCGCGCGCTGGATATGCCGGAAGCGATAACCGCGCTGCACGCGAATGCCGAGCAGATAAACCCAGTGACACAGTGCGGCCAGCACGGCGAAATAATGGGTGTAGAACGCCGCACTCATCAACACCACGTAAACCACGAGATAGTCACGGCGTTGCGGGCGCCGGATCCAGTAGACCAGCGCCAGGCTCGCGGCGAGCAGCAGCGCACCGAGCAGCGCGTACATGCGCACTTCCTGGCTGTAACGCACCGCGGTCGGTAGCAGTGCGAGCAACAATCCGGCGATAAACGCGGCGCGTCGAGTGGCAAGACGGTCCACCAGCCAAATGCCCAGTCCGACCGCCGTAATGCCGGCCAGCGCACTGAGACAGCGGAGCGCAAAGATGCCGTCCCCGAACAACCCGATCCAGCCATGCAAGAGCATGAAGTACAGCGGCGGATGCACATCGAATGCAGCGTGTTGCCAGATTTCACTCAGCGAGTAGCGCGCCAGCAGCAGGCTGGAGCCTTCATCGCCCCAGATCGCTGCCGCCGTCAGGTCATAAAAACGCACGAACGCGGCCAGCGCCAGAATTGGCCACAGCCAGTGATTTTTTACCCAGCGCACCCAACGCAGGCTGCCGAACCAGGAACCGGGCGCGGCAAACGGATCTTGCGTGTCGCCCATTGGCGTGACTCTGTTGACCGCCATCGCTTCCTCTTGCCGCGCCGCAGCGCCACGAGAGTATGACGCGCCAACCTGCCCATCACTTTAGGTCAGCCACGGCGGAACCGTCGATGCCGGTTGGCGCTTTCACGACACCCGGCAACCCGGCGGCGATTTTCGCCTCTGGATACACCGATTGCCAACCGCCGCCCAAAGCCTTGTACAGCCCGACCATGGCCAGCGACACGCCGGTGGAGCTCTCCACCCATTGCTCCTGCGTTGCCAGCAGTGCGCCTTGCACGGTGAGAACGTTGACGAAATCGACCACGCCTTCGACGTATTGCTGTTGCGCGGTGCGCAAGGCGATCTGGTTCTGACGTACGGCTTCGGCAAGGCTGTCGCGGCGGCGCTGGCTGGCGTTGTAAGCGGTCAACTGATCGTCGATTTCATGCCAGGCGCGCAACACGGTCTGCTGGTAGGCGATGGCCGCTTCCTGCTGCTGCGCTTCACGCAATTGCAGCACGCCGCGCAGGCGTCCGCCGTCGAACAGCGGCAGGCTGAATTGCGGGCCGATGCCAAAGGCACGCGAACCCCAGGAGCCGAAATCGCTGAGTTGCATGGCTTGCGAGCCGAGGTTGCCGGACAAGGTGATGCGTGGATAAAAATCACCCTTGGCCACGCCGATGTTGGCGGTGGCCGCGTGCAGTCGCGCTTCGGCCTGGCGGATGTCCGGGCGCCGTTCGGCCAGTTGCGACGGCAGGCCGATGGCGACTTGCAGCGGCGACTGCGGCACGGCGGCGTCGGTGGATAACTCTTTTGCGAGGGCCTGTGGCGGTTCGCCCATCAGCAGGCTGATGGCGTTGATCAACTGCGATTGACGTTGTTCCAGTGCCGGCAAGCGCGATTCGATGGCCGCGACTTGCGCGGCGGCTTCGGCGACGTCGAGGTCCGTCGCCACGCCGTCGGCCAGACGCAATTGCGAGAGCTTGAGGCTGTGCCGGGCGACATCGAGGTTCTGCTCGGTGACCGCGCGAGTGTTCTGCACGCCGCGCAACTGAACGTAGTTTTGTGCGGTATCAGCAAGCACAGTAAGCAACACGCCACGGCGGTCGTTTTCGGCGACTTCGAGGTTGGCGTCGGCGGCTTCGGTTTCGCGGCGCACGCGGCCCCAGAAATCCAGTTCCCATGAGGCGGAGAAGCCGGCGTCCCACAGATTGAAAGCTGAATCGCCGTTGTGTCCGGACGGATCGTTCAGACCCTCGCCGCTGTTGCGTTTGCGCGCGTAACTGCCCGCGGCGGCGGTGCTCGGATAACGGTCAGCGGTGATCACCTGGCGCGCGGCGCGGCTTTGTTGCAGACGGCTGCTGGCCAGTTGCAGGTCGAGGTTGCTCTGCACCGCACGTTGGGTGAGCGCGGAGAGTTGCGGGTCGTGGAAGACTTCCCACCAGCGTTCGTTGAGGGGTTCGCTGACGGCTTGACTGGGGGCGGACTTGGCGGGTTTGGCCCAGTCGGCGATTTGTGGGGCTTCGGGCTTCTGGAAGTCTGGTCCTACGGTGCAGGCGGTGAGGCTTACTGTTAGCAAGGCACTCAAACTGATTTGCTGCCACTGACCTCTTCGCGAGCAGGCTCGCTCCCACATTTTGGATTGCGTTTTCCCTGTGGGAGCGAGCCTGCTCGCGAAGGCGTCGGTTCGGTCAATAATGCTCATCGCTGAGTCACCTCACGCACCGACATCGCCGAACTGGTGGTATCAATACTCGCTTCCACCGACATCCCCACGCGCAAGCGCTCGGCCAACGGCTGACCCGGTTCGAGCATGATCTTCACCGGAATCCGCTGCACCACCTTGGTGAAATTACCCGTGGCGTTATCCGGTTTCACCGCCGCAAAGGTCACGCCCGTCGCCGGGGCGATACTCTCGACGCGACCGGTCAGCGCTTCACCACCTAGGCTGTCGACGCGTACTTGCACCTCTTGCCCCGGCTGCACGTCAGTCAGTTGTGTTTCCTGAAAATTGGCCACCACGTAAGCCTGTTTCAGCGGCACAACGGCCAGCAGCTTGCTGCCCGGCGTCACATAGGCGCCGACGCGCACCGCACGCTCGCCGATCATGCCGTCCTGCGGCGCGGTGATGCGTGTGTAAGACAGTTCGAAACTGGCGATTTCCAGCGCCGCCTGCGCATGCTTCAGACTGCCTTCAGCCGCGTCACGCTGAGCGGTAAGAATGTCGACCTGCTTGCGCTCCGCCGCCAGTTTCGCCGTGGCGGTGTCGAGATGAGCCGTGGCCTGATCGATGCGCGTGCGCGCCTGTTGCGCGTTTTGCACGGTGCCGGCGCCAACGCCCGCCAAGTGGTTATAGCGATTCAATTCCTGCTGGGCGAACGCCATTTCCGCCTTGGCCGAGACTACCGAGGCTTGCGCCTGAGCGATCACCGAAGTCTGGCGCTCCAGCGTCGCCTTGGCGTTCTGCAACTGCGCCCGCGCCACCAGAGTTTGCGCATCCGCCGCTTCAGCCGACGCACGCAAATCGCGATCATCGATCAGCGCCAGCAATTGCCCGGCTTTGACCTGCTGATTGTCTTCCACCAGCACTTCCTTGATGAAGCCGGCCACACGCGGCACCACCAGGGTGTAATCAGCGGACACAAACGCGTCGTTGGTATTTTGCTGGGTACGTTTGCCAAACACACCGGGCAGCGCCAGATACACCAGCACGCCGACAGCCAGCGCGGCCGCTACGGCCACCGCGAGTTTTTGCTTTGCTTGAGTCGTCATAAAAACCTTCATTGTTCAGTGCAGCAATCAGGTCGGTGCGCGCGGCGGATAAATCCGCGTCGGCAGCCAGAAAATCAGCAGGATCAACGCCACTGCGACGCCAGCCATGCACACGTAGAGATCGGAAGAAGTCAGCACCACGGCCTGTTCGTGCAGGCGATGGGCGAGGCCCGGATCGCTGCGATCGGCCAGCGGTGAATTGCCGAGGCTGTCGACCAACATGGTCGAATGGAAATGCAGACGCGCGGTGGTCAGCGCTTCGATCACCCCGGTAGCGACCACGGCCGCCAAGCCTTTCACCGTGTTGAACCACGCGGAGGCGAACGGCCCGTCCTGCGGCTGGATACTGCCGGTGGACAACATCAACAGCGGTAACACCGACATCGGCTGACCGAAGATCTGCAGCCATTGCAGGACGTAGAAATTGTCGCGAATCCATTCTGAAGTCAGCAGCGATCCGCCCAGGCAGGACAGCGTCAACATGCTCAAACCCATGCCAAGCACCCAGCGGCAATCGACCCAGCGCAGGTTGCACAACGCTGCCACCAACGGCAGCGCAATCAGTTGCGGCAATGCGGCGATCAGCATGATCGGTGCGGTCTGCGCCGGGCGATAACCCTGCACCTGCGCCAGATAACTCGACGGAATCAACACCACCGCCTGCAGAACTATCAGCACACCGGCCAGGGTCATCAGCGCGAACGACAGGTTACGGATACCGAGCATTTGCAATTTGAAAAACGGAATCGGCTGCGACCACTCGTTGATCAAAAACGCCACCAGCAGCAACGAGCCGGCGCCGAGCAATCCACAGATCAGGCTCGACTCGAACCAGTCCAGTCGATTGCCTTGCAGCAAACCGATCACCAACATGCAGATCGCTGGAAAGCCCAGCAGCAGGCCTTTCCAGTTGAACGACTTGAGGCGTTCCAGGCGCAGCGGGTCCTGCGGAATACCCCACGCGACCATCGCCATGGCGATCAGGCACGGCACGATGATCTGCCAGAACGTCCATTGCCAACCGACGTATTCGGTCCATAAACCGGCCAGCGGCGTGCCCAGACCCGGGCCGAATGTCGCCGTTAGCGCATAACCAGCCAGACCATAAAGCTTGATGTTGGCGGGCAGAAACCGCAGGGCCACGGTCATCAACATCGGCGGCAACGCACCGCCGGCGAGGCCTTGCAGGATGCGCATCAGCAGCAGACTTTCGTAGTTCGGCGCCAATGGACACAGCACGCCGAGCAACGTGAACAGACCGATCGCGCAGAGGGTGAAGCGGCGCAGCGAGAAGGTCACCGAACACCAAGGCGCGAAGGCCATGGCCGCGACCGAGGTGGCGGTGTAACTGGCAACCAGCCAGGTGCCTTCGTCGTAACCGATGCTCAGCGCGCCACGGATGTCGGCCAGGGCCACTTTGGTGACCATCTCGTTGAGGCCCGACACCAGCACCGCCAGCAGCACGCCGACCAGGCCAATGATGATCCGCGCCCCGAACACCGGTGGCGTGGCCGCCGTCGCCGGGCTGGCCGCAGCGATGGGCGCTGCTGCCGTCAGGGATGTCATGAATTCACACTCCGGAGGGAAAAATACCGGAGCATCTTAGTCGGGCTTGGCAATGACGAAAATTGACTTATTGGCAGGTTATAAGTGCGCCAGACACAACAATGAACATCCCTTGTGGGAGCGAGCCTGCTCGCGAAGGCGTCGGGTCAGTCAATATCATTGGTGACTGATCCAGCGCTTTCGCGAGCAGGCTCGCTCCCACAGAGTTTTGTGTTTTCTCGGGGATTAAGGCTGGGCCGCCAGCCAGGTTTCGTCGCAACAAGCCTTGAGGGTTTCGCGCAGCCAGCGGTGCGCGGGATCCTTGTCGAATCGAGGATGCCAGGCTTGAGTCAGCATCAGCGTCGGCAAAGGGATTGGCAGGTCGAACGAACGCAGTTTCAAACCCAGCCGGCGCACACTCAGCAGCGCTTCCTTGGGCACCGGCAGGATCAGGTCGGAATCAGGCAACGCAAACATCGCCGCATGGAAACTCGGCGCGATCACCGCGACGCGCCGCTCCAGACCCAGCGCATTCAGCGCGGTATCAATCGGGCCGCGAGCGATGCCGCGGCGCGACATGCTGATGTGGGAAAACCCGGCATAGCGCTCGGCAGTGATTTCGCCGTCGAGCAAGGGATGGTCTTCACGCACCAAGCCAACGAAGTGTGTAGAAAACAGGTTTTGTACTTTAACTTCAGGGGTGACGGGCCGGGTATTGCTGACGCTCAGATCGATGCGCCCTTCTCGCAGGGCTTCATCATCGCCATCGCCTTCCGGGACAAAGCGCAACTCGCAGTGCGGCGCCAGTTGATCGAGGGTGTCGAACAGCTTGCCGCCGTAAACGCCAATGAAAAAATCATTGGCGCGGATGCTGAAGCGCCGACGCAGCGTGCCCAGCTCCACGGTGTCGGCGGAGCGGAACAACAGCGCGGCCTGCTCGACCACATCGCGCACCTGCTCGCGTAATTCCAGGGCTTTGGGCGTTGGCACCAGACCCCGACCGGCTCGCACCAGAATCGGATCGCCGATAGCTTCGCGGATTCGCGTCAGGGTACGGCTCATCGCCGCCGGACTGAGGTTCATCCGCCGCGCGGCGCCGACCACACTGCCCTCGTCGAGCAAGGCGTCGAGGGCGACCAGAAGGTTCATGTCCGGGAGTTGCATACTAAGCACTCTTGGCTGATCAGGATTGATCTGGGCGCAATGCTAGCAAACATCCTTCAGCTTTGGCGGCGCCTTCAAAGACGCCTTCGCGAGCAGGCTCGCTCCCACAATGGACTTCAGTCGTTCATAAAACCTGTGCCCACAGGAGATCAAATGTGGGAGCGAGCCTGCTCGCGAAGGAGCCAGCCGTCACGCCAAAAATTACCGCTGCATCCCCCAACGCTTGACGGTCACCCGCTCCAGCGTATCGAACACCAGATTCTCCACCAGCAACCCAATCAGAATCACCACCGCCAACCCGGCAAACACCTTGTCGGTATACAGCTCATTGCGATTCTGAAAGATGTACCAGCCCAGCCCACCCTTGCCACTGGTCGCGCCAAACACCAGTTCCGCCGCAATCAACGTGCGCCAGGCAAACGCCCAGCCAATCTTCAGACCGGCCAGAATCGACGGTAGCGCCGCCGGGATCAGGATGAACAACACCAGTCGCAAACCCTTCAAACCGTAATTGCGCCCAGCCATGCGCAGGGTTTCCGAAACCCCGAGAAACCCGGCATAGGTATTCAGCGCCAGCGCCCACAACACCGAATGCACCAGCACAAAAATCAGGCTGTTCTGCCCCAGACCAAACCACAGCAGCGCCAGCGGCAACAGGGCAATCGCCGGCAACGGATTGAACATCGAGGTCATCGTACTCAGCAGATCGCGACCCAATTGCGTCGACACCGCCAGCGTGGTCAGGGCAAACGCCAGAACGATGCCGATCAGGTAGCCCTTGATCAGCACCACCAGCGATATCCACACCTTGGCCAACAACTCACCACTGAGCAGACCCTCGAACAGCGCGTGGCTGGTCTGCAGGAAACTCGGCAGCATCAGGTCATTGTTCTGGATCCGCGCGACCACTTCCCACAGCACCGCCAGCACAATAAGGATCAGGCCTTTACGCAGCCAGCCCTGTTGCCACAGCCGCGTGCCGAGCGACAGTTCACGCTCGACCGGCACTTCGGTCAACGGCTCCAGCACAACTTCGAATTCTTCACGCACAGATGATGAATGGCTCATCGGGTAATCCTCCTGGCCGCTCAATAGGCGATGCGAATGTCGTTGAAGTCGTGGTCACGCTCGGTTTCCGGCGACTGGCCTTCGTCGAACAGCAGACGATGAATGCGCCGCGCCGACTCCTGAAACGCCACGCCACCCAAGCTGTGCAAGTCGTATTGATGGCTGTGCACTTCGGCGCGCACTCGGCCGGGATGCGGCGACAGCAGCAGGATGCGATTACCGACCACCAACGCCTCTTCAATCGAGTGGGTAACGAACAACAGGGTGAAGCGCACCTCTTCCCAAAGCAGCAGCAACTCTTCCTGCATCTTGCGCCGGGTCAGCGCATCGAGCGCGGCGAACGGTTCGTCCATCAAGAGGATTTTCGGCTGCATCGCCAACGCCCGGGCAATCGCCACGCGCGCCTTCATGCCGCCGGACAAGGTATGCGGGTAGGCATCGGCAAACGCCGCCAGCCCAACCTTTTCCAGATAGTGCAGCGCGCGCTCTTCAGCTGCTTTTTTCTTCAGCGTTCGCGACGCGAGCAGCGGAAACATCACGTTCTGTTTGACGGTTTTCCACGGTGGCAGCTGATCGAATTCCTGAAACACCACAATCCGGTCTGGCCCCGGTGCGTCGACGCGCTGGCCTTGCAGGCGGATTTCACCTTCGCACGGCTGAATGAACCCGGCGACCGCTTTGAGCAAGGTGGATTTGCCGCAACCGGACGGGCCGAGCAGCACGTAGCGATCGGCCGGGTCGATTTCAAAACTGACTTGGTGGGTGGCGCGCACTACGCGTTGCGGCGTGCGGTATTCGAGGCTGACATGATCGACCGCCAGCAACGCGTCGCTGCGGGCGATCGGGTTGCTGGCCGCGTGGCCTGGCAAGGGAGCGTTCATTTTTTGATCAATCTCCGGCGAATCAGAAAGGCGCGTCGCCCTGAATGGTCGTGCGATACAGCTTGCGGCGCAGGTGCGCGGGGCAGCCGGCGGCGAGATGGATCAGCGAGCGGTTGTCCCAGAACACCAGGTCGTGGGGCTGCCACTGATGGCGGTAGATGTTTTGCGGCAGCACGCTGTGGGCATAGAGCTCGCTCAGCAGTTGCTGGCTCTCGTCTTCCGGCAGGCCGACGATGCGCGTGGTGAAACCTTCGCTGACGAACAGCGCCTTGCGTCCGTTCTCCGGGTGCGTACGCACCACCGGATGCACCACTTCGGCGACTTGAGCCAATTGCTCCGGGGTTAGGGTCGGGCGCCAGTTGCCTTCGAATTTGGTTTCGCTGTAACGCGCCGTGTAGGAGTGCGCGGCACTGCGGCCTTCGACCGCTTTGCGCAACGCTTCGGGCAAGTTGTCCCAGGCTTTGTGCATATCGGCGAACAGCGTGTCGCCGCCCTCGGACGGCAGTTCTTGCGCGTGGAGCATCGAGCCAAGGCTTGGCAGCTCTTTATAGGAGAGGTCGGAGTGCCAGAACTTGCCGGCATCGCCGAGGCCGATGTTCTGGCCGTTTTCGACGATGTTGGAAACGATGAGGATTTCCGGGTGGTTGGCCAACAGGAATTGCTTGAGCACATGGATCTGCAACACGCCGAAGCGGCGGCTGAAGTCGATCTGTTGCTGCGGGGTGATTTGCTGGTCGCGGAACACCACGACGTGGTGATCCAGGTGCGCGCGGTGAATGCGCGCGAAGTCCTGATCATTGATCGGCCGGGTGAGGTCGAGGCCGATGATTTCGGCGCCGACGGCACCGCTGAACGGGCGGATTTCAAAGGATTGCGGCGCGGCGGTCGCGGCGCTTGGGGAAGCAGTAGCTGCGGACATCTTTCCATCTCCCACGCACGGCGCGCTCACGGGCGCGCTCGTCGATCAGACACTCACGCTGGATTGCGTGTTGGTTCAGGTCGTGCGGCGCGCCGATTGGTCGGCAGGTACGCAGGGGGATGACTTTATAGCTATAAGAACTGGAGATTAAATACCGTTATTGAATAACGATATGGCGATTGGTGAGGAATGGACTGAGTGGTGAGTGACGGTTTTTGTCACTTCCTGACAGAGATGTGGTGTTTGGGCTGCCGCTATCGCGAGCAGGCTCACTCCTACAGGGATCGCATTCCATCTGGAGAAATGCGGTTACTGTAGGAGTGAGCCTGCTCGCGATGAGGCCAGTGAGGTCACTAAAAAATCAACGCTCGTGCAACGCCTCAGCCCGCGCGCGGATGATCGGCTTGAGCAAATAACTCAACACCGACTTCTTGCCGGTAATGATATCCACCGACGCAACCATCCCCGGGATGATCAGCAACGGCTTTTCATCGGTACCCAAGTGGCTACGCTCAGTGCGCACCTTGATGATGTAGTACGTGGTTTTCTTGTCTTCGTCGGTGATGGTGTCGGCACCGATCTGCTCAAGCTTGGCTTTGAGCCCGCCGTAGATGGTGTAGTCGTAGGCAGTGAATTTCACGATCGCTTCCTGCCCCGGGTGCAGGAAGGCGATGTCCTGCGGACGGATCTTCGCTTCGACGAGCAAGGTGTCGTCCAGCGGTACGATTTCGACCATGTCGCTGCCCGGCTGGATCACGCCGCCGATGGTGTTGACCAGCAACTTGTTGACGATGCCGCGCACCGGCGATGTCACCAGCGTGCGGCTGACGCGGTCTTCCAGCGCCTTGCCGGTCGCGCTGGCCTTGTTCAGGTCGGTGCGCGCCTCGTTGAGTTGGGTCAGCGCTTCGCTGCGGAATTTGCCACGGGTTTCATCAATTTTGCGCTGCACTTCCTTGATCGCCGATTCGGCACGCGGGATGGCCAGCGTCGTCGCATCCAGCTGACCACGGGTTTCCACCTCGGCACGCTTCAGACGCAAGACTTCCACCGGGGACACCGCGCCCTGGGCCACCAGCGGCTCGGACATGTTGATTTCCTGACGCTGCAAGCCGAGCTGCTGACGATACTGCGCTTGCTTGGAGGCGAATTCGCGCAGCTCTTGCTGACGCTGAATCAACTGCTCCTGCAAACCACCGATCTCGTCGTGCAACTGCTGACGGCGGCTGATGTACAGCGACTCTTCGCTTTTCGCCTGACCCGGAACAGCCTTGAGCACGTCCTCGGGGAAATTCAGCGGACGGTCGTCGACCTCTGCGCTGAGACGCTCTACCCGCAGCAGCATCGACAGACGATCGGCCTCGGTTTCGCCGACGTTGGAGGCGAATCGCGTGTCGTCGAGACGAATCAACGGTGCGCCGGCTTCGACGATCTGGCCTTCCTTGACGAACAGTTCAGAGATGATCCCGCCCTCAAGGTTCTGGATTTTCTGGATCTTCGACGACGGAATCGCTTTGCCGTCGCCCTTGGTCACTTCGTCGATCACGGCGAAGTTGGCCCACAGCAGCAGAAAGATAAAGAAGCCGATGATCGCCCAGATGGTCAGGCGCACGACGCGCGGGGCGTCTTCGATCAGCGCTTTGTTGACCTCCGGCAGCGGCTGGCCCTGCAACGATGCCGAGCCTTTGAAGTAGCGACGGATCGAATCCTTGAAACCCGACTTAAGCAACACTGATCTGCCCCTTCTTCAACGCTTCCATCACGGCGGCTTTCGGGCCATCGGCGAGAATTTGTCCACGATCGATCACCAGCAGACGATCGACCAGCGACAACAGTGAAGCCCGGTGCGTGACCAGCACCACGGTCTTGTTTTCAATCACGGCGGCGAGGCGTTGCTTGAGGCGTTCTTCACCGGTGTTGTCCATCGCACTGGTCGGCTCGTCCATCAGCAGGATCGGTGGATTGAGCAACAGCGCCCGGGCCAGCGCGACGTTCTGCCGTTGGCCACCGGAGAGGTTCTGCCCGCGTTCGCCGACTTGCAGCTCGTAGCCTTGCGGGTGCAGACGGGCGAATTCGTGGACGCCGGCCAGTTCGGCCGCCTGCAGGACAAGCTCGTCTTCTACATAGCGTGCGCCAGAGACGAGATTGTCACGCAGGGTGCCGGCCAGCAGCTGAATGTCCTGCGGCACGTAGCCGATGTTGTAGCGCAACTCGCTGACGTCGATCTGGCGGATATCCACACCGTCGACCAGCAGCGCACCATCGTCCGGCTGATACAGGCCGACCAGCAGTTTGGCGAGGGAGCTTTTGCCCGAGCCGCTGCGGCCGATGATGCCAATCTTCTCGCCGGGACGGATCACCAGGTTGATGTTTTTCAGCGCCGGGTTCTGTTGTTCCGGGTAGGTGAAGTTGAGCTGGCGGCATTCGATCGCGCCCTGCAAAACCTTGCGGCTCAACGGGCGCTCTTCGAAGTTGCGCTCTTGCGGCAGCTCCATCATCTGGTCGACCGAAGTCATGGTTACCCGTGCCTGCTGATAACGGGTCAACAGACCGGACAGCGAGGCCAGCGGACTGAGGGCGCGGCCGCTAAGCATGTAGCAGGCAATCAGACCGCCCATGCTCAGGTTGCCGGCAATGATCTGGTAGACGCCGAAGACGATCATGATCACCCCGGCCAGTTGCTGGATCAGCAGGGTGATGTTCATCGCCAGGCCGGAGAGCATTTTCACCCGCAGTTCGAGGCGACTGAGGGTGCCGATGGTCTGCTCCCACTGGTACTGACGTTCGCTTTCGGCGTTGTTGACCTTGACCGCGTCGAGGCCGGCGAGGGTTTCGATCAGGCTCGACTGGCGCTCGGCACCGAGGGCCATGGTGCGTTCCATGGTGGCCACCAGCGGCTTCTGCAAGGCGTAGCCGATCAGCAACGCAATCGGGAACGCCAGCACCGGAATCCACACCAGATGCCCGCCGAGAATGGCGATGACGATGAAGATGAGGATGGTGAACGGCAGGTCGATCAGGCTGGTCAGGGTCAGCGAGGCAAGGAAGTCGCGCAGGCTCTGAAACTCGTGGATGTTCTGCGCAAAGCTGCCGACCCGCGCCGGGCGGTATTTCATCGACATGCCGACGATGCGTTCGAACAGCGTCGCCGAGATGATCAGGTCGGTTTTCTTCCCGGCCAGATCCAGGCACAGACTGCGCAGGCTCTTGAGGATCAGGTCAAAGAGGTAGGCGCCGGTGATGCCCAGCGCCAACACCCACAGGGTCGCTTCGGCCTGGTTCGGCACCACGCGGTCGTAGACGTTCATCACGAACAGCGGCGCAGCCATGGCAATGATGTTGATCAGGAAACTCGCGGCGATCGCATCGGCATACAGCCAGCGCGAACGCTTGAGGGTGTCGCGGAACCACGAGCGCGCACGCGGAATCAGCGTGCCGTGATTGACGTCGAATTTGTGTTGCGGCTGAGCGAAGAAAACTTTGCCGGTGTAATCGTCGGCGAGCAGTTCGCGACTGACGATGGACTCGCCGCCGTCGGTTTCGCTGAGCAGCACCCGTGCTTCATTGTCGCCCTGCCAGCCGAGCAGGACAGCGCTGCGGCCATCCTTGAGCAGCAGCAACGCCGGCATGGCGATCGCCGGAATTTCTTCCAGTTTGCGCTGCAGCACGCGACCTTGCAGGCCGGCGCGAGCCGCCGCACGGGGCAGCAACTCGACACTCAGGCGTTGTTTGGGCAGCGGCAGGCCGGTGGTCAGCATCGCCGCGCTGGCGGGTTTCTGATGAAGCATGCAAAGGGCGAGCAGTCCGTCCAGTAAAGGATCGTCGTGCAACGCGCGTGGATCATGACTGAGTTGAACTCGACTGACTTCTGATTCCACGCTCGACACTCTTTGACAGTTGAAAAGGGATAACTCAATTCATCCCAGGCAGCTGGACCTTGGGCTTGACGTCGTTTTGCACAACGGATGCCAACGGTGCGACCACTCCCTGGCTTCTGAGCAACTCGCCCATGGTCGCCTTGATTCGGTACTGAGTAAATAACTGAATGTTTTTGATTTCAGCCAGACGCCGCGAAGCGGTGAACAACTCGTTTTCGCTGTCGAGCAAATCCAGCAAGGTACGTTCGCCAAGGCTGAACTGACGTTGGTAAGCGGTGCGCACCGAGGTGCTGTGGTCGACGTATTGCTGCGCGATCGGCACCTGCGCGTTGGCGTTGTTCAAGGCGTTCCAGGCCAGACCGAGTTCTTCGTTCAACTGACGCAAAGCGTTGTTGCGGATGTCCAGCGCCTGGTTCGACAGGTACGACTTGGATTCCAGATCGGCCTTGTTGCTGCCACCGGAATAGAGGTTGAAGCGCATGCGCAGCATCGCCTGCCACTCGTTGTTGTGACCGTTCTGGCCGTCGAGATCGTTGTCGGCAGTGCGGCCCAGTTCGGCGTCGAAACGTGGGTAGAAGGTCGACTTGGCGGTTTCGTACTGCTTCTCGGCAGCGGCGATGTCGGATTCGGCCGAACGCAGGATCGGGCTGTTTTCCAGCATCTGCTGGCGCGCTTCATTGAGGTTGGCCGGCATCATCGCCATGAACGGCGCCGGACGCTCGAGTTGATCGGGCATCTGGCCGACGGCGCTGAGGAAGTTGGTTTCCGAGTCGGCCAGATTGGTCTGCTCGGTGATCAGGTTGTTGCGGGCCTGGGCCATCCGCGCTTCGGCCTGATCGAGGTCGGCACCGCTGCCGACGCCACGCTGGGTGCGCAGCTGGATCTGGTCGTAGATGCGCTGGTGGCTCTTGAGGTTTTCTTCGGCCAGACGCACGAATTCGCGGCGGGTCAGCACGTCCAGGTAAACCTGGGCGACGGTCAGCGCGGTGCGCTCGGAAGTACCGAGCAGCGAGTAAGCGCGGGAGTTGACGGTGGCTTGTTGACGCCCGACTTCGCTGGACGTCGCAAAACCGTCAAAGACCATTTGCGAGAGACGTAAACTTGACTCGCTACGGTTCAGGGTTTCGTAGTGGTTACCGGAATTGGCGCGGGTGGTGACGCTGTCGGTGCCTTCACGGCCATAACCGCCGAGCAGATCGACCTTGGGCAGGTATCCACCTTTCGCCGCTCTTAATTGATAATCCGCGGCCAAACGACTATTTACCCCTGCCTGGATTTCCGGATGGACATCCAATGCCTGCTGCATGGCTTCTGGTAAGGATTGTGCTTGTACAAAAGAGGCGGCGAGAGCGAAGGGTACAGCCAGAAACAGGGGCGAACGCATGGTAGGAATTTCCCAGAACTTCTTGTCTTGAATCACAGCAAAACGTGGCGCTGCGTCGGATGATGGCAACCAGATTGACCGTATGTCGGAAAGTTCAAAACAAGAACTGGATCACACGCTGAAGGACAGGTCGCCGCGGAAATATCAATGTGACATTAGTGGGACGATTGTTTAGGATGGCACCCAGAAGGTCAATAGTTTGGCATAAAGTTAATAGCGAAAGAATCTAGCCAAAATATTGACGAAAACATGCGTCAAACTTGTTTCGCAAATTTTTAAAGTACGTCCAGACTGAATCGGCGCCCATGCCCTCAGGTCCATGGAAGTCAACTGAACGTGACACCCCGGAGAGTCTTCAATGAGCAGTGTTGTTGCCATCGTCAAAAGCATTGTCGGTCAGGTATTCGTGGTGTCCCCAGAGGGCGTGCGCCGCGTACTCGTTGAAGGCGATCGCCTGTTTGTCGGCGACCAGATCGACACCGGCCTCTCCGGCGCCGTGTCGCTTGAATTGGCAGATGGTCGCACCCTCGATCTGGGCCGTGAAACTCAGTGGAGCGCCACCGCCCCCGACTCCAGCACTGACCTGGCAGAAGCCACCGCGCAGGCTGCGCCGTCAGTAGCCGAACTGCAGCAAGCCATTGCCGCCGGTGTCGACCCGACCACCGCGCTTGACGCCACCGCTGCCGGCCCGAGCGCCGCAGGTACGGGCGGTGCTGCTGGTGGCGGCCACAGCTTCGTCATGCTCGACGCCACCGCTGGCCGTGTTGACCCAACCATTGGTTTCCCGACCGCAGGGATCAACGCTGCCGGTCAAGCTGCGCAGAACATCACCGGCGGCCAGACCACCGATACCACCACCAATGCTCTGCGTGAGTCGACCCTGAGCCTTAGCGCCACGCCGAGCATCACCGAAGCCGGCGGCGTGCTGGTGTACACCGCGACCCTGACCCAGGCGCCGCTGACCGACCTGACCATCACCCTGTCCAACGGCGCGGTGATTGTGATTCCGGCAGGTGCAACCACCGGCACGGTCAACGTGCCGCTGGCGCCGAACGACACCGTCTATAACGACCCGACGCAGATCGACGTGACCGTCACCGGCACCACCGGCGGCAACGGCATCACTGTGACGACGCCGACCAACCCGGCCACGACCCAGGTCACTGACACCATCGACACCACCACCGTCACCCTGACGGCCGGGCCGAGTGTCACCGAAGGCGGGCAGATCACCTACACCGCGACCCTGACCAATCCGGCACAAACCCCGGTGACCGTCACCCTGTCGAACGGCTCGACCATCACCATCGGCGCCGGCCAGACCACCGGCACTGTCAACGTGCCGACCCCGGCCAACGACGTCTATAACAACGGCAGTACCGTCACCACCACCATCACTGGTGCCAGCGGTGGCAACTTCGAAAATCTGGTGCCAAACCCTACGCCAGCGGTGACCACCATCACCGATTCGATCGACACCACTAACCTGACCCTGACTGCCACCGGCACAGTGGTTGAAGGTGGCCAGATCACCTACACCGCGACCCTGACCAACCCGGCGCAAACCCCGGTGACCGTCACTCTGTCGAACGGCTCGACCATTACCATTGACGCCGGCCAGACCACCGGCACCGTCAACGTGCCGACCGCGGCCAATGACGTCTACAACAATGGCGGCACCGTCAGCACCACCATTACTGGCGCTACCGGCGGCAACTTTGAAAGCCTGGTGCCGAACACAACGCCAGCCACCACCACGGTTACCGATTCGGTCGACACCACCAGCGTCAGCCTCACCGCTACCGGCACCGTCGTCGAAGGCGGCCAGATCACCTACACCGCGACGCTGACCAACGCCGCGCAGACCCCGGTGACGATAACCCTGTCGAACGGCTCGACCATCACCATTGAAGCCGGCAAGACCACCGGCTCCGTCAACGTGCCAACCGCGGCCAACGACGTTTACAACAATGGCAGCACGGTCAGCACCACGATTACCGGCGCAACCGGTGGCAACTTCGAAAACCTGGTGCCAAACACCACGCCAGCGACCACCACAATTACCGATTCGATCGACACCACCAATCTGTCGTTGTCAGCGACCGGCAGCGTTGCTGAAGGCGGCTCGATCGTTTACACCGCGACCCTGACCAACCCGGCCGGCACACCAGTCACCGTGACCCTGAGCAACGGCTCGGTGATCACCATCGAGGCGGGCAAAACCACTGGCACCGTGACCGTTCCGGCGCCTGCGGATGATGTCTATAAAGACTCCGGCAAAGTCGAAGTCACGATCAAGGATGCGACGGGCGGCAACTTCGAGAATCTGCTGCCGAGCACTGTCCCGGCCGTGACCGAAGTGACCGACACCATCGACACCTCGACCGTGAAACTGACGGCTGATACCTCGGTTGCTGAAGGTGGCACCGTCACTTACACCGCCACCGTCGGTGCGCCGGTGACCGGTTCGCCTGTCGTGGTAACCCTGGCCAACGGTCAGAGCATCACCATCGAAGTCGGTAAAACCACCGGCACCGTGACCAGCACCGCACCAAATGACGCGTTGACCGGCAATGCGCCGCTGACCAATTCGATCACTGGCGTCTCGGGTGGCAATTACGAAGATCTGGTGGCCGACAAGACCCCGGTTTCGACCAGCGTTACCGATGTTGCCGACACCACCAACCTGTCGCTGAGCGCAACCGGTTCTGTGGCTGAAGGCGGCCAGATCACTTACACCGCGACCTTGACCAACGCCGCAGGTTCGCCTGTTACCGTAACCCTGTCGAACGGTTCGGTGATCACCATCGAAGCCGGCAAAACCACTGGCACCGTGACCGTTGCGGCGCCTGCCGATGACGTCTACAAAGACGCCGGTAAGGTCGAAGTGACCATCCAGGACGCTACCGGCGGCAATTTCGAGAACCTCGTTCCGAGCACCGTTCCAGCCGTCACCGACGTGACCGATACCGTTGACACCACCACGGTCAAGCTGACCGCCACCGAGTCGGCGGCTGAAGGTGGCACTGTCACGTATACCGCCACTGTTGGCGCGCCGGTGACCGGTTCGCCTGTTGTCGTGACCCTGGCCAATGGTCAGAACATCACCATCGAAGTCGGCAAAACCACCGGCACCGTGACCACCACTGCACCGAATGACGCGTTGACCGGCCAAGCGCCGATCACCAACGCGATCACGGGCGTGAGCGGCGGCAATTACGAAGACCTCGTCGCCGACAAAACCCCGGTCAGCACCACCGTGACTGACACCACCGACACCACCAGCCTGACGCTCAGCGCAACAGGCACCGTGGCTGAAGGCGGTCAGATCACTTACACCGCGACCCTGACCAACGCCGCAGGCTCGCCTGTTACCGTGACCCTGTCGAACGGTTCGGTGATCACCATTGAAGCCGGTAAAACCACCGGCACCGTGACCGTTCCGGCGCCCGCTGATGACGTCTATAAAGACGCCGGCAAAGTCGAAGTCACGATCAAGGACGCCACCGGCGGCAATTTCGAGAATCTGGTGCCGAGCACCGTTCCGGCCGTCACCGACGTGACCGATACCGTCGACACCACCACCGTCAAACTGACCGCCACCGAGACTGCCGCTGAAGGTGGCACCGTTACCTACACCGCGACTGTCGGCGCGCCAGTGACCGGTTCGCCAGTGATCGTGACGTTGGCCAACGGCCAAACCATCACTATCGGTGTTGGCCAGACCGAGGGCACCGCAACCACCGTAGCGCCAAACGATGCGTTGAACGGCCACACCCCGCTGAGCAACGCAATCACTGATGTGAGCGGCGGTAACTACGAGAATCTGGTCGCCGACAAAAACCCGGTTTCGACCACTGTCACTGACACCGTCGACACCACCAACCTGTCGCTGACTGCGACCGGCACCGTGGCGGAAGGCGGTTCGATCGTTTACACCGCGACGCTGACCAACCCGGCCGGCACGCCAGTGACCGTTACCTTGAGCAACGGCTCGGTGATCACCATCGAAGCCGGTAAAACCACCGGCACCGTGACGGTTCCTGCGCCAGCAGATGACGTCTACAAAGACGCCGGCAAGGTCGAAGTCACGATCAAGGACGCCACTGGCGGCAACTTCGAGAACCTCGTTCCGAGCACCACCCCAGCCGTAACCGACGTCACTGACACCGTCGACACCACCAGCGTCAAACTCACCGCGACCGAGTCGGCGGCTGAGGGTGGCAGCGTGATTTACACCGCAACCGTCGGCGCGCCAGTGACCGGTTCGCCTGTGGTCGTGACCCTGGCTAACGGTCAGACCATCACCATTGGCGTAGGCCAGACCACCGGCACCGCGACCACCACCGCACCGAACGATGCATTGACCGGCCACGCGCCGATCACCAATGCGATCACTGATGTGAGCGGCGGTAACTACGAGAATCTGGTCGCCGACAAAACCCCGGTTTCGACCACTGTTACTGACACCGTCGACACCACCAACCTGTCGCTGACTGCGACCGGCACCGTGGCGGAAGGCGGGTCGATCGTTTACACCGCGACGCTGACCAATCCGGCTGGCACGCCAGTGACCGTGACGTTGAGCAACGGTTCGGTGATCACCATTGAAGCCGGCAAAACCACCGGCACTGTCTCCGTTCCAGCTCCGGCCGATGACGTCTACAAAGACGCCGGCAAGGTCGAAGTGACCATCAAGGACGCCACTGGCGGCAACTTCGAGAACCTGGTGCCGAGCACCACGCCAGCCGTTACCGACGTCACTGATACCATCGACACTTCGACGGTCAAACTGACCGCCACCGAGTCTGCGGCTGAAGGTGGCACCGTCACCTACACCGCCACGGTCGGTGCGCCAGTCACTGGCTCGCCAGTTGTGGTGACCCTGGCCAACGGTCAGAACATCACCATCGAAGTCGGTAAAACCACGGGCACCGTGACCACCACCGCGCCAAACGATGCGTTGACTGGCCACGCTCCGCTGACCAACGCGATCACTGACGTTTCCGGCGGCAATTACGAAAACCTCGTGGCCGACAAAACCCCGGTCAGCACCACCGTCACTGACACTGTCGACACCACCAACCTGTCGCTGAGCGCCACCGGTTCGGTGAACGAAGGCGGTCAGATCACTTACACCGCGACCCTGACCAATGCCGCTGGCTCGCCGGTCACCGTGACCCTGTCGAACGGTGCTGTGATCACCATCGACGCCGGCAAAACCACTGGCACTGTCACCGTCGACGCACCGAAAGACGACGTTTACAAAGACGCCGGCACTGTTGAAGCGACCATCAAGGGAGCGACCGGTGGCGACTTCGAAAACCTGGTCACCAGCACAGCGCCGGCCGTCACCACCGTCAACGACACCATCGACACCTCCACCGTGTCACTGACTGCCACGGCGAACGTCGCCGAAGGCGAAACCGTGGTCTACACCGCGACCGTGACCGCGCCAGTGACTGGTTCGCCGGTTGTCGTAACTCTGTCCAACGGCCAGACCATCACCATTGCCGTCGGTGAAACCACCGGCTCGGTGAACTTCGTTGCGCCGAACAGCCCATTGGCCGGCGGCAGCTCGCTGAGCGTGACCATCGACGGCGCCACTGGCGGCAATTACGAAAAACTCGCGGTCGACGGCAAGTCCGCCGACACCGCGGTTTCGGACACTACCGACACCACCAACCTGAACCTGACCGCAACCGATTCGGTGGCTGAAGGCGGGTCGATCGTCTACACCGCTACGCTGACCAACCCGGCCGGCACCCCGGTGACCGTGACCCTGTCGAACGGTTCGGTGATCACCATCGACGCCGGTAAAACCACCGGCACCGTGACCGTTCCAGCGCCTGCCGATGACGTCTACAAAGACGCCGGCAAAGTCGAAGTGACGATCAAGGATGCAACCGGCGGCAACTTCGAGAATCTGGTACCGAGCACCGTACCGGCGGTGACCAATGTCACCGACACCATCGACACCACCACCGTCAAACTCACCGCGACCGAGTCGACGGCTGAGGGCGGCAGCGTGACTTACACCGCGACCGTCGGCGCGCCAGTCACCGGTTCGCCTGTGGTCGTGACCCTGGCTAACGGTCAGACCATCACCATTGGTGTTGGCCAGACCACCGGCACCGCGACCACCACCGCGCCGAACGATGCATTGACCGGCCACGCGCCGATCACCAATGCGATCACCGAGGTGAGCGGCGGTAACTACGAAAATCTGGTGGCCGACAAAACCCCGGTTTCGACCAATGTCACCGACACTGTCGACACCACTAACCTATCGCTGACTGCGACCGGCACTGTGGCCGAGGGTGGTTCGATTGTTTACACCGCAACCTTGACCAACGCCGCTGGCTCGCCAGTCACCGTGACCCTGTCGAATGGCGCGGTAATCACCATCGAAGCTGGTAAAACCACTGGCACCGTGACCGTTCCTGCTCCGGCTGACGACGTCTATAAAGACGCCGGCAAGGTTGAAGCAACGATCTCCACCGCTACCGGTGGCAACTTCGAGAACCTGGTGCCGAGCACTGTGCCGGCCGTGACCGAAGTCACCGACACCATCGACACCTCGACCGTCAAACTGACGGCTGATACGTCGGTCGCTGAAGGCGGCACCGTCACTTACACCGCCACTGTCGGCGCTCCAGTGACCGGCTCGCCAGTCGTGGTGACCTTGGCCAACGGTCAGAACATCACCATCGAAGTCGGCAAAACCACCGGCACCGTGACCACCACCGCACCGAACGATGCGCTGACCGGCCACGCACCGATCACCAACTCGATCACCGGTGTCACTGGTGGCAACTACGAAAATCTCGTGGCCGACAAGACCCCGGTCAGCACCACCGTGACCGACACCGTCGACACCACTAACCTGTCGCTCAGCGCGACCGGTTCTGTGGCTGAGGGCGGCTCGATCATCTACACCGCCACATTGACCAACGCGGCTGGCTCGCCAGTGACCGTGACCCTGTCGAACGGCGCCGTGATCACCATCGACGCCGGCAAAACCACTGGCACCGTGTCTGTTCCAGCGCCAGCCGATGACGTCTACAAAGACGCCGGCAAGGTTGAAGCGACGATCTCCACCGCTACCGGTGGCAACTTCGAAAACCTGGTGCCGAGCACCGTTCCGGCCGTGACCGAAGTCACCGATACCATCGACACCTCGACCGTCAAACTGACGGCCGATACCTCCGTGGCGGAAGGCGGCACCGTCACTTACACCGCCACTGTCGGCGCTCCAGTCACCGGTTCGCCGGTCACCGTGACCTTGGCCAACGGTCAGAACATCACCATCGAAGTCGGCAAAACCACCGGCACCGTGACCTTCACCGCACCGAACGATGCGCTGACCGGCCACGCACCGCTGACCAACTCGATTACTGGCGTAACCGGCGGCAACTACGAAAACCTCGTGGCCGACAAGACGCCGGTCAGCACCAACGTCACCGATACTGTCGACACCACCAACCTGTCGCTGAGCGCGACTGGTTCGGTTGCTGAAGGTGGCTCGATCATCTACACCGCGACGCTGACCAACGCGGCCGGCTCGCCAGTCACCGTGACCCTGTCCAACGGCGCGGTGATCACCATCGACGCCGGCAAAACCACTGGCACCGTGACCGTTCCAGCCCCGGCCGATGACGTCTACAAAGACGCCGGCAAGATTGAAGCGACGATCTCCACCGCTACCGGTGGCAACTTCGAAAACCTGGTGCCGAGCGCTGTTCCGGCCGTGACCGAAGTCACCGACACCATCGACACCTCGACCGTCAAACTGACGGCTGATACGTCGGTCGCTGAAGGCGGCACCGTCACTTACACCGCCACTGTCGGCGCTCCAGTGACCGGTTCGCCTGTCGTGGTGACCTTGGCCAACGGTCAGACCATCACCATTGGTGTTGGCCAGACCACCGGCACCGTGACCACCACCGCACCGAACGATGCGCTGACCGGTCAGGCGCCACTGACCAACTCGATCACGGGTGTCACTGGCGGCAACTACGAAAATCTGGTGGCCGACAAGACCCCGGTTTCAACCACGGTCACCGATACCGTCGACACCACTAACCTGTCGCTGAGCGCGACGGGTTCGGTTGCTGAAGGTGGTTCGATCATCTACACCGCAACGCTGACCAACGCGGCTGGCTCGCCAGTCACCGTGACCCTGTCGAACGGCGCCGTGATCACCATTGAGGCGGGTAAAACCACTGGCACCGTCACCGTCGCTGCGCCGGCGGATGACGTTTACAAAGATGCAGGCAAAGTCGAAGCAACCATTTCGACCGCGACCGGTGGCAACTTCGAGAACCTGGTGCCAAGCACCGTGCCGGCCGTAACCAATGTCACCGACACCATCGACACCACCACCGTAAAACTCACCGCCACCGAGTCGACAGCTGAGGGTGGCAACGTCACCTACACCGCGACTGTCGGCGCGCCAGTCACCGGCTCGCCGGTTGTCGTAACCTTGGCCAACGGTCAGACGATCACCATCGGCGTCGGCCAGACCACCGGTACCGCGACCACCACGGCACCAAACGACGCATTGACTGGCCACGCTCCGCTGACCAACGCGATCACTGACGTAACAGGTGGCAACTTCGAGAACCTGGTGGTCGACAAGACCCCGGTATCGACCAATGTCACCGACACCGTCGACACGACCAATCTGTCACTCAGCGCTACTAATTCGGTCGCTGAAGGTGGCTCGATCGTCTACACCGCGACCCTGACCAACGCCGCTGGTTCACCAGTGACCGTGACCCTGTCCAACGGCGCGGTGATCACCATCGACGCCGGCAAAACCAGCGGCACCGTAAGCGTTCCGGCCCCGGCTGACGACGTCTACAAAGACGCCGGCACCGTGCAAGCGACCATCAGCACCGCCACCGGTGGCAACTTCGAAAACCTGGTGCCGAGCACTGTTCCCGCCGTCACCAGCGTTACCGACACCATCGACACCACCACCGTGAAACTGACGGCCACCGAGTCGGCGGCTGAGGGTGGCAACGTTGTCTACACCGCTACCGTAGGCGCGCCGGTTACCGGCTCGCCAGTTGTCGTGACTTTGGCCAATGGTCAAACCATCACCATCGGTGTAGGCCAGACCACGGGCACCGCAACCACCGCAGCGCCAAACGATGCATTGACTGGTCATGCACCACTGACCAACGCGATCACCAACGTGACCGGCGGCAACTACGAAAATCTCGTGGCCGACAAGACCCCGGTCAGCACCAACGTGACCGACACTGTCGACACCACAAATCTATCGCTGAGCGCGTCTGGTTCGGTTGCTGAAGGTGGCTCGATCGTTTACACCGCTACCCTGACCAACGCCGCTGGTTCACCAGTGACCGTGACCCTGTCCAACGGCGCGGTAATCACCATCGACGCCGGAAAAACCAGCGGCACCGTGACCGTTCCAGCACCTGCAGACGACGTTTACAAAGACGCTGGCACCGTGCAGGCCACGATCAGCACCGCCACCGGTGGCAACTTCGAAAATCTGGTGCCGAGCACGACTCCGGCTATTACCAGCGTCACCGATACCATCGACACCACCACGGTGAAACTGACCGCGACCGCCACTGCCGCTGAAGGCGGTAACGTCGTCTACACCGCAACTGTCGGCGCGCCAGTGACTGGCTCGCCAGTCGTGGTCACCCTGTCGAACGGTCAGACCATCACCATTGGTGTTGGCCAGACCACCGGCACCGCGACCACTACCGCGCCTAACGACGTATTGACCGGTCATGCACCGCTGACAAACGCGATCACCAACGTGACCGGCGGTAACTTCGAAAACCTCGTGGCTGACAAAACGCCGGTCAGCACTACCGTGACCGACACTGTCGACACCACCAACCTGTCGCTCAGTGCGACCGGTTCTGTGGCTGAAGGCGGCTCGATCGTTTACACCGCGACGTTGACCAACGCCGCTGGCTCGCCAGTGACCGTCACCTTGTCAAACGGCGCCGTGATCACCATCGACGCTGGTAAAACCACTGGCACCGTAACCGTTCCAGCGCCAGCCGATGACGTCTACAAAGACGCGGGTACCGTGCAGGCGACCATCAGCACCGCCACCGGTGGCAACTTCGAAAACCTCGTGCCGAGCACGACTCCGGCCGTGACCAGCGTCACCGACACGATCGACACCACCACCGTAAAACTCACTGCAACCACAACTGCAGCCGAGGGCGGCAACGTTGTCTACACCGCGACTGTCGGCGCGCCAGTCACCGGTTCGCCGGTTGTCGTGACCCTGGCCAACGGTCAGACCATCACTATTGGCGTCGGCCAGACCACCGGCACCGCGACCACCACCGCACCGAACGATGCGTTGACCGGTCATGCGCCGCTGACCAACTCGATCACCAACGTGACGGGCGGCAACTACGAGAACCTCGTGGCCGACAAAACCCCAGTCAGCACTAACGTGACCGACACTGTCGACACCACCAACCTGTCGCTCAGTGCGACCGGCTCCGTAGCCGAGGGCGGTTCGATCGTCTACACCGCAACCTTGACCAACGCCGCTGGCTCGCCAGTGACCGTAACCCTGAGCAACGGCTCGGTAATCACCATCGACGCCGGTAAAACCACTGGCACCGTAACCGTTCCAGCGCCAGCCGATGACGTCTACAAAG
Organism: Pseudomonas sp. RU47; assembly: GCF_004011755.1. Taxonomy (GTDB): domain Bacteria; phylum Pseudomonadota; class Gammaproteobacteria; order Pseudomonadales; family Pseudomonadaceae; genus Aquipseudomonas. The sequence goes on along the minus strand of NZ_CP022411.1, from coordinate 155,779 downwards.
ACGCCGGCAACGTTCAGGCAACGATCAAAACCGCCACTGGGGGCAGCTTCGAGAACCTGGTGACCAGCACCACGCCAGCCGTGACCAGCGTCACCGACACCATCGACACCACCACCGTGAAACTGACCGCCACCGGTACAGCGGCTGAAGGCGGCAACGTCGTCTACACCGCCACGGTTGGCGCACCGGTAACCGGTTCGCCAGTCGTCGTGACCCTGGCCAACGGTCAGACCATCACCATCGGCATCGGCCAGACCACGGGCACCGCGACCACCACTGCGCCGAACGATGCATTAACCGGTCACGCGCCGCTGACCAATTCGATTACCAACGTCACGGGCGGCAACTACGAGAATCTGGTGGCCGACAAGACCCCGGTTTCGACTACCGTCACCGACACCGTCGACACCACCAACCTGTCGCTGTCCGCGACCGGCACAGTGGCCGAAGGTGGCCAGATCACCTACACCGCGACCCTGACCAACGCCGCTGGCTCGCCAGTCACCGTAACCCTGAGCAACGGCTCGGTAATCACCATCGACGCTGGCAAAACCACCGGCACCGTGACCGTCCCGGCTCCGGCTGACGACGTCTACAAAGACGCCGGCACCGTGCAGGCAACCATCACTGGCACCAGCGGCGGCGGCTTCGAAAATCTGGTGACCAACAACACGCCAGCCGTGACCAACGTCACCGACACGGTCGATACCACCACCGTCAGCATCACTGGCAGCAGCTCGGTGACCGAAGGCCAGACGGCCAGCTACACCGTCAGCCTGAACCACCCGGCGCAAACCGAAGTGACCCTGAAAATCGTCTACAGCGGTACCGCCGCCGACGGTTCTGATTTCACCGGCGTGTACACCGTGAAGATTCCGGCAGGTGCGAGCAGCGCGCAGTTCAACGTCGCCACCATCGATGACAAGATCACCGAAGGCACCGAGAACTTCGTGGTCAAGATCGATTCCGCCACCGGCGGCAACTTCGAAAACCTCGCGGTCAGCAGCACCAACGGCAGCGTCAGCACCTCGATCATCGACAACGATGCGCCGCCGGTGCTCGACCTGGATGCCAACAACTCCAGCGGCGCCACCGGTGCCGACTACAAGGTGACCTTCACCGAAAACACCCCGGGCGCCGGCGTGTCGATTGCCGACACCGACATCAGCATCACCGACCCGGACAGCACCCTGCTGACCGGTGCCACCGTGGTCCTGACCAACCGTCAGGACGGCGATGCGCTGAACCTCGGCAACAGCGTCAACGGCATCACCATCAATGCCAACAGCACCAACGGCACCGTGACCCTGACGCTGTCGGGCAACGCGACACTGGCCGACTACATGCAGGCCATCAAGAACATCAGCTTCACCAACGGCAGCGAAAACCCGAGCACCGTGCCGCGCATCATCACGGTGACCGTGACCGACGGCGGCAATTACTCCAACACCGCGACCACCACGGTCAACGTGGTGGCGGTCAACGACGCTCCGGTGGCAGCGCCAAGCAACGTCACTGGCACCGAAGACACTCCGCTGGTGCTCGGCTGGTCGACCTTCGGCGTGACCGACGTCGACAGCCCGGCCAGCAGCCTCGGCATCAAAATCACTCAGCTGCCGGGCGAAGGCAAACTGCAGTATCTGGACGGTTCGACCTGGAAAGACGTCGCCAACAACCAGACCTTCAGCAAGGCTGACATCGACGCGGGCAAGCTGCGCTTCCTGCCGGATGCCAACGAGTCGGGGGTCAACGGTTACGGCGGCAGCGGTCTGGGCAACAACCAGGCGGACTACGCACAGATCAAATTCCAGCCAACCGACGGCCAACTGCTGGGCAACACCGGCACCGTGAAGATCGACATCACGCCAGTGGCGGACGCGCCGACCGTGAGCGTGGCCGACAACAGCGTGAAGTCCACCGGGCTGATCAAGGAAGTCTGGACCGGCTTGGCGGGTCTGGGCACCAACGGCAATGGCGCGGATTCGACCACGTTGAAAAACGTCATCGACGGCGCCGGCAAACCGAACTCCAGCGGCTCGGTGACCAATGTGCAGTCCGACGGTAGCGTTGCGGCGGGCACGGCATCGAAGACGTCAGGCCTGATTTATCTGGAAGCCGGCAAAACCTACACCTTCAGCGGTATTGCCGATGACAGTTTGTTGATCACGATCGGCGGCAAGAGTGTGGCTTCGGGTACCTGGGGCGCGGGCGGCGCCATCAATGGCTCGTTCACCCCGACCACCAGCGGCTACTACACCCTGGACATCTACCACCACAACCAGAGCGGCCCGGGCAGCTACGACGTCAACCTGTCGGTCAATGGCAGCACGCCGATCGACCTGAGCAGCGCCGGCGTGCCGATCTACACCGGCGTGCAGGATCTGATCAATTCGGGCGTGACCGTCTCCGATCTGCACGGCAGCAACGGCGAAGGCTATTACGACGGCTACAAACTCAATACCGGCGCCGAAGGCACCACGGTGAAACTGTCGGCAATCACCACCGCACTGACTGACACCGACGGCTCGGAAACCCTGAGCGTGAAGATCAGCGGCGCACCGGTCGGCTCGGTGCTCAGCGATGGCGCGGGTCACACCTTCACCGTCACTGCCAGCAGCGGCGACGCCAACGTCACTGGCTGGAACCTCGCCAGCCTGACCGTAACGCCACCGCCGTACTACAACGGCCAATTCAACCTGACCGTGACCTCGACCTCCACCGAGATGGTCGGCGGCTCGGCCAGCAGCACCGCGACCATTCCGGTCAGCGTGGTGCCGGCGGTCTACAACGCCGTGGTTGCGACGTCGGGCGACGACACCGTCACCGGCACCGATGGCAACGACATAATCGTCGCCGACATCGGCGGCCTGACCGTGGTCCCGGGCACCAACTACAACATCGCGTTCATGGTCGACAGCTCCGGCAGCATGAGCAGTTCGTCGCTCAACGCCGCCAAAGACTCGCTGACCTCGGTGTTCAACAGCCTCAAGCAGAGCCTGGGCGGCAGCAATTCGGGTACGGTGAACATTTTCCTCGTCGACTTCGATACCCAGGTCAACAAGTCGGTGTCGGTGAACCTCAACGACCCGAACGCGCTGACCCAGCTCAAAGCGGTACTGGACTCGATGGCCTCCGGTGGCGGTACCAACTATGAGGACGTGTTCAAAACCACGGCCAACTGGTTCCAGAGCGCTGACGCGGTGGCCAACAGCGGGGCGAAGAACCTCACGTACTTCATCACCGACGGCCAGCCGACCTACTACCAGAGCGGCGAGCAGACCAACCCGACGCTGTACGGCAACGTGAAGCTCGACGATGTGGTGAAAACCAGCAACTACAAGCCGGGCGACACCTTCAGCACTTACATCGACAATACCCACGCGTTGACGATCAACAGCGCCGGCACCGTGACCCTGCAAACCTACACTTCGTGGTGGGGCTGGAGCAGCTCTAATCTGGGCACCATCCACGCGCAGGGCGACGGCACTTATGAGTTGTCGAGTCTGGCGGGTACCGGTAACAGCACCAACTCGTCAACGACCAGCAACTCGACCAGTGGTTTTGCCTTGCTCAACGGTCTGTCGAACGTCGAGGCTATCGGACTGAACAACGATGTCAGCCTCAACGATCTGAAGCCGTACGATACGGATAAAACGCCGCAGACCAACATTGATCCGAAGGATCTGGCCAACTCGATCATCGGCCACACCGAAGCGACGCTGCCGGGCAACGACACCGTCAGCGGTGGCGACGGCAATGACATCCTGTTCGGCGATCTGGTCAGCTTCAACGGCATTGCCGGCGAGGGTTATCAGGCGATGCAGGCGTTCGTTGCCAAAGAAACCGGGGTCGATGTCAGCAAAGTCACCACCAGCAACGTGCACCAGTACATCACCGAGCACTATCAGGCGTTCGATGTCTCCGGCGCGCACGATGGTAACGACACCCTGCTGGGCGGCGCGGGCAATGACATCCTGTTCGGCTCGGGCGGCAACGATTTGCTCGATGGCGGCAAAGGTAATGACATCCTGCTCGGCGGCACTGGCAACGACACGCTGATCGGCGGTCAGGGCAACGACATCCTGATCGGTGGTTCGGGTGCCGACACCTTCGTCTGGAAGGCGGGCGATACCGGCAATGACGTGATCAAGGACTTCAAGGCCAGTGAAGGTGACCGCATCGACCTGCGCGATCTGTTGCAGGGCGAGACCGGCAGCACCATCGATAACTTCCTGAAGATCACCACGGTCGATGGCACGTCGTCGCTGCAAGTCAGCTCGGCGGGCAAGTTCAACTCCGGCGACGCTGCGGCGGCAACCCCGGACGTGACGATCAAACTGGAAGGCAACAACTGGTCGAGCGCCAACATTCACAACCTGATTGCCGGCAGCGACCCGACGATCAAAGTCGACCACAACAACAGCTGATACGTGAACAAAAACGGCCGCCCTTCTGGGGCGGCCGTCACGTTTGCGCTTACCGCGACGGTGACGATTACGTCGCCGCACCGCATACTCGCGCGCAGTTGGCTATGCTGCTGACAGCATGACGCTGGTTCATTTCCGAGGGATGCTCAATGTTTTACGTGCAACGCGATGCGCAAGGTCTGTTGATTCGCGTGGAAGCCGCGGCCTACGCCGAGGCCACGGAAACCCTGCCGGCCGACAGCCATGAAATCCAGGCCTGGTTCGCCAACGAAGTGGTGGAAACCAGCCTCAAACAGCTCAAGCAGAGCGACTTCGAAATGATTCGGGTCCTCGACGACCTGATTCAGGTGCTGACCCAGAAAGGCGTGATCCGCGTCACCGATCTGCCACCGGCGGCCCAGGCCAAACTGATGGACCGGACCCAGGCGCGGGAAGCGTTGGGTGGGTTGAGTCAGTTGATTGATGAGGATGAAGGCGGGTTGATCTGACCTCCCGTAATCAAAAGCCTACCCTCACCCCAGCCCTCTCCCGGTGAGAGAGGGAGCTGACCGAGGTGTCTGGCGTCATACATCGACCTGAAAAACCGGGGCGATTATGGATCCAGCGCAAATCGCTGACGTCGGCGTATTTCCCGAATATCCCCAATCAGTCCGCTCTCACGGAGGGACGGGGCCGACCGAGGTGTCTGGCGCTGTACATCGACCTGAGAAATCGAGTCGATTATGGATTCAGCGCAAATCGCTCACGTCGGCGTATTTCCCGAATATCCCCCAATCAGTCCCCTCTCCCTCTGGGAGAGGGCTAGGGTGAGGGTTGCTTTTGCGATGACTCACCGCCAAGGCTTCGGTTCACCCAACAACTGCCCCTGAACCCCATACAAGCCCATCTCGCGAATCACCGCCAACTCGCCTTCCGTCTCGACCCGCTCGGCAATCAGCGGCAGATCGATGCTGTGCGCCGCCCGCTGGATCGCCTCGATGAACAAGCGCTTGTCGCCCTCCTGATCAATCGCACGAATGTAGCTGCCATCGATCTTCAAGTACGCCAGCCCCAGCCGCGCCAGGTTGCCGATCATGCTGAAGCGCCCCCCAAACCGCTGCAGACTCAGGGAGAAACCGAGTTCACGCAGGCGCCGGGTCAACTGCTCCAGTACCGCTTGCTCCGGCAACTGCTCCTCGCCGATCTCAAGGGTCAGGCGCGCGCCGAGGTTGGAATGCGCGCGCAGAATCTCGAAGATTTTATTCAGCGCTTGCGGATCAGCCAAGGTAGCCGAAGACAGGTTCAGCGCCAGCGAATCCTCATGCGCTTTCATCTGTTCCAGCACGCGTTCGAGCATCAGCCGATCCAGTCGCGCGGTCCAGCCAAAGCGCTCCAGCCATGGCAAGAAGCGCCCGGCCGGAATGGTCTGGCCCTGATCATCGAGCAAGCGCGACAGCACTTTGTAATGCAGCACCAGTTGCGTGTCGGCGGCAGCCACCACCGGCTGGAAATACAGCTCGAAACGCTGCTGACTCAAGGCCTGATCGAGCAAGCGATGCCAGGCGTGGTGATCGTCGCCAACGTCCGCCGTCAGGCTCTGATCGATGCAGGCCCAGTTCTGCTCGCCCTGTCCTTCGGCTTGCGCCAGCGCCTGATCGCCGAGCGTCAGCACTTGTTGCGGCGAATCGCCGTGGGTGAACGGCGCCAGACCGATCGACGCCACCGCTGCGACGTCGGTCGCGCCGGTGGCGTGCAGACTGCTGAGGGCACTGTCGAGGTTCTGCGCCAGTTGCAGCGCTTCCTCACGAACCAGCCCCGGCGCCAGCACAGCGAATTCACCGCCACGAATACGTGTGACAAGGTTCTGGGTTTCCGGATATTTGGCACATTCGCGCGACAGCTGCTCGCCGACCGCTTTGAGCAATTCATCGGTGCGCTGACCGCCCAAACGCTGGTTGAGCCCGGCCAGATCCTTGACCCGCAACAGCAGCAGATAACCGGAACTGGCCTGCTCCGGGTTGCTCACCCGATTGTTCAACTGCATTTCGAAATAGCGCCGGTTGGCCAGCCCGGTGAGGTTGTCCTGATAGGACTCGGCGCGCAGTTTTTCACTGCGCTCGGCCTGCTCCTGAAACAGTGCCTTGAGCTTCTCGACCATCTGGTTCATCGCCTGCACCACGCGACGCAACTCAGGCGTGCGCGGCAGATCCGGCAGGCTGAGGAATTCGCGCCGGGCGATGGCGTGGGATTGCTTGACCATGTAATCCAGTGGCTTCAACTGCCGGCGCAGCAACAGCGCACCGAGGACGGCACTGATCGCACCGCAGATCAGCAGCCAGCCGAGGCTGCCCAACGCGCTCTGCCAGAGTTTGGCCACGGCGAACATCGGATGGCTGACCACCTCGACCCGCGCCGCCTGTTCCCAGCCACGGCTGACCAGCGCGTCACCACCGGCAGGTTCCAGGCCAATCAGTTTGACGAACCAGTCCGGCACGTTAGTGACGGCCGGAATGCCGTTGCGCTCGACGATCGTCTGATCGGTTTTCAGATCGACCACGCGGATGCTCGCGTAATAACCGCTGTCGAAAATCGAGCTGACCAGCAACTCGACCATCGCCGGGTCGTCGATATTCGGCGTCAGTGACAAAGCCAGCGCCGTCGCGGCGTCCTGGGCGTGGGAACGCAACTGGTTGACGTACTGGGTGCGCGAGCTTTCCAGACTGACCATGAAGCTGCCGGTGAAGGCGACCACCAGGAACAGACAGATAGCGATCAACAGCTGTTTGAACAAAGACATCTGAGCGCGTGCTCCTAGTTAGTCGTCTCGACCGGGAAACCTTCGGCCTGCATTTTCTTCAAGACATCCTGCCAGCGCGACAGGCGTTTGGTGTCACCGACCTTCTTGTTGCCTTTGGCCCCCGGCAAATACAGACCTTCAGCATTGAAAGAGTAGACCGGCAGCAAATCGGTTCGCTGCGACGCCGGCTGGATCGGATCGATCAGGCTGTCGAGCACCAGCGGCATGGCATCGGGGGTGGCATAGTAAGTCAGGACCATGTGCGCGCGGTTCTGGCGCAACGCTTTGACATAGGTGATGCGCAGCTTGTCACTGGAAACCCCGAGGTGGCGCAGGCTGAAATACTTGGCGATCGCGTAGTCTTCACAGTCGCCGGCGCCCTTCCACAGCGCCTCGATGGGTGTTTCCCAGTAATCGACTTCGTGCCACAGATCAATGTCTTCGACGTAGCGCACCTGTTTGTTGAAAAACAGGTTCACCACTTTCAGCTTTTCCATCTCGCTGACCTGCTTCTGCGTGGCCAACAGGTTCTGCCAGGCATCGATGCGCTGCTGCCCGGCACCCAGCGGCCCATAGAGTGCCGTGGCTTTGCGGCTGATCGCGGAAAAATCCCAATCGGCATGCAGGCCGCCCAGCATCATGCCGGCCAGCAACAGTGCGCAGCCTAGCCAGCGCAACGTCCGGGGGATCGCGAAACGTACCGCCACAGCAGGTTTCCAGAAGGCAGGATAGAAAGCGTTTGATGGTGAAGCTTAGCCCGGCAAAAAACAATGGCACCATGAGATCATCCACGGCACGCTAAACTTCATTTGCCAGCGCAATGTTTTACAAGGTTTGACAACCTGTAGAGCAATCACTAGTGTCATTTGGATCCAAATCAGGCCGACATACAGGGTGCGTAGTCGTGACACAGAAGCCCAAACCGCTGGACAGCATTAAAGTCGACGGACCGATTCCTGCGCATCTGGCCCGTTCGGTGATCGAAGAAACCCTGCGCTCGGCAATTCTTGATGGGCGTCTGCCCTGCGGCACGGCGCTGCGTCAGCAGGATCTGGCCGATTTGTTCGGCGTCAGCCGCATGCCGGTGCGCGAAGCCTTGCGCCAGCTCGAAGCCCAGGAACTGCTCAGCGTTACTGCGCATAAAGGCGCAGTGGTTGCGCCGTTGATTCAGGGCGATGCCACTGAAACCTACGAGCTGCGCATCCTCCTCGAATCCGAAGCCATGCGCCAGTCGGTTCCGCTGTTGACCGCTGCCGATCACGCACGGGCAGCGGCTTACATCGAAGAGCTGGAGGCGCAACACGACTACACGGAAATCGGCCGGCTCAACCGTTTGTTCCACATGGCCCTTTACAGCAAGGCGCCCAACAAACGCTTGCTGCGACTGGTCGAAGACGGACTCAACGAAGAAGAACGTTTTCTGCGTTTCAACCTTGAGGCCATGAGCCTGGGCAAATTGTCCCAGGACGATCACCGGGCGATGCTGCAAGCCGTGCAGGATCGCGACACTGAACGGTCGATCGAACTCCTCGAGCAGCACCTTAATCGGGGCGTCGAGGTGATTACCCGCTATCTGGCTACCCCCGCCGCGCAAAGCCGCAAAGCCGCGCGCTGAGCGCGCACCCTCCGCGAATAACTCTCTTACAAATCCCCAAGCGATCTGCCAGCCCTCGGGTGGGCGGATCCGCGTGCCCGCTCTAACCTCCCTGCGCCGTTGAGTCCGAAATTTGCACCTTGCCGATGTTGAAACGGGAATAGCCGTGGCGATCATTTACCCGCACTCTTGAACGGCCAACCCCATAAAGAACGGGCGACGCGCCGCACTGACGGCGCAGTCCCCGCACCAGGAACCTACGGAAGGAGCCTTGCCACGGGAAAAAGGAAGTCATGGCGCGGGGTCACGGCCAACTTCCGCCCCTTTTAAATCATTCAACTCTTATTACTGGAAAGTTGCTTCGAGTGAGGCATTCACTCTTATCGATCAATTTTGGCAGTTATTCGCCGAAAGGAGCAACTACGCCCAAATAAAACTTCAGCCAAAAGTTTTATCGGAACTACTCAACTTCAAAAAACAGCCAACTTAAAATAATTAAAAAATGTACTTGTTAAATACTTTGTCGGTGTATTAGTTTTTCCTCGCCAGGTTTGAACTTCACCCTTCACCTCGGCACCCACCCAATGCCTGCGGTACAAAGCAGCGCCTTATGGGCAGACATGAAGCCATGTCACAGATATATCCGGTCCGCACTTACCTATCAGGAAGGAAGGCTGTCGTCCGCCGACAGAAAACAAGTAAGTCGTAGTTTCACAGATTGCGCAGTTACCCGAGCAGTTCCATTACATATCAACGATAAAGGACATCATGATGCCCACCAAGAACCAACTCGCCCTAAAGAAAGCCGAACTTAGCATTCACCCGATCTTTTCCGAGATCACTTCGCTATCGGTATTGCGACGTTTCATGGAAACCCACGTATTTGCCGTGTGGGATTTCATGTCGCTGACCAAGCGCCTGCAGCAGGAGCTGACTTGCACCCGCTTGCCGTGGTTGCCGCCGCGTGATCCTCACGCCGCCCGGTTGATCAACGAGATCGTTCTGGGTGAGGAATCGGATGATTGTCTGACCGAAGGGCATTACAGCCATTTCGAGTTGTACCTGGATGCCATGCGCGAAATCGGCGCGAGTACCACCGCCGTGGAGCGCTTTATCGCCCTGCAACAGGAGGGCGTGAGCTATGACGTCGCGCTGCAAAGCATCGAGGTTGATCCGGCCGCCGCGCAGTTTGTCCGCGACACCTTGCGCACCGCCCTGCATGCCCCGGGGCACAGCGTGGCGGCAGCGTTTCTGCATGGCCGTGAGAGCGTGATCCCGACCATGTTCCAGCGCATCCTCGACGACTGGGGCATCGGTATCGAGCAGGCACCGACCTTCCGCTATTACCTGGAACGGCACATCGAGGTCGACTCCGAAGATCACGGCCCGGCAGCAGAACACCTGCTCGAGCGTCTGGTCGACGGCGATCCGCAGCGCGAGGCCGAGGTCTACGCCAGTGCCATCGCCTCCGTGGAAAGCCGCATCGCCTTGTGGGACGGCCTGCGCCTGAGCATGCGCGAACCGTTGGCGGAGGTCGCCCAATGAACGCCGCCGACTATCAATCCTTTGCCGATGCCTGGGAGAACCGCGCCACCATCCGCACCCGCCCGCGTCGCGTGCTGGAAGACGATGAACGCCTGATCTACCCGCTCAGCCGTCAACCGCTGGTGCTCAGCGAAACCTTCCTGCGCGAGTGTCCGCAGCAACGTGATTTCGCCTTGGTGCAGACGTTGTACAAATTCATCAACGACGTGGTGATTTTCGAGACCGAGATCGTCGACAAGACTGCGCGCAGCATCGCCAAGAACCGCTTCGCTGTAACCTTCCCGTTTGCCTGCCGTTACGACGCGATGACCGTGGTGGTCGACGAGGATTACCACGCCTTGGTGGCGATGGACTTCATGCAGCAAACGGTCGCGATGACCGGCATCGAACCGATTCAGTTGCCCGATGAAATCGAACTGAGCCGGGCTATTCCCGCCGCCGTCGCGCTGGCACCGGAACACCTGCGCAGCGCGATGGAATTGATTTGCGTGGCCATCGCCGAAAACACCGTGACCGGTGATGTCGCGGCGTTCGCCCGCGACGACACGGTCAAGCCGTCGATCAAAGGCCTGATGGCCGATCACTTGCTCGATGAGGGTCGCCATTCGAGTTTCTGGGCGCGAATGGTGCGCATCTATTGGCACACCGCCAGCGCGGCGGATCGCGAAACCATCGCGCAGATTCTGCCGGTGTTCATCGGCCATTACCTGACCAACGACATCCAGAAATCCTTCGACCTGCGCCTGATCGATGCGCTGCCGGTCAGCGCGACAACGCGCCGTTCGCTCAGGGATGAAATGGCCGGGCTCGCGTTCCCGATCAATCGCCACCATCCCTTGGTGGGCAACATCGTCAAGTTCTTCCACAACAGTTCGCTGCTCGACACACCGTGCGTGCAGCACGCCCTGCGCGATTACCTGGTTTGACAAGGAGGCCGACATGAAACGTCTCGACATTTTGCTGATTGGCGCCAGCCAGGCCATGACCGACCTGGCGCTGGAACTTGAACAACACGGTCACTCATTACAGCGCAGCGGCGTTGCGGCATCGACGGTGGATCTGATCATCGACGATGGCTTCATTGGCGCTGGTGACTTCTGCGCGATCCCGCACCTGCATCTGCGTCTGGGGGTTGGCGCGCCGAGCCTTGCCGGTTTGCCATCGCTCGATTTGCTGTGCTTCCTCGGCTCGTCACTGATCAGCCGCGTGCCGATTGCCGATGAGCCGTCCGGCAACGGTCAGGCCCTGCGGCAAAGGGTGCTGACGCAGGTGGTGGACGAAGTGGCGTTGCTGGTCAGCCGCGTCTCCCGCGATGCGGAATATCTTCAGCGGGCCGTATCTGTGCCTGCGCCGGATTTCGAGCGGATGGAAAACCTGCTGTTTCTCGACAGCCTGGCGTACGTCCATCGCCTCAATGAGACGGCCAATCCGGCGCTGCTGAAGCAGGCGCAGCTCCCAGTGATCGAGCGCCTGCAACAGAGCCTGATCCGGCATGCCGAACGACCGGCGCTGCACCTCGCCGAACAGTCGATCAGCTATCGGCAATTGCACGCCCACAGTCGCGCGATCCAGCAGCGTTTGCAGCCCTTGCTCGAGCAACATCCGCAACCGTGGGTGGTTGGCGTCTGCCTGCCGAAAAGCCCGGCGCTGTTCGCCTCGATTCTGGCAATCCTCGGCAGCGGCGCGGTTTACTTGCCGCTGGAACCGAGCCATCCATTGCAGCGCCAGCAATACATTTTGCAAAACGCCGGTGCAGTGCTGTTGCTGCATGATGGCGTGCATCCACTGAGCGCAACAATGGCGGGGCTGGATGTCAGTTGTATCGACAGCGCCGAGGCAGATCTCAGCCACCCGTTGATGCGCCGCCGCCCTGAACTCGACGCACCGTGCATGGCGCTCTACACCTCGGGCACCACCGGGCATCCGAAGGGTGTTTTGCTCAGTCAGGCCAATCTTGCGCACTTCACCGTGTGGTATGCCGATTACGTGCAGTTGCAGGCAGAAAGTCGGGTCTTGCAGTTCTCATCGCTGAGCTTCGACTCATCACTGATCGACATCTTCCCGACCCTGCTCGAAGGCGCCGAACTGGTGGTGCCCGACGACACGCAACGGCGCGATCCGCTGCAGCTGGTCGCGCTGATCCGCCGACGGCAACTGACCCACGCATTCCTGCCGCCAGCGCTGTTGAGCATCCTGCCGCTGGAGCAGTTGGAGGGTGTGCAAGTGATGACCGGCGGCGATGTCTGCGAGCCATTCGTCATCGAGCAACTGACCCGTCAGGGCACGCTGCACAACCTTTACGGACCGACCGAAGCCACGGTGCTGATCACCGCACGCCTGCTCAAACCCGGCGACAGCAACCGCAGCCTCGGTGCGCCGATCGCCAACAGCCAGGTGCTGATTCTCGATGATGATTTGCAACCGGTGCCGGAGCACACCGTCGGCGAATTGTTCATCGTCGGCCCCGGCGTCTGCCTCGGTTATCTGAACAATCCACAGCAGACCGCCGAGCGTTATCTGACCTTGAATCTGCCGGACGGGCAGACGCTGCGCGCCTACCGCAGCGGCGACATGGCCAAATGGGGCGAGCACGGAATCGAGCTGTGCGGACGGCGCGACAATCAAGTGAAGATCCGTGGTTTTCGGGTCGAGCCGGAAGAGATCGAACGCTGCCTGCGCGAGAGCCAGTTGTACCGGCAAATCGCAGTAGTAATCGACACTCAGCGACGGATTCTGGCGTTCCTCGCCCAGCCGCAATCGGACACCGCGCGCGAAGCACTGAAGGCCCACGCGCGCCAGTTTCTGCCCGACTACATGCAACCCGTGGCGTGGACTGAGCTGTCGAGCATGCCATTCGCCAGCAACGGCAAGGTCGACCGCAAAGCGCTGCTGGACCTGCCGGTGAGCGTGCAGGGCAGCGGGCCGAAATGCCTGCCGGCGAATGCTGATGAAGCACTGCTGCTGGAGATCTGGGCGGAGTTGCTGGAGCTGCCGAACAGCGATATTTCCACCGATGAAAGTTTCTTCAATCTGGGTGGTCACTCGATTTTGCTGTCGCGGATGTTGCTGCGTTTGCGTGAGGAATTCGGTCGCAGCATTTCGATCAATCGCTTCATCGAACTGCCGACCATCATCAAACTGGCAACGCTGGTGCGCGGCACCGATGACAACGCGGTGCTCAGCGCCCAGGCCATGGCCGACGCCGAACGTGCGCTGGACATCGAACCGCTGCCGATCAGCCGCATGGGCAATGTGCACAAGGTCATCGTCACCGGCGCCAACAGCTTTGTCGGCGTGCACATCGTCGAGGCACTGCTCGGTTGGGGCGCCAGCGAGGTGGCGTGTCTGGTGCGTGATGGCGACGGGAAAACAGCGGCGCAGCGCTTTGCCGATTCGCTGCGGGAAAACCGTCTGGAACATCTGGATCTGAGTCGTGTGCGGGTTTACGCGGCAGATATTTCGCGCCCGCAACTGGGCCTGAACGACGAAGATTATCAGCGCCTCGATCGCGAGTTCGGTGCGCTGGTGCACAACGCTGCCAACGTTAATCACGTACTCGATTACGAGTCACTGGCAGCGGACAACGTCGAGCCGGTTTTCGCCCTGCTGCGCCTGTGCGAAGGGCAGCGCAAAAAGGTCTTCAATTTTGTCTCGACGCTGTCGGCTTCAAGCACGGTCGATGATGCGGGACGGGTGCTGGAACTGCCCGCCGCGCTGACGCCACCGATCTACATTCGCAACGGCTACAACCTGTCGAAATGGGTCGGCGAGCGCATCCTCGAACGGGCGCGGGAACGCGGCGTACGGGTCAATCTGTATCGCCCCGGCAATATCAGTTTCAACAGCCTGAGCGGTGTTTGTCAGCCGCACAAAAACCGTTTGATGCTGATGCTCAAGGGCTCGATCCAGCTCGGTCAGGTGCCGGCCTTCGCGCTGAACTTCGACCTGATGCCGGTGGACTTTCTCGCCCGTTTCATCGCCTTCCACGCCAGCCGTTATTCACCCGAGCGGGCGGTGTTCAACCTGCACAACCCCGAGCCGCTGAGCTGGGACGCCTACGTCGCTTCGTTCCGTGAAACCGGCAGCGAATTCGCGCTGGTCAGCGTCGCCGACTGGCAACAGCAATTGGCTCGGGTCGACGCCGATAACGCGCTGTTCGGCGTGCTCGGTTTCTACCTCAACGGCTTTGAAGAAGACATCGGCGACATCTCGTTGATCGGCCACGCCAACGCTGAAGCCGGCGTGCAGCAGATGGGCGCGCACTACCCGCAGAAATCCCCAGCGCTGCTACGTCGCGGCTGCGACTACCTGAAACAAATCAACTTCATCTGAAGCAATAAAAAGGAGCAACACCATGAGCAATCTGCAACCCGATACCCTGATCAAAAACCCGCACGGCTGCCACGTTGTCTCTTCGGTAGAAGTGCCGGCGGACGCCGCGCAAGTCTGGGCGCTGGTCGGCAACTTCGGCGGTTTCGACCGTTTCATTCCGGCGCTGTCGCACATCGAATTGACCGGTGAGGGCGTGTCCTCACTGCGCAAGAAATGCTTCAAGGATGGCAACGTGGTGGTCGAGCAACTCAACTCCCGCGATGAGCACGCGCGGAGCATGACCTGGACAACGATTTACAACACCTTGGGGGTGGCGAATCTGTGGGCGGCGATGAATGTGGAAGCGCTGGGCGCAGGCAAGTCCCGCGCGACGTGGACGATCATTGCCGAGCCGGCCTCGGGCGGCGAAGAGGCACTGCCGGGGTTCAAGGATTTTGTGCAGGGGTTTGCGGATGATGCGATGGGGAATGTGCTGAGGCTGTTTGTTTAAGGCTTCGGCTTTGCGGTGAATGCACCACCGCTTTCGCGAGCAGGCTCGCTCCCACAGGGAAATGCATTCCAAATGTGGGAGCGAGCCTGCTCGCGAAGAACGATAACGCGGTCTGACTTGAGGTCAGATCTTGAAGCTGTCGACCAATTGCTTCAGGCGGTTGGCCTGCTGCGACAACGCATCACAATCCTTCAATGTTTCATTGAGGTTGGCCACGCTCTGCTGGTTCAGCAGGTTGATCTGGTTAACGTCGACGTTGAGAGTTTCCACCACGGCGGTCTGCTCTTCAGTGGCCGCTGCCACCGACTGGTTCATACCGTCGATTTCGCCGATGCGCTGGGTCACGCTGACCAGACGCAAACCGGCCTGGTTGGCCACTTCCACGCTCTGCTCGCTGGAGGCCTGACTGGCATTCATCGTGGTCACCGCTTCACGCGAACCGACCTGCAGGGAAGTGATCATCTTGTGGATCTCTTCCGCCGATTCCTGGGTGCGATGGGCGAGGTTACGCACCTCATCCGCCACCACGGCAAAACCACGTCCGGCTTCACCGGCACGCGCTGCTTCGATCGCGGCGTTGAGCGCCAACAGGTTGGTCTGCTGCGAAATGCCTTTGATCACATCGAGGATGTGGCCGATGTTGTCGGTGCTGGCGTTCAGGGTTTCGATCTGGGTGCACGACAGGCTGATCTTCTGCGACAGTTCAGTCATCGCCAGAATCGTCTGCTCGACCACCTGACGACCGTCATCGGCCTGCTCGCTGGCACCACTGGCATGCTGCGAAGCATCGGCGGCGTTGCGCGCAATTTCCTGCGTAGCGGCACCCAGCTCGTTGATCGCCGCGGCGACGCTGTTGGTGCGTGCACTTTGCTCGTCAGAGCCGACGATCGAGGCATTGGACGAAGCCATCACCCGTTGCGACAGGTCATGCACATGGCGAGTCGCCGAGGAGACTTCGGAAATCGAGGCGTGAATCCGCTCAACGAACTGGTTGAACGCGCTGCCCAATTCACCGAACTCGTCTTTGCTTTCCACAACCAGACGGCGAGTCAGGTCGCCTTCACCCTGAGCAATGTCCTGCATCGCGCGGCCCATGGTGGTCAGCGGACGCATCAACACGTTAATCAACAGGCTCAGCAGCAGCGCAATGGCGGCCACCGCAACGAACATTGCGATCAGTGCCGAAGTACGGAATTGGCTGAGTGCGGCGTAGGCTTTATCACGATCAATCGACAGACCGATGTACCACTGCGCATTCGGCAGATCGCTGACCGGGGTGAACGACAGAATGCGTTCCTGGCCGTTGAGCACCACGTTCTGGTTGCCCTTCTCGATGCGCACGCTGGTGTTCGGGTAGATGTCTTTCAGGTTTTTCATGACCTGATCTTTGTCCGGGCTGACGATCACCTGACCGTCGGCGCTGACCAGGAACGCGTGGCCGAGGCCACCGAAGTCCACCGAGTTGATGATCTTCACCAGGGTTTCCAGGCTCAGGTCACCACCGACCACGCCGAGCAGCTCGCCGTTCTTTTTCACCGGCATGGCGATGGTCACTACCAGGCCACCGACAGCGGCCATGTAGGGCGGCGTCAGCATGGTTTTGTCAGCCACAACGGCTTGCTTGTACCAAGGGCGCTGACGCGGGTCGTAGCCGTCCGGCATCTTCGCGTCAGGGCGCTGGGTGAACACACCGTTGGCCTGACCGACGTAGGTGAACTGGAAATTCGAGGTGAAGGCCGGTTGATCGACCAGACCCGGGAAGTCGGCGTCCTTGCCCTGATGGGCAACGTTCTGCGCGAGGTTTTCCAGCACCAGAATCCGCCCGCTCATCCAGTTCTGCACGCTGCTGGCGGTCAGATCACCGGCCTGCTGTACGGAGGACTGAAGGTTCTGACGAATGGTGTTTCGCTGCAGATAGTCGTTGTAGAGGGTGAACAGCGCGAACGCCAGGACCACGACGCCCGAGGCGGCCAACAGGATTTTATGGCTGAACTTGAGATTCATTTCATGGGACTTCTTATGCCAAAAGTGGGGATGCGTTCCGGATGCAACATTCCATGTACAGCGCAGGCAGCGTTCTTCTGGCCGCTCTACTTTGGTGCACGCATGTCTCACCAGTCTGTCGGCACGTGTCGGAGAAATCTTAGGGCTGAGTGGGAAATGGATGGCATTTCTGCCGGATTCCCGCCGAACGGCGTGCCAGAGCGTTCTGCCCGATGTTTTTCAGTGCTGATGTTCGGGTGACAGTTGCAAATTTCGTAACCCTTGATGACAATGCGAGTAATTATCATTTGTGACGTTCGCGTTCATGTCCTCACCCGAGTTTGCAGTACAGACGCTTTACAGTAGTCATCACGGCTGGCTTAACGCGTGGTTGCGCGCCCGTTTGGGCAACGCGGCGGATGCGGCGGATCTGGCCCAGGATACTTTCGTACGCCTGTTGCAACGCACCGAACGCCTCGAACTCAAAGCACCTCGCGCCTTTCTGCGCACCATCGCGCGTGGTCTGGTGATTGATCATTGGCGTCGCGAGGAAATCGAACGCGCCTATCTGGAAACCATCGCGCATCTACCCGAAGCCGAAACGCCAAGCGCCGAAGCCCGCGCACTGGTGATCGAATTGCTGGAAAGCATCGCGCGGATGCTTGAAGGACTGAAGCCGAAAGTGCGTCAGGCGTTTCTGCTGGCGCAGTGCGAAGGTTTGACCCACAAGCAGATCGCCGAACAGATGGGCCTGTCGTTGCGCTCGGTCGAACGTTACATCGCCGGCGCGCTGTATCACTGCTACGTGCTGCGGTACGAAAACTGATGCCTGTGGATAATCTTTCTCTTGGCCGTCGCACCGAGCCGCAGCAACAGGTGGTCAAACAGGCCATTCACTGGCTGTTGCGCCTGCGCAACAATCATGGCAATCCGCGCCTGAACCGCCAGTGTGAACAGTGGCGCGCCGAACATCATGAGCATGAACTGGCCTGGCAACGGGTGCAGTCGCTGCAAGCCGAATTGAGCAATAACCTACGCGCGGTGCCTGGTGCGCAAGTGGCGTTCAACACTCTGGAAAACAGTGCTCAGGGTTTGGGCCGGCGACAGGCCTTGAAATTGCTGTCTGGCGCTTTGCTGATGGGCTCCGCTGCATGGCTGGCCAAGGACACTGCGGCATGGCAACAGTGGAGCGCCGATTACGCTACGGCGACGGGCGAGCGGCGCGGCTTCCAGTTGCCGGATGGCACGCGGATCGAACTCAACACCGCGAGTGCAGTGGATCTGGATTACACCGCGCAGCGGCGGCTGATCAAACTGACGCGCGGCGAGATCATCGTCACCTGTGGCGGCGCTGATCAGGGGGCGTCGTCTGATCGACCGCTGCGGATACAAAACCGTCACGGCACTTACGAACCTTTCGACGCCCGATTCATCCTGCGTCAGGAACATGATTGCACTCTGCTCAGCGTCACCCATGGTCAGGTTGCGATCCGTTCCGGCAGCACTTCGGTACAGGCACTGGCGGGGCAAAGTTATCTGATCGATCACCATAGGGTTCGCCCGGCGCCGCCGCTGGCTATGGATGCCGGCGCCTGGGTCGACGGCTTGATCGTCACGCGCAACATGCGTCTGGGCGACTTTATGGCTGAAGTCGGGCGTTATCGTCAGGGCTTTCTGAACTGCGCGGCGGAGGTGGCAGATCTGCGCTTGTCCGGGGTATTCCGCCTGGAAGACACCGACAAGCTGTTGGCCATCCTGCCGCAGACGTTGCCAGTGCAATTGCGCTATCGCACGCGCTGGTGGGTGACGCTGGAGCGCGTCGCCTGAAATTATTTTGGCGGGTTTTTGCTGCAGGTCCGGCTTAGTCAGTAAGCACTTCAATTCAAGCGTTTGCGACTTCCTACGGAAACCTACAATGACTGTCCCCGCCACCTGTAAGAACACTCTGAATTTAACTGCCGAATCGGGCCTGCTGCGCCACGCCGTTCGGGCAGCGCTTTTTTCCACGGCGCTGGGCGTTAGTGTGATGCCCGGTTTGAGCATGGCGGATAATCCGGCGGCCAGTGAAGTCAGCCATCGCTACAACATTGCCGCGGGTCCGCTGGGAGAGTCGCTGAATCAGTTTGCCCGTCAGGCCGGCATCACGTTGTCGATGACCCCGCAGCAAACTCAAGGCCGGCAATCGCCAGGCGTTCAGGGCGATTATTCGACCGATCAGGCGCTGAGCCATTTGCTCGGCGGCTCCGGCCTGGAAGCGGTCAGCCAGGACGGCAGCAGTTACATCCTGCGTCCGCTCGCTGAATCCGAAGCACTGGCCCTGCCAACCACCGATATCAAAGGTTTCGCCCTCGGTAACGCATTGGGCAGTATGGACGGCTACAACGCCACTCACAGCCAGATAGCCACCAAGACCAGTACTGCGCTACTGGAAACCTCGCAAAGTGTGTCCGTGGTCACTCGCGAGCAAATGGATGACCAGGGCTCGCAGACTGTCTCACAAACAATGCGCTACACCCCAGGCGTGCTGACCAACCCGTACGGCGCGACTCACCGCTATGACTATGTGGCGATGCGCGGTTTCAACGACGGCTCGGTGGACAACATCTACCTCGACGGCCTCAAGTCGATGGGCGACAGCGGCACTTACAGCACCATGCAGGTCGATCCGTATTTCCTTGAGCGCGTGGACATTCTCAAGGGACCATCGTCGGTGCTGTACGGTCGCAGTTCGCCAGGCGGACTGGTGGCGCTGACCAGCAAAAAACCGCTGTACGAGGCTTACCATCAGGTGCAAGCCACGGTGGGCACTCAGGGCCAGCGCGGGGTCGGCTTTGACTTCAGTGGCCCGGTCGATGACGACAAGCGCATTGCCTATCGTCTGATCGGCTTAACGGATCAGTCCGACACGCAGTTCGACCACAACAAGGAAAAGCGCTTCGCCCTCGCACCGACCCTCAGTATCGATTTCAGTGAAGACACTTCACTGACGCTGCAGGCTTATCTGCAACACGATCCGGATGGCGGTTACCACGGTGGCGTACCGGCGGACGGCACAATTGATCAGCGCAACGGCAACCGCATCTCGCCGCACTTCTTCGAAGGCGAGCCGGGCGTCGATGGCTATTCGCGTGATCAGCAATCGTTCGGTTATCAGTTTGAACATCGCTTCAACGATGTCTTCACCGCAAGGCAGAATTTCCGTTACCTCGATTCCAAAGTAAACATGGATCAGGTCTACGCCTATGGCTGGACCTCGCCGACCAGCAACGAGTTGAACCGCTATTACACTGGCGGTGATGAGCGCCTGCATGCGTTCATCGTCGACAACATGCTCCAGGCCGAATTTTTTACTGGTGCGACCAAACACACGGTGCTGATGGGCGCGGATTATCAGCGGCGTAAAACCGTGGTCGACTGGACCAGTGGCGGACTCGCGCCGATCAACGCGTTCAATCCGGTGTATGGCAACTCGGCGATCGACATGTATGGCGAGACCAGCTACCTGCGGCGCCTGGAGCAGACCGGGGTTTACCTGCAAGACCTGATCGAGATGGACAACTGGCGTTTCTCGCTGGGTCTGCGCCAGGACTGGGTCGAGACGTCGGATGAAAACCGTATCGCTGAAGCCGGACGTCCGGTCGGCACGGAAATCAATGATCGGCGCACCAAACTCACTGGCCGGGCCGGTGCGTTGTACCTGTTCGATAACGGCTTGGCGCCGTACATCAGCTACTCCGAATCGTTTAACCCGAACTCCTATGCCGACAGCGCCGGTAACCCGCTGGCCCCTACCGATGGCACACAATGGGAAGTCGGTTTGAAGTATCAGCCGCCGGGTACTGACAACTTGTTCACCGCGTCGCTGTTCCGCATCGATCAGGAGAACCTGGCGACCAAACTGCCGCAGGAAAACTTCTATCGCGCGGTCGGTGCTGTGCGCTCCCAAGGTCTGGAACTGGAAGCGCACATGCAGTTGACCGACAACCTCAAAGTCCTCGGCAGCTACACCTTCACCGATATCGAATACTCGAAGTCGATGGTCAGTACGTTGAGCACGCCAACCGACGTGATCGAAAACAAAGGCAACTCACCAACGCAGGCGCCGCGGCATATGGCGTCGTTATGGGCGGACTACAAATTCGACAGTGCCGCACTCGATGGCCTGCGCCTGGGCGGCGGTGTGCGGTATGTCGGCTATAGCTGGGCGGATGCGGAGAACACCATGAAGGTGCCCTCCTACACGTTGTTTGATGCCTCGATTGGTTATGACTTGGGCAAGGTCGGTCTGAAGGGCGTCGACGTGCGTCTGAATGCGAACAATCTGACCAACGAATCCTACGTCGCCTCCTGCGCCAGTCTGAACTTCTGCTACATGGGCGAAGAGCGCAACGTGGCGGCGACGGTCAGCTACCAGTTCTAGGCCTTTGTCCTGTGCATAAAAAAGCCAGCCCCTGATGTTTCAGGGGCTGGCTTTGTCGTTTCTGTGGGGAAATTCTCATGCGTGCGTTTTTGGTGTTGTTGCACCGTTATATCGGCTTGGCCACGGCAGTGTTTTTGCTGCTGGCAGGTATTACCGGGAGCATTCTGGCGTTCAATCATGAATTGGATGAATGGTTGAACCCGGAATTTTATGCGGCGTCTGCCGTAGGCGAGCGGCTGCCACCCGGTGATTTGGTTGATGCCGTGCAGGCTGCGCATCCGCAGTTGCAGGTCTGGTACATGGAGTATCCGGATGAGTCGGGGCATACGGCGTTGCTCGCTGCGGTCGCGCGTAATGATCCGGCGACCGGCAAACCATTTGCTGAGCGTAATCAGGTGTTCTATCTGGATCCGGTAAATGCTGAGCAAAAGGGCCAGCGCTACTGGGGTGAGTGCTGTTTTCAGCGGGAGAGTTTTGTCCCGTTCATTTTGGAGTTTCATTACAACCTGACGCTGCCGGGGAACTGGGGATTGTTGTTGATGGGCTTGGTTGCGATTGCCTGGGTGATCGATTGTTTCATTGCGCTTTGGCTGACATTGCCGCGTGGAAAGCCGTTCTGGAAGAAGTGGTCAACTGCCTGGAAAGTGAAGGGCGGCCATGCCTATCGGCTGAATTTCGACCTGCATCGCGCCGGGGGTTTATGGCTATGGTTGTTGCTGCTGCCGATCGCGGTCAGCAGCGTCGCCATGAACTTGCCGAGTCAGGTATTCAAACCAGCGGTTTCGTTGTTTTCGCCGATTGAACCGAGCGTCTATGAGGCACGAGGACGAATGCCTCCCGCAGACCTGGGGGTGACGCGATTGAGTTATCAACAGGCATACGAGAGGGCATTACAGGAGGGGAAAAGGCTAGGGCTGACAGCGGCGATCGGAGAGTTGTATTACAGCTTTGAATACAACTTTTACGGCGCAGGATTTGGACAGCACGACACAGAAGCTCATGGCAAATCCTGGTTGTTCTTTCATGGTACGGACGGGCGCTTGTTAGGCCAGGAGATTGCAGGGCAGGGAACGTTGGGAGAGCAGTTTTATCGGCTGCAATTGCCGATACATGGTGGGCGGATCATTGGCGTTACAGGGCAAGTCATGATCGCGGTGTTAGGTCTGTTGATTGCAGGGTTGTCAGGGACTGGCGTCTACATCTGGTGGCGTAAATGGCAGGCTCGACGTATCAGCAAGGCACGCAAAGCGGTTTGATCGCTGATGTTGCCTGGCCCTGAAATGACAAAACCCCTGTCTGCGTAAGCAGACAGGGGTTTCGGAATTCAATCTTGACGATGACCTACTCTCACATGGGGAAACCCCACACTACCATCGGCGATGCATCGTTTCACTGCTGAGTTCGGGATGGGATCAGGTGGTTCCAACGCTCTATGGTCGTCAAGAAATTCTGTATCTGGCCCGTCAACACGGTAACAAGCCAGCAAAAACGGATGTTTCTACTAAAACAAAACCCCTGACTGCGTTAGCAGACAGGGGTTTTGGAATTTAATCTTGACGATGACCTACTCTCACATGGGGAAACCCCACACTACCATCGGCGATGCATCGTTTCACTGCTGAGTTCGGGATGGGATCAGGTGGTTCCAACGCTCTATGGTCGTCAAGAAATTCGGGTACTGAGTCGTGGCCTTGTGGCCTCGCTTCAGCAAATTGGGTATGTGACAGCTTTCGGTGTTTGTGCTGCTTTTTTAAGTGCAGTCGAACTTTCGGTTCGTTTCGTCTTCACACACCGCAACTTGGCCTTTCGACGCAAATTGCTTGGGTGTTATATGGTCAAGCCTCACGGGCAATTAGTATTGGTTAGCTCAACGCCTCACAGCGCTTACACACCCAACCTATCAACGTCGTAGTCTTCGACGGCCCTTCAGGGAACTCAAGGTTCCAGTGAGATCTCATCTTGAGGCAAGTTTCCCGCTTAGATGCTTTCAGCGGTTATCTTTCCCGAACATAGCTACCCGGCAATGCCACTGGCGTGACAACCGGAACACCAGAGGTTCGTCCACTCCGGTCCTCTCGTACTAGGAGCAGCCCCTCTCAAATCTCAAACGTCCACGGCAGATAGGGACCGAACTGTCTCACGACGTTCTAAACCCAGCTCGCGTACCACTTTAAATGGCGAACAGCCATACCCTTGGGACCGGCTTCAGCCCCAGGATGTGATGAGCCGACATCGAGGTGCCAAACACCGCCGTCGATATGAACTCTTGGGCGGTATCAGCCTGTTATCCCCGGAGTACCTTTTATCCGTTGAGCGATGGCCCTTCCATACAGAACCACCGGATCACTAAGACCTACTTTCGTACCTGCTCGACGTGTCTGTCTCGCAGTCAAGCGCGCTTTTGCCTTTATACTCTACGACCGATTTCCGACCGGTCTGAGCGCACCTTCGTACTCCTCCGTTACTCTTTAGGAGGAGACCGCCCCAGTCAAACTACCCACCATACACTGTCCTCGATCCGGATAACGGACCTGAGTTAGAACCTCAAAGTTGCCAGGGTGGTATTTCAAGGATGGCTCCACGCGAACTGGCGTCCACGCTTCAAAGCCTCCCACCTATCCTACACAAGCAAATTCAAAGTCCAGTGCAAAGCTATAGTAAAGGTTCACGGGGTCTTTCCGTCTAGCCGCGGATACACTGCATCTTCACAGCGATTTCAATTTCACTGAGTCTCGGGTGGAGACAGCGCCGCCATCGTTACGCCATTCGTGCAGGTCGGAACTTACCCGACAAGGAATTTCGCTACCTTAGGACCGTTATAGTTACGGCCGCCGTTTACCGGGGCTTCGATCAAGAGCTTCGCGTTAGCTAACCCCATCAATTAACCTTCCGGCACCGGGCAGGCGTCACACCCTATACGTCCACTTTCGTGTTTGCAGAGTGCTGTGTTTTTAATAAACAGTCGCAGCGGCCTGGTATCTTCGACCGGCATGAGCTTACGGAGCAAGTCCTTCACCCTCACCGGCGCACCTTCTCCCGAAGTTACGGTGCCATTTTGCCTAGTTCCTTCACCCGAGTTCTCTCAAGCGCCTTGGTATTCTCTACCCAACCACCTGTGTCGGTTTGGGGTACGGTTCCTGGTTACCTGAAGCTTAGAAGCTTTTCTTGGAAGCATGGCATCAACCACTTCGTGTTCTAAAAGAACACTCGTCATCAGCTCTCGGCCTTAAGATCCCGGATTTACCTAAGATCTCAGCCTACCACCTTAAACTTGGACAACCAACGCCAAGCTGGCCTAGCCTTCTCCGTCCCTCCATCGCAATAACCAGAAGTACAGGAATATTAACCTGTTTTCCATCGACTACGCTTTTCAGCCTCGCCTTAGGGACCGACTAACCCTGCGTCGATTAACGTTGCGCAGGAAACCTTGGTCTTTCGGCGTGGGTGTTTTTCACACCCATTGTCGTTACTCATGTCAGCATTCGCACTTCTGATACCTCCAGCAAGCTTCTCAACTCACCTTCACAGGCTTACAGAACGCTCCTCTACCGCATCACCCGAAGGTGATACCCGTAGCTTCGGTGTATGGTTTGAGCCCCGTTACATCTTCCGCGCAGGCCGACTCGACTAGTGAGCTATTACGCTTTCTTTAAAGGGTGGCTGCTTCTAAGCCAACCTCCTAGCTGTCTAAGCCTTCCCACATCGTTTCCCACTTAACCATAACTTTGGGACCTTAGCTGACGGTCTGGGTTGTTTCCCTTTTCACGACGGACGTTAGCACCCGCCGTGTGTCTCCCATGCTCGGCACTTGTAGGTATTCGGAGTTTGCATCGGTTTGGTAAGTCGGGATGACCCCCTAGCCGAAACAGTGCTCTACCCCCTACAGTGATACATGAGGCGCTACCTAAATAGCTTTCGAGGAGAACCAGCTATCTCCGAGCTTGATTAGCCTTTCACTCCGATCCACAGGTCATCCGCTAACTTTTCAACGGTAGTCGGTTCGGTCCTCCAGTTAGTGTTACCCAACCTTCAACCTGCCCATGGATAGATCGCCCGGTTTCGGGTCTATTCCCAGCGACTAGACGCCCTATTAAGACTCGCTTTCGCTACGCCTCCCCTATTCGGTTAAGCTCGCCACTGAAAATAAGTCGCTGACCCATTATACAAAAGGTACGCAGTCACAGAACAAAGTCTGCTCCCACTGCTTGTACGCATACGGTTTCAGGATCTATTTCACTCCCCTCTCCGGGGTTCTTTTCGCCTTTCCCTCACGGTACTAGTTCACTATCGGTCAGTCAGTAGTATTTAGCCTTGGAGGATGGTCCCCCCATATTCAGACAAAGTTTCTCGTGCTCCGTCCTACTCGATTTCATGACCAAGAGATTTTCGCGTACAGGGCTATCACCCACTATGGCCGCACTTTCCAGAGCGTTCCGCTAATCTCAAAGCCACTTAAGGGCTAGTCCCCGTTCGCTCGCCACTACTAAGGGAATCTCGGTTGATTTCTTTTCCTCAGGGTACTTAGATGTTTCAGTTCCCCTGGTTCGCCTCTTGCACCTATGTATTCAGTACAAGATAACCATCTTATGATGGCTGGGTTCCCCCATTCAGACATCTCCGGATCAAAGTCTGTTTGCCGACTCCCCGAAGCTTTTCGCAGGCTACCACGTCTTTCATCGCCTCTGACTGCCAAGGCATCCACCGTATGCGCTTCTTCACTTGACCATATAACCCCAAGCAATCTGGTTATACTGTGAAGACGACATTCGCCGAAAATTCGAATTTCTCAACTAAGAGAACTCACAAATTTTACCTTAGCCTGATCCGTTACCAGTGAAAGTAACGTTCAGTCTATCTTTCTATCACATACCCAAATTTTTAAAGAACGATCTAATCAAAAGACTAGAAATCAATATTCTCAATGGAATACTCATTTCTAAGCTTTCAGAAGCAGTTATATGGTGGAGCCAAACGGGATCGAACCGTTGACCTCCTGCGTGCAAGGCAGGCGCTCTCCCAGCTGAGCTATGGCCCCATAACAAAATTGGTGGGTCTGGGCAGATTCGAACTGCCGACCTCACCCTTATCAGGGGTGCGCTCTAACCAACTGAGCTACAGACCCAATTTCGAGCGCGTAACTGTTAGCTTGGAGCTATCAGCTTGGAGCTTAAAGCTGCTTCTATCGTCTTCTTCAATGAATCAAGCAATTCGTGTGGGAACTTATGGAGCAGCTGATGTCGTCGATTAAGGAGGTGATCCAGCCGCAGGTTCCCCTACGGCTACCTTGTTACGACTTCACCCCAGTCATGAATCACACCGTGGTAACCGTCCTCCCGAAGGTTAGACTAGCTACTTCTGGTGCAACCCACTCCCATGGTGTGACGGGCGGTGTGTACAAGGCCCGGGAACGTATTCACCGTGACATTCTGATTCACGATTACTAGCGATTCCGACTTCACGCAGTCGAGTTGCAGACTGCGATCCGGACTACGATCGGTTTTATGGGATTAGCTCCACCTCGCGGCTTGGCAACCCTTTGTACCGACCATTGTAGCACGTGTGTAGCCCAGGCCGTAAGGGCCATGATGACTTGACGTCATCCCCACCTTCCTCCGGTTTGTCACCGGCAGTCTCCTTAGAGTGCCCACCATAACGTGCTGGTAACTAAGGACAAGGGTTGCGCTCGTTACGGGACTTAACCCAACATCTCACGACACGAGCTGACGACAGCCATGCAGCACCTGTCTCAATGTTCCCGAAGGCACCAATCCATCTCTGGAAAGTTCATTGGATGTCAAGGCCTGGTAAGGTTCTTCGCGTTGCTTCGAATTAAACCACATGCTCCACCGCTTGTGCGGGCCCCCGTCAATTCATTTGAGTTTTAACCTTGCGGCCGTACTCCCCAGGCGGTCAACTTAATGCGTTAGCTGCGCCACTAAGAGCTCAAGGCTCCCAACGGCTAGTTGACATCGTTTACGGCGTGGACTACCAGGGTATCTAATCCTGTTTGCTCCCCACGCTTTCGCACCTCAGTGTCAGTATCAGTCCAGGTGGTCGCCTTCGCCACTGGTGTTCCTTCCTATATCTACGCATTTCACCGCTACACAGGAAATTCCACCACCCTCTACCATACTCTAGCTCGACAGTTTTGAATGCAGTTCCCAGGTTGAGCCCGGGGATTTCACATCCAACTTAACGAACCACCTACGCGCGCTTTACGCCCAGTAATTCCGATTAACGCTTGCACCCTCTGTATTACCGCGGCTGCTGGCACAGAGTTAGCCGGTGCTTATTCTGTCGGTAACGTCAAAATTGCAGAGTATTAATCTACAACCCTTCCTCCCAACTTAAAGTGCTTTACAATCCGAAGACCTTCTTCACACACGCGGCATGGCTGGATCAGGCTTTCGCCCATTGTCCAATATTCCCCACTGCTGCCTCCCGTAGGAGTCTGGACCGTGTCTCAGTTCCAGTGTGACTGATCATCCTCTCAGACCAGTTACGGATCGTCGCCTTGGTGAGCCATTACCTCACCAACTAGCTAATCCGATCTAGGCTCATCTGATAGCGCAAGGCCCGAAGGTCCCCTGCTTTCTCCCGTAGGACGTATGCGGTATTAGCGTTCCTTTCGAAACGTTGTCCCCCACTACCAGGCAGATTCCTAGGCATTACTCACCCGTCCGCCGCTGAATCCAGGAGCAAGCTCCTCTCATCCGCTCGACTTGCATGTGTTAGGCCTGCCGCCAGCGTTCAATCTGAGCCATGATCAAACTCTTCAGTTCAAACATCTTTGGGTTTTTAAGAAACCCTAAACTTGGCTCAGCAATCGTTGGTTACATCTTTGATTTCTCGCGGAGTAACTTGTGATGCTGATAATCTTGTTGACTATCAGTCTCACCCCACAAGCACCCACACGAATTGCTTGATTCAGTTGTTAAAGAGCGGTTGGTTAAGATCTTTCGTCTCAACCGAGGCGCGCATTCTACAGCAGCCTCATTTGCTGTCAAGTGATTATTTTCAGAAGTTTTCGAAGAATTCTTCAACAACTTCAACCACTTGCGCTTCCGATCTCTCGTCAGCGGGAGGCGAATTCTACAGCGTTACACGCTGCTGTCAACACCTCTTTTTCAACTTCCTTCTGGCTTCGATGAACTGAAGCAACCTGCTGCCGAAACCTACATAACTCATTGAATCTCAAGGAGTTTTCCGTTTCGACTGCGCCGGAAGTGGGGCGAATTATAGACATCTCAAATCTGCCGTCAACCGTTAATTTCGCTTTTCTTTCAATCACTTGCAGATTGGTTAAAAAACAACCAAGAATTCCACTATATAGCGATCCCTCCTATATAGAAGGGATCGTCAGAGAACCCCAGCCGCCTTCAACTCAGCCACCGCTCCCGCGCCTAAGCCCAGCACACTCTGCAAAACCTCCAGCGTATGCTCACCCAATAAAGGAGGCGCCCGGCGATATTCAACCGGTGTCTGCGACAGGCGAATCGGGCTAGCCACTTGGGGCACCATCCCAGCCAACGCATGCGGCAGCTCTATCGCCAGGCCGCGCGCTTTTACCTGCGGATCCTCAAACACCTGCGACAGATCGTTGATCGGCCCACAAGGGACACCCGCTTGCTCCAGTTCAGCGACCCATTCGCCAGTTGTCTTGAACACCGTCGCCTGACGAATCAGCGGAATCAACACCGCCCGATTGGCCACCCGCAGCTTATTAGTAGTAAAGCGCGGATCGTCCGCCCACTGCGGCTGCCCTGCCACCTCAGCAAACTTGCGGAACTGCCCGTCATTACCCACAGTAAGAATGAAATCCCCATCGGCCGTAGGAAAGTCCTGATAAGGCACGATGTTCGGATGCGCATTACCCAGACGCTTAGGCGCATTACCCGTGGTCAGATAATTCATCGCTTGGTTAGCAAGACACGCAACCTGCACATCCAGCAAAGCCATATCGATGTGCTGACCACCACCGTCGTGATCGCGATGAGCCAGAGCTGCGAGAATCGCCACCGTCGAATACAGACCAGTGAGAATATCCGTCAACGCCACACCCACCTTCACCGGCCCGGCACCTTCATCACCCTCGGGACGACCGGTCAGGCTCATCAGCCCGCCCAGCCCCTGAATCATGAAGTCATAGCCGGCACGCTTGGCATACGGCCCGGTCTGACCGAAACCGGTAATCGAGCAATAGATCAGATTCGGATTGATCGCCTTCAACGATTCATAGTCCAGCCCATAAGCCGCCAGACCGCCGACCTTGAAATTCTCTATAAGGATGTCCGACTTCGCCGCCAGCTCCCGCACCAGCCCCTGCCCTTCAGGACGCGTGAAGTCGATGGTCACCGATTGTTTATTGCGGTTGGCCGACAGGTAATAGGCCGCTTCTGACGTATTCTCGCCATAAGCGTCTTTAAGGAAGGGCGGCCCCCAGGCGCGAGTGTCGTCACCATTGCCCGGGCGCTCGACCTTGATCACCTCAGCGCCAAGGTCGGCGAGGATCTGCCCGGCCCACGGCCCGGCCAACACGCGCGATAAATCCAGTACCCGCAGATGCGACAGCGCGCCCATGGTCGCTCTCCTATTAATAGAACGCCTGCAGACCGGTTTGCGCACGGCCAAGGATCAGCGCGTGGACGTCGTGGGTACCTTCATAGGTATTCACCACTTCCAGGTTGACCAGATGACGGGCCACGCCGAATTCATCGGAGATACCGTTACCACCGAGCATGTCGCGAGCCATACGGGCGATGTCCAGCGACTTGCCGCAGGAGTTGCGCTTCATGATCGAAGTAATCTCGACCGCCGCAGTACCTTCGTCCTTCATACGGCCCAGACGCAGGCAGCCCTGAAGGGCCAACGTGATCTCGGTCTGCATGTCAGCCAGCTTCTTCTGGATCAGCTGAGTGGCTGCCAATGGACGACCGAACTGCTGGCGATCCAGCGTGTACTGACGCGCGGTGTGCCAGCAGAACTCGGCAGCACCCAGTGCGCCCCAGGAGATGCCGTAACGTGCGGAGTTAAGGCAGGTGAACGGGCCTTTCAAGCCACGCACGTCCGGGAAGATGTTCTCTTCCGGCACGAACACGTTGTCCATGACGATCTCACCAGTGATCGACGCACGCAGGCCGACCTTGCCGTGAATCGCCGGAGCGCTCAGGCCTTTCCAGCCTTTTTCCAGGACGAAACCACGGATATCGCCAGCATCGTCTTTGGCCCAAACCACGAACACATCGGCGATCGGGCTGTTGGTAATCCACATCTTCGCGCCGGTCAGGCTATAGCCGCCGTCTACTTTGCGCGCCCGGGTGATCATCGCGCCCGGGTCAGAACCGTGGTTTGGCTCGGTCAGGCCGAAGCAACCGATCCACTCGCCGGAAGCCAGCTTCGGCAAGTACTTCTGTTTCTGCGCTTCAGTGCCGAATTCGTTGATCGGCACCATTACCAGCGACGACTGCACGCTCATCATCGAGCGGTAGCCAGAGTCGACACGCTCCACTTCGCGAGCAATCAGCCCGTAGCTGACATAGTTGAGGCCGCTGCCACCGTACTGCTCGGGGATGGTCGCGCCCAGCAGGCCGACTTCGCCCATTTCGCGGAAGATCGCCGGGTCAGTCTTCTCATGACGGAAAGCTTCGAGAACACGCGGTGCGAGGCTCTGTTGAGCGAACTGCTCGGCGGTGTCGCGGATCATGCGCTCTTCTTCGGTGAGCTGTTGATCCAGCAGCAGGGGATCGATCCAGTTGAAGCTAGCTTTACCGCCCATGAGTGTGTCCTCGCAAATCGGGTGAATTAACGTGGCATTGATCCTAGGCGCGGTTCGCCGTCGCGGCAAACGAGGATTTCGCATTCTGTTGTGCTAATTTCTCACTCCGAAACGTCGCGAAATGCCTTTTATGCGGCGCATTAGTGAGGTTGACGTACATGCGCAGGAAGATTCCCAGCACCACGGCCCTGATCAGTTTCGAAGCCGCAGCACGGCACGAGAGCTTTACCCGAGCCGCTGAAGAACTTTCCCTCACCCAAGGCGCCATTTGCCGACAGATCGCCAGCCTTGAGGAGTTCCTCAGCGTGGAACTGTTCCGACGCTCGCGACGCGGGGTGAAACTGACCGAGGCAGGACTTTCCTACAGTCGCCGGGTCGCCACGCAACTCGATGCGGTTGAGCGCGACACCCTCTCAGTGATGGGCCAGCAAGGCACCAACGTGATCGAATTGGCGGTAGTGCCAACCTTCGGCACCCAATGGCTTCTGCCGCGCCTTAAGGATTTCCAGCTCAAGCACCCGGAAGTCACGGTCAACCTGACCAACCGCACCCGACCTTTCCTGTTTGCCGATACCGAATTCGATGCCGCGATCTACTTCGGCGATGCCGACTGGTCCGGTACCGAATCCCACAGACTGATGGGCGAGAATCCGATGCCTGTGTGCAGCCCTGCCCTACTCGGTGACAAGACGCATCTGACAGCCGAGGCAATCGCCGAGCTACCGTTATTGCAGCAGACCACCCGCCCCTATGCCTGGCGTCAGTGGTTCAACTCACAACACCTGAATATCCCCCGCGACATGACAGGTCCGCGCTACGAGCTATTCTCCATGCTCGCTCAGGCCGCCATGCACGACATGGGCATTGCGCTGATTCCGCCGTTCCTGATCCAGCGTGAACTGGCCGAGAGGCGCTTGGTGATTGCCAACCCGCAGGCACTCTCTAGCATCAAGGCCTATTACCTGATGATTCCTGAGCGAAAGGTCGAGTCAGCGTCATTAAAGGCATTTCGTGACTGGCTGGTAACTCAGGCACAGAGCTACAGCCTAGAAGGATAAAGGCTTGCAGCGATAACTAACCCCGTAGTCAGGAAAATAAAAGCCCTACAGATATAAGTATTTGTCGCAATTTAACCGACTGTATCCGAAAGTCGTACAGACGTCCCACAAGCGCCTGACGACGTGGCTTTGAGCCTTCATCGGCGACTCATTACTGCCTATTCACGCCACCGATGAGAAATTTTTCAATATTCAGCCAGAATCCTTGCAAGGCACGGCCTGCAAGGGATTCAGCTAGCCATCTGCGACATTCGGTCACGGCATGACTTGTAGTTAATTTTCCGTCACCCGTCATAATCCCTTGAAGGGCATAAAGTTCGCCTGCAAAATGCCGCGCCCCGCCCTGATTTGGCGGGATCGTGCTGATCGGCCGCCCCAGTCGCACCATCCGTAGTGCATGGGTTTACTCAATAAGATCACGCAGGAGATTTGACGTGCACATTGGTGTTCCTCTCGAAACCCAGACCGGTGAAACACGGGTTGCTGCAACCCCGGAAACCATTAAAAAGCTGATCAGCCAAGGTCATAAGGTCACTGTGCAAACCGGCGCCGGCGTTAAAGCCAGTGTTGTCGACAGTGCCTATGAAGCGGCAGGCGCAACCATTGGCAGTGCCAATGACGCGTTTGGCGCCGAGCTGATTCTCAAAGTGGTCGCCCCAAGCGATGCCGAGCTGACGCTGATCAAGCGCGGCACGGTGCTAGTGGGCATGCTCAACCCGTTCAACAACGAAACCATTGCGAAGATGGCCGAGTGCGGGATTACCGCGTTCGCCCTCGAAGCGGCGCCGCGCACCTCGCGCGCGCAGAGTCTCGATGTGTTGTCGTCGCAGGCGAACATTGCCGGCTATAAGGCTGTGTTGCTGGCCGCTCATCACTATCCACGCTTCATGCCGATGCTGATGACCGCCGCGGGTACCGTGAAAGCGGCGCGTGTGCTGATTCTCGGCGCCGGTGTGGCCGGGTTGCAGGCGATCGCCACGGCGAAACGTCTGGGTGCGGTGATCGAAGCGTCAGACGTGCGTCCGGCGGTAAAAGAGCAGATCGAATCCCTCGGTGCGAAGTTCGTCGACGTGCCTTACGAGACCGATGAAGAGCGCGAATGCGCCGTCGGTGTCGGCGGTTACGCCCGGCCAATGCCGGCGAGCTGGATGCAGCGTCAGGCGCAGGCTGTGCACGAGCGCGCCAAGCAGGCTGATATCGTCATCACCACCGCACTGATTCCGGGCCGCAAGGCGCCGACGCTGTTGAGCGCGGAAACCGTGGCGCAGATGAAACCGGGTTCGGTGGTCATCGATCTCGCGGCGGCTCAGGGCGGCAACTGCCCGTTGACCGTGGCCGATCAGGTCGTGGTCGAAAATGGCGTGACCATTTGCGGCCCAACCAATCTGGCCGGTGAAGTCGCTGCAGACGCCTCGGCACTGTACGCGCGCAACCTGCTGGACTTCCTCAAGCTGGTCTTCACCAAAGAAGGCCAGTTCGACGTCAACCTCGAAGACGACATCGTCGCCGCGTGCCTGATGTGCCGCGACGGCCAAGTCATCCGCAAAAACGCCTAAGCAGGGATTCAGACGATGGAAGAGCTTATCTCCCCCGGTATCTACAACCTGATCATCTTCGTGCTGGCGATTTATGTCGGTTACCACGTGGTCTGGAACGTTACACCTGCGCTGCACACGCCATTGATGGCGGTCACCAACGCCATTTCGGCGATCGTGATCGTCGGCGCCATGCTCGCTGCTGCACTGACTGTCACGCCGCTGGGCAAAACCATGGGTACCCTCGCGGTGGCACTGGCGGCGGTCAACGTGTTCGGTGGCTTCCTGGTCACCCGCCGCATGCTTGAGATGTTCAAGAAGAAAGCCCCGAAAGTAAAAGAAGAGGCGCCGAAGTAATGAGCATGAATCTCGTCACGACGCTCTACCTGATCGCGTCGATCTGCTTTATCCAGGCCCTCAAAGGCCTGTCGCACCCGACTACATCGCGGCGCGGCAACCTGTTCGGCATGCTCGGCATGGCCTTGGCCATTCTGACTACCGTTGGCCTCATCTATAAGCTCGGTGCTGAACTGGCGACTGCCGGTATCGGTTACGTCATCGTTGGCCTGCTGGTCGGCGGCACCGCTGGTTCGATCATGGCCAAGCGCGTTGAAATGACCAAGATGCCGGAACTGGTCGCTTTCATGCACAGCATGATCGGCCTCGCCGCAGTGTTCATTGCCATCGCCGCGGTGGTTGAGCCGCAATCGCTGGGTATCGTTAAACAGCTGGGCGACTCGATTCCGGCGGGCAACCGTCTGGAGCTGTTCCTCGGCGCGGCCATCGGTGCAATCACCTTCTCCGGTTCGGTGATTGCGTTCGGCAAGCTATCGGGCAAGTACAAGTTCCGCCTGTTCCAGGGCGCACCGGTACAGTTCGCCGGGCAGCACAAGCTCAACGCAGTGCTGGGTCTGGCGACGCTGGCTCTCGGCCTGACCTTCATGTTCACCGGCAACCTCACTGCGTTCGCGCTGATGCTGGCGCTGGCGTTCGTGATGGGTGTGCTGATCATCATCCCGATTGGCGGTGCAGACATGCCGGTGGTGGTGTCGATGCTCAACAGCTATTCCGGCTGGGCGGCGGCAGGTATCGGTTTCTCGCTGAACAACTCGATGCTGATCATTGCCGGTTCCCTGGTGGGTTCGAGCGGTGCGATCCTCTCGTACATCATGTGCAAGGCGATGAACCGTTCCTTCTTTAATGTACTGCTCGGTGGTTTCGGCAATACGGCCGATGCAGGTCCTGCCGGTGCGAAAGAAGCACGTCCGGTGAAATCCGGTTCGGCTGACGACGCAACCTTCCTGCTGACCAACGCCGACACCGTGATCATCGTCCCGGGCTACGGCTTGGCGGTTGCACGTGCACAGCACGCGCTGAAGGAATTGACCGAGAAGCTGACCCACCGTGGCGTGACCGTGAAGTATGCGATCCACCCGGTTGCCGGCCGTATGCCGGGGCACATGAACGTTCTGCTCGCCGAGGCCGAAGTGCCTTACGATCAGGTGTTCGAGATGGAAGACATCAACTCCGAGTTCGGCCAGGCCGACGTGGTGTTGGTGCTCGGCGCGAACGACGTGGTCAACCCGGCCGCGAAGAACGATCCGAAATCGCCGATTGCCGGCATGCCTATTCTCGAAGCGTTCAAGGCCAAAACCATCATCGTTAACAAACGCTCGATGGCCAGCGGCTATGCCGGTCTGGACAACGAGCTGTTCTATCTGGACAAGACCATGATGGTCTTCGGCGACGCGAAGAAAGTCATCGAAGACATGGTCAAAGCGGTCGAGTAATTCCCCGCTGCAATACCGAACGCCCCGACTCGTCGGGGCGTTTTTGTTTGCGCAAAACGTCGGACAATTTGCCGCGTTGTTGCAGATCCAGTAACGGTGTTTTACTTGAAACCCGCTAAATAGACGCCTCGTTTGCGACCTTGGTAGCGGGACAGGCGCCCGTCAAATTCACTAGACTGCGCATCCTGCTACTCGCTTCCCGAGATAATAATCCATGTACCGTGACCGTATTCGTCTGCCTTCGTTGTTGGATAAAGTGATGAGCGCCGCCGACGCAGCCGCTCTGATTGAGGACGGCATGACCGTCGGCATGAGCGGTTTCACCCGTGCCGGCGAAGCCAAAGCCGTTCCTCACGCACTGGCCGAGCGCGCCAAGGTCACGCCGCTGAAGATCAGCCTGATGACCGGCGCCAGCCTGGGCAACGACCTCGACAAGCAACTGACCGAAGCCGGCGTACTGTCGCGCCGCATGCCGTTCCAGGTCGACAGCACCTTGCGCAAGGCAATCAATGCCGGCCAGGTGATGTTCATCGACCAGCACCTGTCGGAAACCGTTGAACAACTGCGCAACCAGCAACTGAAGCTGCCGGACATCGCGGTCATCGAAGCGGTGGCCATCACCGAACAGGGCCACATCGTGCCGACCACCTCGGTAGGCAACTCGGCGAGCTTCGCGATTTTCGCCAAACAGGTGATCGTCGAGATCAATCTGGCGCACAACGCCAACCTCGAAGGCCTGCACGACATCTATATCCCGACTTACCGCCCGACGCGCACGCCGATTCCGCTGGTAAAAGTCGACGACCGCATCGGCAGCACGGCGATTCCGATTCCGCCGGAGAAGATCGTCGCCATCGTCATCACCCAGCAGGCGGATTCGCCGTCCACCGTGTCAACACCGGACGTCGATACCAACACCATCGCCGAGCACCTGATCACCTTCTTCAAGCAGGAAGTCGACGCTGGGCGCATGACCAACAAGCTCGGCCCGTTGCAGGCGGGGATCGGCAACATTGCCAACGCGGTGATGTGCGGCCTGATCGATTCGCCGTTCGAAGACCTGACCATGTACTCGGAAGTACTGCAGGACTCGACCTTCGACCTGATCGACGCCGGCAAGCTGAGTTTTGCTTCGGGCAGCTCGATCACCTTGTCGGAGCGCCGCAACAGTGACGTGTTCGGCAATCTGGAGAAGTACAAGGACAAACTGGTACTGCGTCCGCAGGAGATCTCCAACCACCCGGAAGTGGTTCGTCGCTTGGGCATCATCGGCATCAACACGGCGCTGGAGTTCGACATCTACGGCAACGTCAACTCCACGCACGTCTGTGGCACGCGGATGATGAATGGCATCGGCGGTTCTGGCGATTTCGCGCGCAATGCGCATCTGGCGGTGTTCGTGACCAAGTCGATCGCCAAGGGTGGCGCGATTTCCAGCGTAGTGCCGATGGTCAGCCACGTAGACCACACCGAGCATGACGTCGACATTCTGGTGACCGAAGTGGGTCTGGCCGACTTGCGCGGCCTGGCGCCACGGGAGCGCGCGCGGGTCATCATCGATAACTGTGTGCACCCGGACTACCGTCAGGCGTTGAACGATTACTTCACGGCAGCCTGTGCCATCGGTGGCCACACCCCGCACATCCTGCGTGAAGCGTTGAGCTGGCACATGAACCTGGAAGAAACCGGGCGCATGCTGGCGGTGTAATTCACACAAATAAACCGTTGGCGCAAACACAGTTTGCGTCAGCGGATTGTTGCAATCCTCAAGACTGACAAAAATTGTACTGCTGTACTGGTCTTTTCCTACAGTATTTACCTACCTTTTTCCTCCAATCGAGCAAAAACGCACCACTTAAGTGCGGACAGGTACAGTTTGCTCGATTTTGACCCGTACACCCCCTATAAACAGTTAACTGGTCACTCACAATACAGTTGAACTGTATCTAGAGAGACTAGGCAAACGAGAGGATCATGGGCACCAGTCAAACCACTACCTGATCCCGCCACAAGCGGAAGGATGTCAACCATGGAACGTACACTCAGTTCCGAACTGTTCTTCGAAGACAAAGCTGTAAACACCCAGGCTTCCCTGCCTCTGCGCGTTATCGCCAACCTGATGTTGTGGCAGCGCCGCATCTCCAGCCGCCATCAACTGGCTCGTCTGGATTCGCGTCTGCTGGCTGACGCCGGTATCAGCGAAGCACAACGCTACGAAGAGCTGAGCAAGCCGTTCTGGCGCTAATTAGCGTCGCTGGCTCTGGTCGTTAGACCCACCGCCAGCAACCCGAATTGAACAAACAAAACCCGTCGTGGGAAACCGCGACGGGTTTTGTCGTTTTGGGCTCTTAAAAAGCCATACCAGTACAGTTCACATAATTCGAAATAAGACCATTACAATTGTAGGAGCTGCCGAAGGCTGCGATCTTTTGATCTTGAAAATCCAAAGCAAAAGATCGCAGCCTTCGGCAGCTCCTACAGTTTTTCGTCTGGATACTGGTTAGGTATCGGGTTCTGCGCCTAATATCCACACAGAACGTGGCGAATGTTGTGTCACTGGCGTCTGACTCCTCAGATACCGAGCCACCTCTCTCTACGGTTTATCCAAAGGAGTTACACCATGTCCCGTCTTCGTCTGCTCAGCGCTGCCGCCCTGCTGGCCGTGGCTGCCAACGCCAGCGCCACCAGCTTTATCGTCACCACCGACGCCGTTGTCGGTGCACTGAAGTCCTCGTCCGACGCCACGTCCGACGTCACCTCGTCCTTCCGTGACGACAAAATCGTCCTCGCCGCCCGTGACGACGCTGCCAGCTTCGTGGCCAGCGAAGGTGAAATCCGTGGGGTGAAACTGGAAAGCGCACTGGATCACATCCGTCACCAGGCGCCACAGCTGCAAGCCACAGACGCACAACTGGCTCAGGCCATCCTGACGATCTAAGCGCCAGGTACCAATCGGGACACGCCGGTCGTGTCCCGATGTTTCGGCGCTGGCTCTGGCTCTGGCCCGGGCATTGCGCTAGCCTTTGGGCTCACCAAAAATTACCGAGTCCGATGCGCTTTCTTCCAAATCTACTGATTCCCTCCGTATTGTTCTCCGCCTGCTGGGCGACGCCGGTCAATGCCTTTGATGCTTTCAATGCGTCGACCCAAGGCACCGTCGTCAGTGGTTACGCCACCAGCATGGTGTCTTCCGCACCGTTCGACCGTAAACTACTGCTCGCCGCTCACGATGACGCGGCCGCGTTTGTTGCCAGTGACGGTGAATGGCGAGGTGCTCGTCTGGAATCTGCGCTGCATTACTTGCGCAAAACCCGGCCGAAACTTCATGTCAGCGATCTTGAACTGGCAGAGGCAATTCTCGTCCAATAGTTATCCTGTACCCCAGTTATCCTTGCCCCTCCGGAGTCGTTCCATGCGTAGCCCGCTGATTGCTGCCGCCCTTGGCCTGTTTTTGTTGGCCGACGTGGCCCAGGCGCACACCCTGGTAGCCACCAGTAACATCATCGTTCGTGCCTCCCAGCGCACCATCGATTTCACTTCCGACACCACCACGTCCATTCGCGACTCGAAAATTATCCGCGAAGCGCACGATGACGCTGCCAGCTTCGTCGCCACCAACGGCGATATCCGCGGCGCGCATCTGGAAGCAGCGCTGAACACCCTGCGCACTCGTGTGCCGGAAGCGCGTGACGCCAGTGATCAGGTTCTCGCCGAAGCCATCCTCGCACTGTGAAGTCACTCGGCACCTGGCTACT
The DNA here is from genome assembly GCF_004011755.1 of Pseudomonas sp. RU47. Lineage (GTDB taxonomy): Bacteria > Pseudomonadota > Gammaproteobacteria > Pseudomonadales > Pseudomonadaceae > Aquipseudomonas. The sequence continues at coordinate 116,299 of NZ_CP022411.1, read as the reverse complement.
GGCCGGGGCGTTGTTGCTGCTTGGCAACAGCGCCCACGCCGGCCTGCAATTGCGGCTCAAGACCGACGGTCTGAGCCCCGCCCAACAACAGGCCAGCCAGGCGCTGATCGATGAGGCGATGCAAAAGCTGCCGCCGAGTTTTATCGAGCGGCTGGATCGGCGCATCGATGTCGGCTGGACCGATGACATGCCCGGCAATGCCTATGGCCAGGCCACGCTGGTTTCCGAACTCGACCTGAACCGCAAACTGCTCGCAAGCCTCACCGACGGCAGCGCGGCCAAAGAAAAAACCAATCGCCCTCACGGCACTGTGCGCCAGGAACTGCTCGCCACGGTGCTGCACGAAATTACCCATATTTATGACCGCGCCCGCTTATGGCCGGATGCCGAACGCACGCTGATCCAGCGCTGCACTCGGCGTTTCAACAGCGCCGGGCTGATCGGCATTCCCGACGAGTGTCGCGGCCAGAACGGCCGGCGCTTCACCCTCAGCGATGACCCGCGCCTGCTCGACCTCGCCGGTTGGCAGCAATATGTCGGCCGTCGGGGTGAGCGCGAACAACACAATCGGCAGATCGCCCGCAGTCCGGACCTTTACGAAATCTCCAGCCCCAAGGAGTTCGTCGCGGTCAACATGGAGTATTTCCTCCTCGACCCGAGCTACGCCTGCCGCCGCCCGGCGCTGTATCGCTATTACCAGCAGCACTTCGGCTGGGCGCCACCGGCCAAGGACACCTGCAGCAAGACCTTCTCCTTCCTCAATGCTGGCAACGACTTCGCCAAACAGCCATTGGGGCAAGTTGATCCAGAACGGGTCTATGCCGTCGATTATCTGCTGGCCGAAGCCAATCAGAACTGGGTCAGCCGCTGGGGCCACAGCATGTTGCGCCTAGTGATCTGCGCACCGGGCCGCCCGCGCGGGCCGGATTGCCGACTCGATCTGGACCAGCATCTGGTGTTGTCCTACCGCGCCTTTGTCGGTGATGTACAGCTGTCGAGCTGGGACGGACTGGTCGGCAAATACCCATCGCGTCTATTCGTGTTGCCGCTGGCGCAGGTCATCGACGAATACACCAAGACCGAGCTGCGCAGCCTTGCGTCGGTGCCACTGAACCTGTCCCGCGACGAGATCGAAGGCGTGGTCGAACACGCCGCCGAAATGCACTGGAGCTATGACGGCAACTACTTCTTCCTGTCGAACAATTGCGCCGTGGAAGGCCTGAAACTGTTGCGCAGCGGCAGCAACAACACACAGTTCGTCGGCCTCGACAGCATCATGCCCAACGGCTTGCTGGAAGTGATGAAGGGCCGTGGTCTGGCGGACACCAGCGTGCTGGATGATCCGAAAGAAGCGTTGCGTCTGGGTTATCGCTTCGACTCGTTCCGCGATCGCTATCAGGCGATGTTTGATGTATTGAAGAAGCAGTTGCCGATCAAACAGACCACCGTTGAGGAATGGCTTTCACTCACTGCCGAAGAGCGCCGTGAGTGGTTCGAACGCGCCGACTTGCGCACCAGCGCCGCCCTGCTGCTGTTGGAGCAGGCCAGTTATCGACGCCAGTTGCTGCTGGCTCAGGATGAGGTCAAGCAGCGTTACCTCGGTGCGCGCGAGCTGGAAAACGGCGGCATGGACAAGGCCAACGCGACCTTGCAGGAGATTCTCGCCAATAGCGGATTCCTTAGCCGTCCGGCGGAATTGCTCGACGCCAAGGGTTACGGATTGCCGCAGCCGACCGAGTTCACTCGACTGGAAGCAGAAAGCAGTCAGCGGCAGAAAAAGTTGCTCGCATTGTCGGGCGATCTCGACGCCGAAGTGCGTAAGTTGCTGGAGCCCAAGCGCGCTGCCGAGATTGCCGCCAGCGAGGAGAACGTGAAGCAGATTGGCGCGCATCTGCGCAAACTGCACAAGGCCTCCGGCGGGCTGGAGCTGCCCTGAAAAAAAGACCGCAGCCATTGGCTGCGGTCTTTTTTATTGCCTGCGGATCAATACAAAACGCCATCGAGAATTTCGTAAACGATCCCGGTGCCCACCGCGATCAGCACGATATCGCCCCCCGCCCGACGCCATTCATAACCCGGATACACCGGCAAACGACCCAACGCGCGACCGTCCAGACGCTCACCGTAATACCCATGCGGCAACGGCCGGCCACGCTCCAGATGAATCCCCGGAGGCGGCGGTGCACCGCGTACAAAGTAGCCATGGTTGTCACGAATGGTCTGACGCACCGGACCAAAGTCGCGCGGTGGCGGGCCACCTCGATGATCATTTTGCGGACCACGGTGATCATCACCGTAATTGTCGCCACGGTTATCGTAATGGCCCTGCTGCGGGCCGCCGTGGTCGTGATCGTCGCGCGGATCGGCGCTGGCCAGCAGCGGCGTCGCGCTGATCATCAGCACGCCCAGTCCGGCTATCAGACGTTTCGGCATTTTCATCGGGTATTTCCTCACGGCACAAACAGCAAAAAGGGCTTCAGAACGATGTTCTGAAGCCCTCGGTCTTGCTCATTTAGTCTGTGCTGCGAGGCGCTAATTCCTCTGTATCAGGAACTTTACCTTCAGCTGACGCGGGCCTTACGCACGCCTTCGGAGAGTGCCGAACACAGGCTCAACACACCATCAATGGCCTGGTCAGGTGTGGTCGCGTTGGCGATGTGATCGATCAGCGCCGAGCCCACCACGACACCGTCGGCCAGACGTGCGATGGCCGCCGCTTGCTCAGGAGTACGGATGCCGAAACCGATGCTGATCGGCAGATCGGTATGACGACGCAAACGGGTCACCGCCTCTTCGACGTGCTCCAGGGTTGCGGCGCCAGCACCGGTCACACCGGCGACCGACACGTAGTAAACGAAACCGGAGCTGCCGTTGAGCACCTTCGGCAGACGCGCATCATCGGTAGTCGGCGTGGTCAGGCGGATAAAGTCCAGACCGGCAGCCTGTGCCGGATCGCACAGCTCAGCGTTGTGCTCAGGCGGCATGTCGACCACGATCAGACCATCGACACCGGCCTCTTTCGCATCAGCGATGAAGCGCTCGACGCCATACATGTGGATCGGGTTGAAGTAGCCCATCAGCACCAGCGGCGTATCGCTGTTGCCTTCACGGAACTCGCGAACCATTTGCAGGGTTTTCGCCAGGTTCTGCTTGGCGCCCAAGGCACGAATGTTCGCCAGTTGAATCGCCGGGCCGTCGGCCATCGGGTCGGTAAACGGCATGCCCAGCTCGATCACATCGGCGCCCGCGCCCGGCAAGCCTTTGAGGATCGCCAGCGAGGTGTCGTAGTCCGGATCACCGGCGGTGACGAAGGTCACCAGCGCCGCGCGGTTCTGTTCTTTGAGGTCGGCAAAACGGGTTTGCAGGCGGCTCATCAGTGTTTCTCCTGCTTCGAGTGTTCCATATGGTGCATGACGGTCTGCATGTCTTTGTCGCCACGGCCCGACAGGTTGACCACCATCAGGTGATCCTCCGGCAGCTTCGGTGCACGTTTGAACACTTCAGCCAGGGCGTGGGCGCTTTCCAGGGCAGGAATGATCCCCTCCAGGCGGCAGCATTTGTGGAACGCATCCAGAGCTTCGTCGTCAGTCACCGAGGTGTACTGAACACGGCCGATGTCATGCAACCACGCGTGTTCCGGGCCGATGCCTGGATAGTCGAGGCCGGCGGAAATCGAGTGGGCGTCGATGATCTGGCCATCGTCGTCCTGCAGCAGGAAAGTACGGTTGCCGTGCAGCACACCCGGAACGCCGCCATTCAGGCTCGCCGCGTGCTTGCCGGTTTCGATGCCGTAACCGGCCGCTTCAACGCCGATGATCTCGACGCTCTTGTCATCGAGGAACGGGTGAAACAGGCCCATGGCGTTGGAACCGCCACCGATGCACGCCACCAGGCTGTCCGGCAAACGGCCTTCCTGAGCCTGCAACTGATCGCGGGTTTCCTTGCCGATGACCGCCTGGAAGTCGCGAACCATTGCTGGATAAGGGTGCGGCCCGGCCACGGTGCCGATCAGGTAGAAGGTGCTGTCGACGTTGGTCACCCAGTCACGCAGCGCTTCGTTCATCGCGTCTTTCAGGGTGCCGGTGCCGGCCACGACCGGAATCACCTCCGCGCCGAGCAGCTTCATGCGGAAGACGTTGGCCTGCTGACGTTCGATGTCAGTGGTGCCCATGTAGATCACGCAATCCAGACCGAAACGTGCGGCGACGGTGGCAGTGGCAACGCCGTGCATGCCGGCGCCGGTCTCGGCGATGATGCGTTTCTTGCCCATGCGCCGCGCCAGCAGGATCTGGCCGATGCAGTTGTTGATCTTGTGCGCGCCGGTGTGGTTCAGCTCTTCGCGCTTGAGATAAATCTTCGCGCCGCCGCAAAACTCGGTCAGGCGCTCGGCGAAATACAGTGGGCTCGGACGTCCGACGTAATCGCGCTGGAAGTAGGCCAATTCTTCTTTGAATGCCGGATCTTCCTTGGCCGCTTCGTATTCGCGGGCCAGATCGAGGATCAACGGCATCAGGGTTTCCGCCACGTAGCGGCCACCGAACGAGCCGAACAGGCCGTTATCGTCCGGGCCGTTACGCAGATTGGAAGTGTTCGAAGTCTGGGTCATGAGTCGCTCCAGGTGAATTCGGGTCAAAAGACAATGACGACCACTCTACCCCTGACCTTCCAGACTGAAAACCGATAAGATCGCCACAACCTGTCAGGAAAACTCACAGATACCATGAGCCACGACCTTCCTCCGCTGAACGCATTGCGTGCGTTCGAAGCCACGGCCCGATTGAACAGCGTCAGTCAGGCCGCCGAACAGCTGCACGTCACCCATGGCGCGGTCAGTCGCCAGCTCAAAACGCTTGAAGAACATCTCGCTGTCAGTCTGTTCGTCAAGGACGGACGCGGCTTGAAACTCACAGATGCCGGCATGCGTTTACGCGATGCCAGCGGTGAGGCGTTTGACCGGTTGCGCAGTGTTTGTGCTGAACTCACGCAGAGCACCGCCGATGCGCCGTTCGTCCTGGGTTGCTCCGGAAGTCTGCTGGCACGCTGGTTCATTCCGCGCTTGGGGCGATTGAATGCTGATCTGCCGGATTTGCGTCTGCACCTGTCGGCGGGAGAAGGCGATCTTGACCCCCGTCGTCCAGGATTGGATGCCTTGCTGCTATTCGCCGAGCCACCTTGGCCGGCAGACATGCAGGTTTACGAATTGGCCGCAGAACGCATCGGCCCAGTGATGAGCCCCCTGTTCAGTGGCTATCAGCGCCTGCAAGCCGCGCCAGCCTCGGCACTGCTCAATGAACCGCTGCTGCACACCACCTCGCGCCCACAAGCCTGGCCAAGCTGGGCACAGCAAAGCGACCTCGACGCAAAAGCGTTGAAGCTCGGGCAAGGTTTTGAGCATTTATATTATTTGCTGGAAGCAGCCGTTGCTGGCCTCGGCGTGGCCATCGCGCCGGAGCCGCTGGTGACGGAAGATTTGAAGGCCGGTCGCCTGGTTGCGCCGTGGGGCTTCTGTGAAACCCCGGCGCAACTGGCGTTGTGGCTACCCAAGCGCGCCGCAGACGGACGCGCCCGGCAACTGGCGCAATGGCTCAAGAACGAGCTGCGCCAGACGGATCACTCGCCGCGCTTGAACAGCAAGTAAGCCGCGAGCAGACCGATCGCACCGACTGCCACACCGGCCGTCGTCCACGGATGTTCCTGAGCGTAATCACGGGTGGCGATCCCGGTTTCGCGGGTTTTCACTTTGACTTCTTCATAGGCATCGCTGAGCAAGTGACGTGAATGTTTCAGCGCACTTTCGGCATTGCTTTTCAGCGCCTTGAGGGTCTTGCGCGACTCGTCCGAAGCGTCGTCCTTCAAGCTTTCCAACGATTTGAGCAGACTCTCGATCTCGGCTTCCATGCTTTGCAACGAGGCTTTACGTAAAGAGGTGTTGGCCATGGTGGCTCTCCTGCATTGGTGATGAGTGGCGTGTGTTGGTTGGGACTTCAGCGGTTTGAGAAAGTGCAGAAAATCTGAACTTCGTCCGCGCACAGCCACCGAAATCAACAGTGCAGATTCACTGCTAGTCTCAATTCCACACGCCAAGGAGATCGCCATGAGTGACCATCACACGTACAAGAAAGTCGAGCTGGTCGGTTCGTCCGCCAGCAGCATCGAAGACGCCATCAACAACGCGCTGGCCGAAGCCAACAAGAGCATCAAGCATCTTGAGTGGTTTGAAGTGGTCGATACCCGCGGCCACATCAAGGACGGCAAGGCTGCGCACTTTCAGGTGACGCTGAAAGTCGGCTTCCGCATTGCCAGCAGCTGAGTTTGGTCTAGTCTTCTGAACTTGCGCGCTGGCCGAGTGCCATAGGAATGGCAAAGCGCTACAGGGTGGCTGCATCGAGTGAACGACTCGATGCCCGCCTCTTTTAATCCGACCAGGGAGTGCGACCGATGAAGAAGTTCATGTTGGCAGTAGGTTTGTTGAGCCTTGCGGGTGGTGCGTTTGCTGCCGGTAAGCCATGTGAAGAGCTGAAAAGCGAGATTGCGGCGAAGCTGGATGCCAAGGGCGTTTCCGGGTATTCGCTGGAGATTGTTGATAAGGGTGCGGCAGCTGGTGGCAAGGTTGTTGGCACCTGCGAAGGCGGCGCCAAGGTCATCATCTACACGAAGTAGACTGGTCGTGCCTGAAATGCAAAAGCCGACGTGAAGGCGTCGGCTTTTTTGTGTCTGAAAGTTTTGTGGTGTGTTTGAGATTGATCCCCCTCACCCCAGCCCTCTCCCCCAGGGGGGCGAGGGGGAAAGGGAGCAGATCGGGGGTTGTTCAGAACCTGAGTACGACTGGAGTTTTCAGGTCGATGTTGGGCGCAAGAACACCTCGGTCAGTCCCCTCTCCCTCCGGGAGAGGGCTAGGGTGAGGGTGTTTTTTGGCCTTTCAGCCCTTCATCACCTGCGCCAACAACTCGTAGGAATGCACACGATCAGCGTGTTCGTAGAGATCACTGGTAAAAATCAGCTCATCCGCCTGGGTCTGCTCAATCAGCACCTCCAGCTTCGCGCGGATCTTCTGCGGGCCACCCACCATCGCCAGCCCAAGGAAATCCCCCACCGCCTCACGCTCATGGGGCAACCACAAGCCATCCATGCTTTTCACCGGCGGACGCTGCACCAGACTCTGCCCACGCATCAGCGCCAGAATGCGCTGGTACACCGAGGTCGCCAGGTAATCGGCTTGCTCATCGGTGTCCGCCGCCACCAGCGGCACGCCGAGCATTACGTACGGCTTGTCGAGCACCGCCGACGGCTTGAAGTGATTGCGATAAACGCGGATCGCCTCGTGCATGAAACGTGGGGCGAAATGCGAGGCGAAGGCGTAAGGCAAGCCGCGCTCACCGGCCAGTTGCGCACTGAACAGACTGGAACCGAGCAGCCAGATCGGCACATTGGTGCCGGTGCCGGGCATGGCGATCACGCGCTGATCCGGGGTGCGCGGGCCGAGGTAGCGCGCCAGTTCGGCGACGTCTTCGGGGAAATCATCGGCGCTGCCGGAGCGTTCACGGCGCAGCGCTCGAGCAGTCATCTGATCGGAACCGGGCGCGCGGCCCAGACCGAGGTCGATACGCCCCGGATACAGGCTTTCCAGTGTGCCGAACTGCTCGGCGATCACCAGCGGCGCATGGTTGGGCAGCATCACGCCGCCAGAGCCGACACGAATGGTCGACGTACCACCAGCCAGATAGCCCAGCAATACCGAGGTCGCGGAACTGGCGATACCATCCATGTTGTGGTGTTCGGCCACCCAGAACCGCGTGTAGCCGAATTTCTCGACGTGCTGCGCCAGATCCAGCGAGTTGCGCAGCGATTGCGCCGGGCTGGCGTTTTCGCGCACCGGTACCAGATCGAGGGTGGAAAATTTTACGTCGGACAGTTGTTTCATAAACCTGCGTCTCCGAGTGGGGAGGCAGGTTTTTCTTGCGAACGAAAACCTGCCGAATTCATAAGCGTGTTTTGTGCAATGAGGGCATATACCCGAGTTTCAATAGCCGAGTCGAAATTTCCTACTAAAAAAGTCAACGATTCAACCGGGCTGAACTTTGCTGCGGCGTCTATCCTCAGAAGCCTTGCAAGTAAAAACCACGACGACGCGGCGTTTCCGCGCCAGATATTGAGGAGGCAGACATGGCTATCGTTAAGAAAGCATCCGCACATTGGGCAGGTGATCTGAAAACCGGTATTGGCTCGATCTCCACTGAAACCGGTGTCCTCAGAGAAGCACCGTACGGCTTCAAGGCCCGCTTCGAGGGTGGCAAGGGCACCAACCCGGAGGAACTCATCGGTGCCGCGCATGCCGGCTGTTTTTCCATGGCGTTTTCGATGATTCTGGGCGATGCGGGGCTGAAGGCCGACAGCATCGACACTCAGGCTGAAGTGACCCTCGATCAGGTAGAGGGCGGGTTCGCGATCACGGCGGTGAAACTGATCCTCAAGGCGAAAATTCCGGGGGCGACGCAGGCGCAGTTCGAAGAACTGAGCAACAAGGCCAAGGAAGGGTGCCCGGTGTCCAAGGTACTTAATGCGAAGATTACTCTAGACGCTTCGCTGGTCAGCTAATTTGTCGCTGACCGGTCTGACGCTATCGCGAGCAGGCTCACTCCTACAGTTGATCTCCAGCGGACACAATTATTGTGAGCGACGAAGATCCCCTGTAGGAGTGAGCCTGCTCGCGATAGCCATCTGCAGATCAACCAAGGTTTGAAACCTTCAGCACAACTTGTGAGCGAAGTCAGAACCCTCGCTGTAAAAGTATGGTCGAATCAATGACAGCAGCTTCAGCGCACCCCCGTGCGCGCTGCCTCAGGGAGCTTCACTCATGAAACGTATTGGCTTGGCGATTCTCTGCAGTGCACTGGCCACTTCTGTCATTGCGGCACCCAAAGACTGCGAAGAACTCAAGAAAGAGATCGAAATCAAGATTCAGGCCAAAGCCGTGCCCTCCTACACGCTGGAAATCGTCAGCAAGAAAGAGGCTGCAAAACACGATATCGCCATGGTTGTCGGCACTTGCGATTATGGCCGCAAGAAAATCATCTATCAGAAGAACGACAGCTGAGTCGCCTCAGATAATGCAGTTGTAGTCGTAATCCTCGGCAACGATTTCGCGCTTGGCGTTGTACAGCCGGGCACTCGGAGTGAACCCCAGCGAACGCCCCTCCAGCACATAACGCTGCCCGGCCTCGAAATGGTCATAGCGGATGTACAGATAGCACAGCCGCTCCACCGGGCCGTTCATCAAGCTGCCGCCACCACCAAACACTTCGAAATCGAACCGCACGCGTAATTCGTGGCTGCCGGGGGTGACCTGAAAGTAGCGCCCGTCATTCAGTCGCTGTTTGTCGAGACGCTCGGCCATCAGCACTTTACCGCCGGGTGTCGGCGTCGAAAAATCGACCCAGGCCATGTGCGGATCGGCCGGGGGCAAAGGCGTCTGACAACCGGCCAAAAGACCGGCAGCGAGCAACAACAGCAACTGGCGCATGATGAATATCCACGGATGTGAATCCTCAGCATAGCGCCGATCAGGTGCGCTGACAGCCTGCCGGTGTGCCCTGACCTACCACTTTGCGCTGCTCGTCATAAAGCCTGGCCCATGGTCGAAAGCCGATACTGCCGGCCTGCAACTGATAACGCTGACCGGCGTTGAAGTCCTTGAATTTCACGCTCAACTGGCAATCGCGCCACAGCGGCTCAGCGTCGGGACCGATATTGGTCGCCTCCACCGGAAACTGATAACGCACCTTCAACTCATGGCTGCCTGGCTGCACTTCGAAGTAACGTTTGTCGTCGGTCACGCTGCTATCGACCTTCAGCGCTTGCAACGACGTGTCCTGCTGCCGGGCATCAAGGTCGATCCAGGCTTGCGAAGGGTCGGGATCGGGCATTCCGAAATTGGCACAACCGGCCAGCGTCAGCAGGCCCCCTGTCAGCATCAATATGCGCATAGCGGTGCTCCTTTAGGCGGGATAGTCTTGCGGGCAGACTCTCCGGGGGATTTCTTATTTTGATCAGGCCATTTCCAAGCCTTGGGTTACTTGATCGCGTTTTTCGGGTTTTGTTTCCGGGTGTGTTGTTTTTGTTGCTCAACGGTTGCACCAGCGTCAGCTATTACAGTCAGTTGGCCAGCGGCCAACTGCAACTGCTGCGGGCGCGGGAACCCGTGGAAAAAGTCATTGCCGACCCAAGCCGCGACGCGAAATTGCGCACACACCTGGCGCAATCGCAGAAGGCCCGCGCCTTCGCCAGCGAACACCTGCATTTGCCGGATAACCAGAGCTATCGCCTGTATGCCGACATCGGCCGGCCGTTTGTGGTGTGGAATGTGTTCGCCACTCAGGAGTTCTCCCTGACGCCACAGAACCATTGCTTCCCGATTGCCGGCTGCGTGGCCTATCGCGGTTATTACAGTCAGAGTGCCGCGCGTGGCGAAGCGGCGATCCAGCGCCTGCAGGGCATGGACGTGTCGATTGGCGGTGTTGAGGCTTACTCGACGCTCGGCTGGTTCAACGACCCGATCCTCAATTCGATGATGGGTTGGGGCGATGAGCGTCTGGCCACGCTGATCTTTCATGAACTGGCGCATCAACGCTTTTATGTGAAGGACGACACCGAGTTCAACGAGTCCTTTGCCACATTTGTCGAGCAGGAAGGCACGCGGCAGTGGCGGGCGTTTCGCGGGTTGCCGGCGGATACTGACTCACGGTTACAGCAGCGTGATCAGTTCATCGAGTTGGTGCTTGATGTGCGGTCACGGCTGGAGAAGCTGTATGCGCAGGCATTGCCCGCTGAACAAATGCGCGAACGCAAAGCGGCGGAGTTCGAGCTGTTTCGCCGCGAATACCGAATGATGAGGGACAGCCAGTGGGCCGGGGACAAGCGTTATGACGCTTGGGTGAATGCGCCGTTGAACAATGCGCGGTTGTTGCCGTTTGGGCTGTATGACCAGTGGGTGCCGGCGTTTGCGGCGTTGTTCAGGCAGGTTGGGGGGGATTGGCTGAGGTTTTATGCGCAGGTTGAGCGGTTGGGTCGGTTGCCGGGGGCTGAGCGTAAGGCGGCTTTGAAAATGTTGGCAGATCCAAACGGTTGAGTTGATTGGGAGTAAGTCATCGCGAGCAGGCTCACTCCTACAGGGGGATGCATTCCAAATGTGGGAGCGAGCCTGCTCGCGAAAGCAATTTGATCAGCGCCGCAGAAAGGCCTGATGCAACTCCTCCAGCGTTTCAAAGTGATAAGCCGGCGCCTCGGCATTCAACTCTTCAAAACTGCCAAACCCGTAACCGACCGCCGCTGCATCCAGGCCATTGCTGCGCGCGCCGATCAGGTCGTGCTTGCGATCGCCAATCATCAGCGTATCCGCCGGATCCAGCCCTTCTTCCTTCACTAGATGCGCAATCAACTCAACCTTGTTGGTCCGCGTGCCATCCAGTTCGCTGCCGTAAATCACCTTGAAATGCCGGGCGAAGTCGAAGTGCCGCGCGATCTCGCGGGCGAATTCCCATGGCTTCGAGGTGGCGATATACAGCTGCCGTCCCTGCCCGCTCAGGGTTTCCAATAAAGGCGTAACACCAGCAAACACACGGTTTTCATACAGGCCAGTGACTTTGAAGCGCTCACGATAGAAATTCACCGCCTGCCAAGCCTTGGCCTCGTCAAACTCATAGAACTGCATGAACGCCTGCAACAGCGGCGGGCCGATGAAGTGTTCCAGCTTGGTCAGATCCGGCTCGTCGATACCGAGCTTGGCGAGGGCGAACTGGATGGAGCGGGTGATGCCCTCACGCGGGTCGGTGAGGGTGCCATCGAGGTCAAACAATACGGTTTGGTAATGCATGGGAATTCCTGAGCAGTCGCGAATTCAATTCAGAGTTGGTCGTAGCCTTCGGCCAAATGCAGGTCCTTGAGTTTCACGTAATTCGCCGCGCTGTAGGTGAAGAAGGCTGTTTCCTTGTCGGTGAGCGGACGGACCTGTTTCACCGGGCTACCGACATAAAGGAAGCCACTTTCAAGGCGCTTGCCCGGCGGCACCAGGCTGCCGGCGCCGATGATCACGTCGTCCTCGACCACCGCGCCGTCCATGACGATGCTGCCCATGCCGATCAACACGCGGCTGCCAATGGTGCAACCATGCAGCATGACTTTGTGGGCGATGGTCACATCATCGCCGATCAGCAGCGGGAAACCGTCCGGGTTGAACGGGCCGGCGTGGGTGATGTGCAACACGCAGCCGTCCTGCACGCTGGTGCGCGCACCGATACGGATGCGGTGCATGTCGCCACGGATCACGGTTAGCGGCCAGACAGAGCTGTCTTCGCCGATTTCGACGTCGCCGATAACCACCGCCGAGCCGTCGACAAACGCGCCTTTGCTCAAGCGCGGGGTGTGATTCTGGTACTTGCGAACGGACACGATAATTTCTCTCTCTGTCGTCGATAGCTGCGGTGAATGCCGATTGTAATTAAGATGGTTGCATGTTTCCCCAGCCAAGGTGCCAACCGTGAGCGTGAACAACCCTCTGCTGCAGTCCTACGACCTGCCACCGTTCTCCACGATCCGTGCCGAACACGTCCTGCCCGCCATCGAAACGATCCTGGCCGACAACCGCGCCGCCATCGCCGAAATCCTCAAGAGCCAAGTCCAGAACCCGACCTGGGCCGGCCTGGTCCTGGCGATGGACGAACTCAATGATCGCCTCGGCGCTGCCTGGAGCCCGGTCAGCCACCTCAACGCCGTGTGCAACAGCGCCGAACTGCGTGAAGCCTACGAGTCGTGCCTGCCAGCCCTGAGCGCCTACTCCACCGAGATGGGCCAGAACCGCGAACTGTTCCAGGCTTATGAAGCGCTGGCCAACAGCCCGCAAGCCGCCGGCTTCGACGTGGCGCAAAAGACTATTCTGGAACACGCCCTGCGTGACTTCCGTCTGTCGGGTATCGACCTGCCGGAAGCCGAGCAAAAGCGCTATGCCGAAGTGCAGAGCAAACTGTCCGAGCTGGGCAGCCGCTTTTCCAACCAACTGCTCGACGCCACGCAGGCGTGGACCAAGCACGTCACCGATGAAGCCGCCCTCGCCGGCCTGACCGATTCGGCCAAGGCGCAAATGGCAGCAGCGGCGCAAGCCAAAGGCCTCGAAGGCTGGCTGATCACTCTGGAATTCCCGAGCTACTACGCGGTGATGACCTACGCGCAAGACCGCGCGCTGCGTGAAGAAGTCTACGCCGCCTACTGCACCCGCGCCTCGGATCAAGGCCCGAATGCCGGGCAGAACGACAACGGCCCGGTGATGGAAGAGATCCTCGACCTGCGTCAGGAACTGGCCAAGCTGCTGGGTTTCGCCAGTTTCTCCGAGCTGAGCCTGGCCACCAAAATGGCCGAGTCCAGTGATCAGGTGCTGAGCTTCCTGCGCGATCTGGCCAAGCGCAGCAAACCGTTTGCCGCCCAGGACCTGCAACAGCTGCGCGCCTACGCCGCCGAACAGGGCTGCGCCGATCTGCAAAGCTGGGACAGCGGTTTCTACGGTGAAAAACTGCGTGAACAACGCTACAGCGTCGCTCAGGAAACCCTGCGTGCCTATTTCCCGATCGATAAAGTGCTGGGCGGGTTGTTCGCCATCGTCCAGCGACTGTACGGCATCGAGATCGCCGAACAGAAAGGCTTCGATACTTGGCACCCGGATGTGCGCCTGTTCGAGATCAAGGAAAACGGCCAGCACGTCGGCCGCTTCTTCTTCGACCTCTATGCCCGCGCCAACAAGCGAGGCGGTGCGTGGATGGACGGCGCGCGCGACCGTCGTCGTACCGTCGACGGCGTGCTGCAAAGCCCGGTGGCCAATCTGGTGTGCAACTTCACCCCGGCCGACAGCGGCAAGCCTGCGCTGCTGACCCACGATGAAGTGACCACGCTGTTCCACGAATTCGGTCATGGTCTGCATCACTTGCTGACCCGTGTCGAGCATGCCGGTGTTTCCGGCATCAACGGCGTGGCATGGGATGCGGTCGAGTTGCCGAGCCAGTTCATGGAAAACTGGTGCTGGGAGCCGGAAGGCCTCGCGCTGATTTCCGGTCACTACGAAAGCGGCGAGCCGCTGCCGCAGGATCTGCTGGAAAAAATGCTCGCGGCGAAAAACTTCCAGTCCGGCCTGATGATGGTCCGTCAGCTGGAGTTCTCGCTGTTCGACTTCGAGCTGCACGCCACCCACGGTGACGGCCGCAGCGTTGCACAAGTGCTCGAAGGCGTGCGTGACGAGGTGTCGGTGATGCGTCCACCCGCCTACAACCGCTTCCCCAACAGTTTTGCGCACATCTTCGCCGGCGGTTACGCGGCGGGTTACTACAGCTACAAGTGGGCTGAGGTGCTGTCGGCCGATGCCTTCTCGAAGTTCGAAGAAGACGGCGTGCTCAACGCTGACACCGGTCGCGCCTTCCGCGAAGCGATTCTGGCGCGCGGCGGTTCGCAGGCGCCGATGGTGCTGTTCGTCGACTTCCGTGGCCGTGAGCCGTCGATTGACGCACTCTTGCGCCACAGCGGCCTGAGTGAGGACGCGGCAGCATGAGTGAGGGGCCTGTGATTACCAAGAAACGCTTTATCGCCGGGGCTGTGTGCCCGGCGTGCAGCGAGCCGGACAAGTTGATGATGTGGAACGAGGACAGCGTGCCGCACCGTGAATGTGTGGCTTGCGGTTACTCCGACACACTCAACGAGCAAGGTCTTTCGGTACCGAAAGAATTGGGCACGCGGGTCAACACCAGCGCGCTGAACAAACCCGCGCCGGACAAGACCGTGCAGGCCGTGCAGTTTTTTCCCAACCCGAAACTGAAAAAAAAGCCTGACCAGCCCAATTGAGCCATGACTGCCTCGCACCGAATCAGCGGTGCGAGGTGGTATCTATCTAATGCCTTGCCCTTGCGCTTTCTCCGTAGGCTGATTTTTTTCAACCTGCGGTCAAGGAAGACGCGATGCCCCCTACCAATCCCCTGCTACAACGCTGGCAGCTGCCGGCCTGGTCCGACGTGAAGGCCGAGCACCTGGCACCCGCCATCAATGCCATCGTGGCCGATAATCAGCGGATCATCGCCGAAGTGATCGCCACCCAGACCGACCACCCCAATTGGGATGATCTGGTGGTGGCCGTCGCCGAAGCCGACGCACGGCTCGCTGAAACCATGGGCATCATTGAAGTGCTCTCGACCGTCAAAACCACGGACATCGACTGGATAGAGCAAAGCGCCCTGTGCAGCATTACTGCGGCTCGCTATCGGGTGCAGAAGGCTGCGAACCTGGAGCTTTATCACACGTATCAACGTCTGCAGCAGAGCCCGATCGCCGACAGCTTTGATGACTTTCGCAAAGCGTCGCTGGCCAAGACACTGCGCGCTTTTCGTCGGTCGGGCATCGAATTGCCCGCCGATCAGCGACAGCGGTTAACCGCAATAAACCTCGACATCGAGCTTCAGGAGCAATTGTTCCAGATCAATCTGGAGCGCAGCAATGCCGCCTGGAGCAAGCAGATTGACCAGGCGGCGACGCTCGACGGCTTGTCAGCCGCGCTCAAGGATCGACTGGCGCTGAATGCGCGTCGAACGGGAAAAAGCGGTTGGTTGCTGACGCTGGATCGCAACACTTACGAATACTTCATGAAAAATGCGCGAGACCGGAGTTTGCGCGAAGAGTATTTCCGCGCTTATTGCACCCGGGCCTCGGATCAAGGACCGCAGGCTCTTCAGTTCGACAACGGTCCGGTCTTGCAAAAGTTACTCGGGTTACGCCATGAAAAAGCCAGGTTGCTGGGTTTCGAGAGCTTTGCCCATCTGCGGCTTTCGAATCACATGGCCAACTCGCCCGCTCAGGTCGAACATTTTCTAAAGCAGCAGATCGAGCACAATCGCGCATCACTGGAGCAGGACATACAGGCGCTGCAAGCATTCGCCGCAACGCAAGGCGTCGCAGAACTGCAGGCCTGGGATTTCGAGTTTTTTGCTGAGCAATTACGCCAGCAACACTCGGCGAGCACACTGAAAGGACTTCGCGAGTATTTTCCGCTGGATGAAACGCTGCGCCGGTTCTGCCAGTTCAATGAACACCTGTTCGGTATCAAACTGGCAGAGCAGCAAGACCTCAGCCATTGGCACGAGGATGTGCGCCTGTTGGAAGTCAGCGAATACGATCAGGTGATGGGGTACATCTACGTTGATCCGTTTCATCGCGAGGACGCCCCTGACTTTGCCTTGACCAATACCGTGCGCAACCGACGCATCAATGCCGAGGGCCGGCCAGCCCTGCCGATCGCCATCCTCCACTGCAACTTCCCGTCCGCGACCAGCGAGCATCCCTGCCTGCTTTCACATAAAGACCTGCGCGTGCTTTTCCATGAGTTCGGGCATTGCCTGCAACAGGTGCTGACCCGCTCGCCCCATCACAACCTGTCGGGTATCTCGCAACTGGGGCGTGATACGGGCGAGTTCGCCGGGCAACTGTTCGAACAATTAAGTCTTTCAGAGGAGCTGCTTCAGTGGCTGTCAGTACACTACAAAACCCGTGCGCCACTAAGCCGCACACGGCTAACGTCAGCGCTGGCCGCCATCGCCACGCACACCAGTCGCGATACCGCTACGTTGCTGCTTGAGGCTTTATTCGATCTGGAATTGCACCGCAGCGAAGAAAACGGCCGAAACGCGCAACAGTGCTTCGAAGCGGTGCTGCAACAAATACCGCAGCTGCAACTGCCCGCGTATTGCCGCCTTGCCAACAGCTTCGATTATCTGGTGACCGGTTACGAAGCCTCGGTCTACGCCTACAAATGGTCAGGCGTACTGGCCAGCGAAGCGTTCAAGCGCTTTGAGCGAGATGGGGTCTTCAATGTGCAAACCGGCCGGGAACTGCGTGAAGCGTTCTTCTCTGGTGATTCGACTTCGCTGTTCAGCGCGCTGAAAACCTTTATGGGCCAGCCGGTCGCCGCTGATCTGGCAGCGCAACCGGACTGACCGATCACTCGACGTGGGCGGACTTGAACCAGCTTTTCATCGAGCAGGTGGCGAAAGCACTGGTACTGCAATCGCCATTGGCCAACGCCGTGCGCAATTTGTCGACATCCACCTGCATCATGTAACGAATACCGTCCTTGAAGTGGGTACTGTCGCCGAAACCGCCTTGGGTCATTTCGCTCAAGGCATCCTCTTTGCTCCAGCCCTGAATCACCACTCGGTACATCGCCGCCATCAGGCCGGTGCGGTCGGAACCGTGCTTGCAATGCATCAACACCGGGCCATTGGCTTCGGCAGCTTGAATCGCACGCAGGGTTTTGAGCACATCAGCGTCGTCGACATGATTGGTGCGGTAGGGCAACTGCACCTGGTTGATGCCAGGTTCGGACAGCCAATTGCTAT
The DNA here is from genome assembly GCF_004011755.1 of Pseudomonas sp. RU47. Lineage (GTDB taxonomy): Bacteria > Pseudomonadota > Gammaproteobacteria > Pseudomonadales > Pseudomonadaceae > Aquipseudomonas. The sequence continues at coordinate 98,885 of NZ_CP022411.1, read as the reverse complement.
CGGCTTCCGGAAGAAAGTTGATCACCGTGGCGACTTTGAGATTTTTCAGCAGCGGCACCGCGCCGGCGTCAGGCAAAGCGCTGCGGTACAGGGTCGGCGACATCTGGAACAAGTTGTATTGCACTTCGACCGTCTGCGCCCAATCAGCCGGGCGGCCAGTGGCGGCGCCGGCAGCAGCCTGGGCTGGCATCAGCGGCAACAGAGCGAAAAGCGACAGGCACAAAACAGAAAGAAAACGAACTTGGGACATGCTGGGGTGACCGTTTCGGGATTCATCGATGAAAGGAATCGCAGCTTCGATGGTTAGCAGTCAAAGCCCCGTGAGCCGCTGGTCAAAGAAACGTGAATCGGTGTGCTTTCATCGCGCGCCGGGGCGACAAACCAGACTTTTTTCCGCTGAATCGGTTTATCCGGATCCTTAGCCTGCTACCATTTGTCACATGATGTTGCAGACGTGTCCCTTTTCTCCGGGTCAGACCGGTCCCGTCTCGACAGAAATCTTCAAGTCGCTCGCAGAAGCGGCCACCCCTAATGCCCTGATGAGGTGCTTCTCCATGTCTGATGAAGATCGAGACAACCCGCGGCGTGAGTTTTTGCGCAAATCCCTGACCTTGATCCCGGTGGTCACCCTGGCTGGCACCAGCCTGGGCAGCAGCGTCCTGCAAGCGGCGCCCGAAGCCGCGCCTGCGGCACCGGTCGCGCAACCCGCTCGCGCTGAAGCCGGCGTGTATCAGCCGAACTACTTCACCGCCGAAGAATGGGCGTTCATCAATGCCGCCGTCGCGCAACTGATCCCCAGTGATGCCCAAGGCCCGGGCGCGCTGGAAGCCGGTGTACCGGAATACATCGACCGCCAGATGAACACGCCGTACGCCGCCGGTGCCCTTTGGTACATGCAAGGCCCGTTCAATGCCGACGCCGCGCCGGAGATGGGCTGGCAGAGCAAACTGGTGCCCAAAGAGATCTATCGCCTCGGCATCGCCGCCACGGATCAGTGGGCAAAATCCCTCAACGGTAAAGTATTTGCTGAGCAAGACAGCGCTACCCGAGACGATTTGCTCAAGCAACTTGAAGCGGGCAAGCCGCAATTCGATGCGGTTCCGGCAAAGATTTTCTTCAACCTGCTGCTGCAAAACACCAAGGAAGGGTTCTTCTGCGACCCGATCCACGGTGGCAACAAAGGCATGGTCGGCTGGACCATGATCGGCTTCCCCGGCGCCCGCGCCGATTTCATGGATTGGGTGGAACGCAACGAGCAATACCCCTTCCCGGCAGTTTCGATTCGCGGCGAGAGGGCGTAAGCATGGCAACGGTAATGAAGAAGGTTGACGCAGTGATCGTCGGTTTCGGCTGGACCGGCGCGATCATGGCCAAGGAATTGACCGAAGCGGGTCTCAACGTGCTGGCGCTGGAGCGCGGGCCGATGCAAGACACCTACCCCGACGGCAACTATCCGCAGGTGATCGACGAACTCACCTACAGCGTGCGGAAAAAACTCTTTCAGGACATCTCCAAAGAAACCGTCACCATCCGCCACAGCGTCAATGACATCGCCCTGCCGAACCGCCAGTTGGGCGCGTTCCTGCCGGGCAATGGGGTCGGCGGTGCCGGCCTGCACTGGTCGGGCGTGCACTTCCGGGTCGACCCGATCGAGTTGCGCATGCGCAGCCACTACGAAGAGCGCTACGGCAAAAGCTTTATCCCCAAGGACATGACCATCCAGGACTTCGGCGTCAGCTATGAAGAGCTGGAGCCGTTTTTCGATTTCGCTGAAAAAGTCTTCGGCACTTCGGGTCAGGCCTGGACCGTTAAAGGCCAACTGGTCGGTCAGGGCAAGGGCGGCAACCCTTACGCGCCTGACCGTTCCAACCCGTTCCCGCTGGAAGCGCAGAAGAATACGGTTTCCGCACAGCTGTTCGGCAAAGCGGCGACAGAAGTCGGCTACAAACCCTACAACCTGCCCTCCGCGAATACGTCGGGGCCTTACACCAACCCTTACGGCGCGCAGATGGGCCCGTGCAACTTCTGCGGTTTCTGCAGCGGTTACGTGTGCTACATGTATTCCAAGGCTTCGCCGAATGTGAATATTCTGCCGGCGCTGAAACCGCTGCCGAATTTCGAGCTGCGCGCCAACGCCCACGTGCTGCGGATCAACCTCGACAGCACGAAAAGCAAAGCCACCGGCGTCACCTACATCGACGCTCAGGGTCGCGAGATCGAGCAACCGGCGGATCTGGTGATCCTCGGCGCGTTCCAGTTGCACAACGTGCGCTTGATGCTGCTTTCAGGCATCGGCAAACCGTACGACCCGATCACCGGCGAAGGCGTGGTCGGGCGTAACTTCGCCTACCAGAACATGGCGACCATCAAGGCGTTCTTCGACAAGGACACCCACACCAACAACTTCATCGGCGCCGGCGGCAACGGTGTGGCGCTGGACGATTTCAACGCCGACAACTTCGACCACGGCCCGCACGGCTTCGTCGGTGGCTCGCCGATGTGGGTCAACCAGGCTGGTAGCCGACCGATTGCCGGCACGTCGAATCCGCCGGGTACACCGGCGTGGGGCAGTGCGTGGAAACGTGCGACCGCCGATTGCTACACCCACCAGGTATCGATGGACGCCCACGGCGCGCATCAGTCCTACCGTGGCAACTACCTCGATCTCGATCCGGTGTACCGCGATGCCTACGGTTTGCCACTGCTGCGGATGACCTTCGACTGGCAGGAAAACGATATCAAGATGAACCGCTTCATGGTCGAGAAAATGGGCAAGGTCGCTGAAGCGATGGGGCCGAAAGCCATTGCGGTGATCGGCAAAAAAGTCGGCGACCACTTCAACACTGCGTCCTACCAGACCACGCACCTTAACGGTGGCGCGATCATGGGCACCGATCCGAAGACCAGCGCGCTGAACCGTTATCTGCAGAGTTGGGACGTACACAACGTCTTCGTGCCGGGTGCCTCGGCATTCCCGCAGGGCCTTGGATACAACCCGACCGGCCTGGTTGCGGCACTGACCTACTGGTCGGCGAAGGCGATCCGCGAGCAATACCTGAAAAACCCCGGCCCGCTGGTTCAGGCTTAAGGAGCGATGACCATGAAAAATCTCGTTATCGCGACCCTGGCGCTGCTCGGCAGTGCCTCCATTCATGCGGCCGACGTTGATCAAAGTCTGATCAAGCAGGGCGAATACCTCGCCCGCGCCGGTGACTGCGTGGCGTGCCACACCGCCAAGGGCGGCAAACCGTTTGCCGGTGGCCTGCCGATGGAAACCCCGATCGGCACCATTTACTCGACCAACATCACCCCGGACAAGACCGGCGTCGGCGAATACAGCTTCGAAGACTTCGATCAGGCCGTACGCCATGGCGTCGCCAAAAACGGTAGTACGTTGTACCCGGCGATGCCGTATCCGTCCTACGCGCGTGTCAGCGAAACCGACATGCAAGCGCTGTACGCGTACTTCATGCACGGCGTCGAACCGGTGGCACAGGAGAACAAGGCCAGCGATATTCCGTGGCCACTCAGCATGCGCTGGCCGCTGATGGGCTGGCGCTGGATGTTTGCGCCGAAGGTCGAGGACTACAAAGCGACGAGTGCCGACCCGGTGATTGATCGTGGTGCGTATCTGGTCGAAGGCCTCGGTCATTGCGGCGCCTGCCATACGCCACGTGCGCTGACCATGCAGGAGAAATCCCTGAGCGCCGCTGACGGTACAACCTTCCTCGCCGGCAGTGCGCCGCTGGAAGGCTGGATCGCCAAAAGCCTGCGCGGCGATCACAAGGATGGCCTCGGCGGCTGGAGCGAAGAGCAACTGGTGCAGTTCCTCAAGACCGGTCGCAGCGATCGCAGCGCGGTGTTCGGCGGCATGAGTGATGTGGTCACCCACAGCATGCAATACATGACCGATGCCGACCTGACCGCAATTGCCCGCTACCTCAAGTCGTTGCCGGCCACTGATCCGAACGATCAGCCGCATCAGTACGACGAGACAGCGGCGAAAGCCCTGTGGAACGGCGATGACAGTCAGCGCGGTGCTTCGGTATACATCGACAACTGCGCCGCGTGCCATCGCACCGATGGCCATGGCTACACCCGGGTGTTCCCGGCGCTGGCGGGCAATCCGGTACTGCAATCGGAAGACCCGACGTCGCTGATCCACATCGTGCTCAAGGGCGGCACATTGCCGGCGACGCATACAGCACCCTCGACCTTCACCATGCCCGGTTTCGCCTGGCGCCTGTCGGATCAGGAAGTGGGGGATGTGGTGAGTTTCATCCGTGGCAGTTGGGGTAACAAAGGCGCGCCGGTCAGCGCCAAGGAGGTTGCGGGCCTACGCAGCGACGATATGAAAACAACATCCACTGATGATCTTGGCCAAGTAACAGAACATCATTAAAAGCAGAAACCCTGCATGAATCATTCATGCAGGGTTTTTACTATACGTATAGCGCAACAAACTTCGCTTTTAAGGATTAACGATACTTACATAAGCCTTGGCCAGTGCAATCAACTTCGCCTTGTCATCGTTATCAATATCACCATCGCCGTCGACATCTTTCTTGTTGCTGCGAATAGTGAAGGTCTTGCCACGGTCGCCGGACACCGCCACCACGTAGATCGAATCGACCAGCGTCTCGGTGGACAGCTCTTGCTCAGCATTCCAGCCCAGCTCCTTGCGCGCCAGTTGCATCGAAACAATGGTGTTGGGTTCCGAAGCATTCGGCAGCATCATTTGCACGAATACGCCACGCTGATTGAGATAAGACATTAATTAAATCCTTTTAACCTGATTACCGGACAACAGCCCTTGGAAGTGCCAAAGACTATATTCGATAACTTGTCGCGACAACGGAACATATGTATCTCGGGTTGTACTTCGCCTTTGCATATATATTAACTTTGCCACTCAGCCATTATTCCAACGCTGAACGGTACTGGATCGCACCGGCCTGGCTCAGGTACTGTATGCATATACAGACACGGAGCCTGCCCCAATGATCAATCCTCTCCCGCCCCGTGGCCGCGGCACCGCCAGCAACCCGCATAACCGCTTCGCGCCGAACCGTTCGGTGGCCGAGGATGACGGCTGGTATCAGGAAGTGCCGCTGACCCAAGGCACCGAGGTGATTCTCGAAACCGCAAAAACCATCATTACCCGCAACACCTCTCCGGATCTGCCCTTCGACCGCTCGATCAACCCCTACCGAGGCTGCGAACACGGCTGCATCTATTGCTACGCACGGCCCAGCCACGCCTATTGGGACATGTCGCCGGGGCTGGATTTCGAAACCAAGCTGATCGCCAAGACCAACGCCGCCCAAGTGCTGGAAGAACAGCTCGGGAAAAAAGGCTATCAATGCGCGCCAATCAATCTGGGTTCCAACACCGACCCGTATCAGCCAATCGAGCGTGAACACAAAATCACCCGCCAGACCCTCGAAGTGCTGCTGCGCTATAAGCACCCGGTGACCATCGTCACCAAGGGCTCGCTGATTCTGCGCGACCTCGACCTGCTCACCGAACTGGCGCAGCAACGGCTGGTGGCGGTGATGATCAGCCTGACCACGCTGGACGACGAACTCAAACGCATCCTCGAACCGCGCGCCGCCGCCCCCAAAGCGCGGTTGCGCGCCATTCGGGTGATGCGCGAGGCCGGCATTCCGGTCGGCGTGCTGTGTTCACCGATGATTCCGATGATCAACGACAGCGAAATCGAAAGCCTGCTCAGCGAGGCCCACGCCGCCGGCGCGCAAAGCGCTGCCTACATGATGCTGCGTCTGCCGCTGGAGGTGGCGCCGCTGTTCGAAGAATGGCTGGCGGCGCACTATCCGCAACGGGCCGCGCATGTGCTGAGCCTGATCCGCCAAAGCCGCGGCGGTGAGCTCTACGACAGTCGTTTCGGTGCGCGTATGCGCGGTGAAGGGGTGTTCGCCGACCTGCTCGCGCAACGTTTCGCCAAGGCAATCAAACGTCTGGGCCTGAATCACCGCGAGGGCTATAACCTCGATTGCACGGCCTTCTGTCCGCCGGGTCGCCAGATGTCGTTGATTTAGCGACAATTGACCTATGGTTGAGGGGTTGGAATCCTTCCGCCGAAATCACCCAGTCACGTTTTTTGTGACCTGGAACACACGTTCTAGAGCGTTTGATTCAGTTTGAGTTAAGTTTCGGCGGCTACCTTGTTCATCGAGTGACTGACGGGTCGGGATGACCCGGATGTTTTAAACAGCCACTGGCTTCATACCGGAATACATGGGAATGACTCCCCTAATCCGCCAAAGAGGATGAATCATGAGTGACAAGGATAAACAGCCGTTGGCTGCGTCGGCGCAAACCCCTGAAGCGGAATCCGCCGATGCAGCGCTGCGACAGATCGTAGACGGCTTTTTGCATTTTCATCATGAGGTCTTCCCACAGCAGGAAGAACTCTTCAAGAAACTCGCCACGGCCCAGGCGCCAAAAGCGATGTTCATCACTTGCGCCGACTCGCGCATCGTCCCCGAGCTGATCACCCACAGCTCGCCCGGCGATCTGTTCGTAACCCGTAACGTCGGCAACGTCGTGCCGCCTTACGGGCAGATGAACGGCGGCGTTTCCACCGCAATCGAATACGCGGTACTGGCGCTCGGCGTACAGCACATCATCATCTGCGGCCACTCCGATTGCGGCGCCATGCGTGCAGTGCTCAATCCGGACAGCCTGGAAAAAATGCCGACAGTCAAAGCCTGGCTGCGCCACGCTGAAGTCGCGAAAACCATGGTGCATGAGAACTGTAACTGCGCCGACGAAAAAGAAAGCATGCCGATCCTCACCGAGGAAAACGTCATCGCCCAATTGCAGCACTTGCGTACCCATCCTTCGGTAGCCTCGCGCATGGCGAACGGTCATTTGTTCATCCATGGCTGGGTCTACGATATCGAAACCAGCGAAATCAAAGCTTACGACGCGGATCAGGGACGTTTCCTGCCGCTCGACGGCAGCCATCCGATTCCGGTGGCGACGCCCAAAGCGCGCTTCTAAATCCTCCTAAACATCTGTGTGGTTTGACGCCGGTCGCTGATTCAGCGACCCGGCCTTGCCATGCCTGAAGAAAACTTCGGGAGAATCGCCATGCGTGCGGCTCAATTGAAAGCGGTGTTGCCACGGGAGCTGCTCGCTTCAGTGGTTGTGTTTCTGGTCGCCCTGCCGCTGTGCATGGGTATTGCGATCGCGTCAGGGTTGCCGCCGGCCAAAGGGCTGATCACCGGGATCATCGGTGGTCTGGTGGTCGGTTGGCTGGCAGGTTCGCCGTTACAGGTCAGTGGGCCGGCGGCGGGTCTGGCGGTGTTGGTGTTTGAACTGGTGCGCCAGCACGGCATCGAGATGCTCGGGCCGATTCTTTTGCTTGCCGGTTTTCTGCAACTGGTGGCCGGGCGCTTGAAGCTCGGTTGCTGGTTTCGGGTCACAGCGCCAGCGGTGGTCTATGGGATGCTGGCGGGGATTGGCGTGTTGATCGTGCTGTCGCAGGTGCATGTGATGCTCGATGCATCACCGAAGCCCTCGGGGCTGGATAACCTTACGGCGTTCCCCGCGGCGGTGGCGCAGGCCTTGCCGTCGTTTGGCTGGCAGGCCGGGTTGCTCGGGCTGTCGACCATCGCGGTGATGTGGCTCTGGGAGAAATTTCGCCCGCATTCGCTGCGCTTCGTTCCCGGGGCATTGCTCGGTGTGGGTCTGGCGACCGGGGCAAGTCTGTTGCTGGCCCTGCAGGTGAAGCGCGTTGAAGTGCCAGCGAATCTGGCGGAAGCCATTGATTGGTTGAAGCCGGCAGATCTGCTCAGTCTGGCCGATCCGACGCTGTTGATCGCTGCGTTTGCCGTGGCATTTATCGCCAGCGCGGAAACGTTGTTGTCCGCCGCAGCGGTGGATCGCATGCACAGCGGCGTGCGTTCGGATTTCGACCGGGAACTGTCGGCGCAAGGTGTCGGCAACATGCTCTGCGGTTTGCTCGGCGCGCTGCCGATGACCGGGGTCATCGTGCGCAGTTCGGCCAACGTCCAGGCCGGCGCGACCACGCGTTACTCGACGATCTTCCATGGCCTGTGGCTTTTGGCGTTCGTGCTGTTGCTGTCGAGTGTGCTGCAAAGCATTCCGGTGGCGAGCCTGGCGGGGGTGCTGGTGTACACCGGTTTCAAACTGGTCGATCTCAAGGCGTTTCGAGGTCTGGGCCGTTATGGGCGGATGCCGATGTTCACCTACGCGGCGACGGCACTGGCGATCATCTTCACTGACCTGCTGACCGGTGTGTTGATCGGTTTCGGTTTGACGATGTTGAAACTGGCGTTCAAGGCGTCGCGGTTGAAGATCAGCCTGATCGATCTGCCACAGGATGGTGAGATGGAATTGCGTCTGGTCGGTGCGGCGACATTCCTCAAGGTGCCGGCGCTGACGCAAGTGCTGGGCAGTATTCCGCAGGGGACGACGGTGCATGTGCCGCTCAATAATCTGAGCTACATCGACCATTCGTGTCTGGAGTTGCTGGAGGAGTGGGGCCGGGCGAATGCGGCGAAGGGGTCGAAGCTGTTGATTGAGTCGCGGGGGTTGAAGCGCAGGCTGGAAGGCAGAGTGCGGACCAATACCGGGATCGGCGCAGCCGGCTAAATTTGCTGGTTGAACTCAACCCCTGTAGGAGCTGCCGCAGGCTGCGATCTTTTGATTTTGATTGTAAAAGATCAAAAGATCGCAGCCTGCGGCAGCTCCTACATTCGATTGTGTGTAACTCAGGCGGCGGGCTGGTCCAGCTCCAGACCCACACCCAGTCGCCGGCCCATGCACGGCCAGCGTTTCCACGCGGCGCCGGTGTCCGGGCTGCTGAGTTTGTCGCGGTAGACCTCTACCGATTCCAGGGCAAAACTTTCGTCGTTGAGCATCTCGTCGATCGCGTGATGCACCGCTTCGTCCAGTTGGTTGGCAAATTCCTCACCGATCAATTGGTGAGCAATCAAGTTGGCGACCGTCATGTCCAGGGGGATCAGTGGCTGGCCGAAATGCTTGATGTACAGGTCGTTGACCTCTTCGACAAAACGGTGCGCCAGATAGGCTTCGTCGAGCAGGCTGTCCAGGCCAACGTGCCCGGCCATGATGGCTGGCGGCTGGAGGAAATACTGCTCGGCGATTTTCAGCACCGGTTTGATCTGCGATTCGATTCCCGCTTCCCTGGCGACTTCATTGGCTGCATCCAGCAGGTCTGGCACTTCATCGATGTAGGCGGCGACAAAACGCGTCAGCACACCATTGGCGTCGGCTTCCGGCAATTGGATCGCCGGGTGTAAATGAGGCAGCTTGCTTTCCAGCTGACGGGTCAGCAGGCCGGTGTCTTTTTCGTGTTGTTGGGCTTTTTGGATCTGCTCGCGCAATGCGGCGGTGTTCATGAAAACTCCAGGAAACAAGGCAATGAAATAGGGAAGACATAACTTAGCTGGCTTACGAAAAATGCTAAGACGCATTTGTCATAATTATTTCATCCTTGATGCACCTGCGTTATATCGGTTTGCCACCACTCGTCTGCATCCTTCTCCATTCGTGCCCTTGAACGCAAGTCCCGGCTGTTTCAGTTGATTTACGTGCGCACATTGCAATTTCCCGTCGCTGTCTATACTCGCCAGTGAATGGAGTTAGCTGATGACGCCCGACTGCACCCGCAGCAAGGCCCGGCGATTCAAGTTCGTAGTCTGATGCAGCCGCTCCCTTGCCGCAGGCGAAAGCCGGCGGGATAACAAGAACGATAAGGGGAACCCGCAATGATGCGACATCCACACGTCTGGATGGGCCTCCTGTTGTGGTCGATTTTCAGCCAGGCCAACGCCGCCTGGACTGTGAATATGGCGCCTGGAGCGACTGAAATCAGTCACGCAGTATTCGACCTGCACATGACCATTTTCTGGATCTGTGTGGTGATCGGGATCATCGTCTTCGGCGCCATGTTCTGGTCGATGATGGTGCACCGCCGTTCTACCGGGCAGGTCGCCGCAAAATTCCACGAAAGCACCGGCGTCGAAATCATGTGGACCGTCGTGCCGCTGCTGATTCTGGTGGCCATGGCCGTACCCGCGACCGCCACCCTGATCAAGATGTACGACGCCAGTGAGCCGGATATTGATATCCAGGTCACCGGCTACCAGTGGAAGTGGCACTACAAATACCTGGGCCAGGACGTCGAGTTCTTCAGCAACCTGGCCACCCCCGCCGAGCAGATCCACAACAAGGAAGCCAAGGGCGAGCACTACTTGCTTGAGGTCGACAAGCCGCTCGTACTGCCGACCGGGGCCAAGGTGCGCTTCCTCGTGACCTCCGCCGACGTTATCCACTCCTGGTGGGTGCCGGCGTTTGCGGTCAAGCGCGATGCGATCCCCGGGTTCGTCAATGAGGCCTGGACGCGTGTCGACAAGCCCGGACTTTACCGTGGCCAGTGCGCCGAGCTGTGCGGCAAGGATCACGGCTTCATGCCGATCGTGGTCGAGGTCAAGGACAAGGCCGACTACGACAAGTGGCTGGCCGAGCGCAAGGCCGAGGCCGCGCAGCTTAAAGAGCTGACCAGCAAGGATTGGACCCTCGACGAACTCAAGGAGCGCGGCGACAAGGTGTATCACACCACCTGCGTTGCCTGTCACCAGGCCGAAGGCCAAGGCCTGCCGCCGATGTTCCCGGCGCTCAAGGGCTCGAAAATTGCCACCGGCCCGATCAAGGATCACTTGAGCATTGTCTTCCACGGCAAACCCGGCACCGCCATGGCGGCGTTCGGCAAACAGCTGTCGGAAGTCGATATCGCAGCGGTCGTGACCTACGAACGTAACGCCTGGGGCAACAACAAGGGCGACATGGTCACGCCAAAAGAAGTGCTGGAGCTGAAACAGGCGGAAAGCAAATGAGCCGGTCTATCGCGTACCTCGTGAACCGGCCGGGGCATCACGCCCCGGCCCGCCCCGCCCACTCACGTAAAGGAGACCGGCCATGAGCGCTGTCATCGATGACCACGGTCATGCCGACCACGCCCACGGCCCCGCCAAAGGCCTGATGCGCTGGGTACTGACCACCAACCACAAGGACATCGGCACGCTGTACCTGTGGTTTGCGTTTCTGATGTTCCTGCTTGGCGGCTCGTTCGCCATGGTGATCCGCGCCGAGCTGTTCCAGCCCGGTTTGCAGATCGTCGAACCGGCGTTCTTCAACCAGATGACCACCATGCATGGACTGGTGATGGTCTTCGGCGCAGTGATGCCGGCGTTCGTCGGCCTCGCCAACTGGATGATCCCGCTGATGGTCGGCGCGCCGGACATGGCCCTGCCACGGATGAACAACTTCAGCTTCTGGCTGTTGCCGGCGGCGTTTCTGCTGTTGGTCTCGACCCTGTTCAGCCCCGGTGGCGGGCCGAATTTCGGCTGGACCTTTTACGCACCGCTGTCGACGACTTACGCGCCGGAAAGCGTGACCTTCTTCATCTTCGCCATCCACCTGATGGGGATCAGTTCGATCATGGGCGCGATCAACGTGATCGCCACCATTCTCAACCTGCGCGCCCCCGGCATGACCCTGATGAAAATGCCGCTGTTCGTCTGGACCTGGCTGATCACCGCGTTCCTGCTGATCGCGGTGATGCCGGTGCTGGCCGGGTGCGTGACGATGATGCTGATGGACATCCACTTCGGCACCAGTTTCTTCAGTGCTGCCGGTGGCGGTGACCCGGTGCTGTTCCAGCATGTGTTCTGGTTCTTCGGCCACCCGGAGGTGTACATCATGATCCTGCCGGCGTTCGGCGCGGTCAGCCAGATCATCCCGACCTTCGCGCGCAAACCGCTGTTCGGCTACACCTCGATGGTCTACGCCACGGCGAGCATCGCGTTCCTGTCGTTCATCGTCTGGGCGCACCACATGTTTGTGGTCGGCATTCCGTTGGTGGGCGAGCTGTTCTTCATGTACGCGACCATGCTCATCGCGGTGCCGACCGGGGTCAAGGTGTTCAACTGGGCCAGCACCATGTGGCAAGGCTCGATGACCTTCGAGACACCGATGCTGTTTGCCGTGGCGTTCGTGATCCTGTTTTCCATCGGCGGTTTCTCCGGGCTGATGCTGGCCATCGCCCCGGCGGACTTCCAGTATCAGGACACCTACTTTGTGGTCGCGCACTTCCACTATGTGCTGGTGCCGGGGGCGATCTTCGGGATCTTCGCCTCGGCCTATTACTGGTTGCCGAAATGGACCGGGCACATGTACGACGAAACCCTCGGCAAGCTGCATTTCTGGCTGTCGTTCGTCGGCATGAACCTGACCTTTTTCCCGATGCACTTCGTGGGACTGGCGGGGATGCCGCGACGGATCCCGGACTACAACCTGCAGTTCGCCGACTTCAACATGGTCTCGTCGATTGGCGCGTTCATGTTCGGTGCCACGCAGATCTTCTTCCTGTTCATCGTGATCAAGACCATCCGGGGTGGCGAGCCTGCACCGGCCAAGCCTTGGGATGGCGCGGAAGGTCTGGAGTGGAGCGTGCCGTCACCGGCGCCGTATCACACCTTCACCACACCGCCGGAAGTGAAATGAACACAGATCTCCCTGTGGGAGCGAGCCTGCTCGCGATGGCGGTGTGTCAGGCACACCGCGGTGGACCCATCGCGAGCAGGCTCACTCCTACAGGGTTTAGTGGGGAGGCATGAATCATGGCTGACTCGATCTCGATGAAAAAACTCGTCACTCGCCTGCTCGGGGTGGTGGTGGCGATGTTTGTCTTCGGCTTTGCCCTGGTGCCGATCTACGACGTGATGTGCAAGGCCTTCGGCATCAACGGCAAGACTGCCGGACAGTACGAGGGTGAACAGGTGGTCGACACTTCGCGCCAGGTGCGCGTGCAGTTTCTGTCGACCAACACCGCCGATATGCCATGGGATTTCTATCCCAAGCACGACGAACTCACCGCCAACCCCGGCGCGGTCAACGAGATGATTTTCATCGCGCGCAACCCCACCGACAAGCCGATGAGTGCGCAAGCCGTGCCGAGTATCGCGCCGAGCAACGCGGCGGCGTATTTCCACAAGACCGAATGCTTTTGTTTTACCCAGCAGGTGCTGCAGCCCGGTCAGCAGATCGAGATGCCGGTGCGCTTCATTGTTGACCGCGACATGCCCAAGGATGTGAAGCACCTGACGCTGTCCTACACGCTGTTCGATATCACCGCCCGACATCCGCCGGTGGCTGCAAACACTGGCGGTTGAGCGTGCCCGATAAGGAGAACAATAAATGGCAACTCATGAGCATTATTTCGTTCCGGCCCAGAGCAAATGGCCGATCATTGCCACGGTCGGGATGCTCGTCACCGTGTACGGCCTGGCCACCTGGTTCAACGATCTGAAGGCCGCGCGCCCGGAATCCCACGGCCCGCTGATCTTTTTCATCGGCGGCCTGCTGGTGGCGTACATGCTGTTCGGCTGGTTCGGCACGGTGATCAAGGAAAGCCGCGCGGGACTCTACAGCGCGCAGCTGGATCGCTCGTTCCGCTGGGGCATGAGTTGGTTCATCTTCTCCGAAGTGATGTTCTTCATCGCCTTCTTCGGCGCGCTGTTTTACGTACGACACATTTCCGGCCCGGCGCTTGGCGGCGAAGGCCCGAAAGGCATCGCGCACATGCTCTGGCCGAACTTCCAGTTCACCTGGCCGCTGCTGCACACGCCAGACCCGAAACTGTTCCCGCCGCCCAAGGACATCATCAGCCCGTGGGGCCTGCCGCTGATCAACACGATCCTGCTGGTCAGCTCCAGTGTGACCATCACCATCGCCCACCACGCCTTGAAGAAGGGCCATCGCGGCGCGCTGAAAATCTGGCTGGCGATCACCGTGCTGCTGGGCTGCGCGTTTCTCGGTTTCCAGGCTGAGGAATACATTCACGCCTATCACGAGCTGGGCCTGACCCTCGGTTCGGGCATTTATGGCGCGACGTTCTTCATGCTCACCGGATTCCACGGCGCCCACGTGACCATCGGCACGATCATTCTGTTTGTGATGCTGATGCGCATCATGAGGGGCCATTTCGACAACGAGCACCAGTTCGGCTTCGAAGCGGCGAGCTGGTATTGGCACTTCGTCGACGTGGTGTGGATCGGCCTCTTTATCTTCGTTTACGTACTCTGAGGGTCAGCATTACCAAGGCGCATGCGACACCAGTTGGCCGCTGTAAAAGCCCCAGGCGATCAAGCCGACGGTGACTGCGGCCAATGCCACCCGAACACTCAAGGCGATGACCAGGCGATTCGAGCTGCTGTCGTCCTTGACCAGGAAAAACAGGCCGCTGAACAGGCTGATCACCGTGGCAATCAGCATCAGGACGATCGCTGTTTTGAGCATGGGAAGAACTCCGGGGGACAGGCGATGCAGTTGAGTATAGCGATCGCAACGACTGACTTTGTGGCGCAGCCATGAAGCGTTTTCGCCCGGGCGTGATACCGACCGTGGTGGTGGCGCTTTTGCTGCCGCTGCTGGTGTCGTTGGGTTTCTGGCAATTGAGCCGTGGCGCCGAGAAAACCGCCCTGCTCGCCAGTTACGCCGAACGCCACGCCGCCGAACCGATGGCCAGCAGCGAGTTACTGAGCAGCGCCGATCCGGCCTATCGCCGTGTGCATCTGCACGGCCAGTTCGATGCCGCGCACAGTCTGTTGCTCGACAACCGCCAGCGCGACGGCAAGGTCGGCGTCGAGTTGCTGCAACCGTTTCAGGATCAACGCAGCGGTTTGTGGCTGCTGGTCAATCGCGGCTGGTTGCCGTGGCCGGATCGCCGCGTGCCGCCACAATTTTCCACACCTGCCGATGCGCTGAATATCGACGCCTGGGTCTACGTCGCCCCCGGCGCTACTTTCCAGTTGCACGCCGATCCGGTCAGCAACACCTGGCCGCAAACCATCACTGCCGTCGAGCCCACCAAGCTGTGGCAAACCCTCGAGCGCGACGGCTTCGCCTACGAATTACGCGTCGAACCCGGCCCGGCCAGCTACGAGGCCGATTGGCCGGTGGTCGCCATGGGCCCGGAAAAACACCTCGGTTACGCCGTGCAGTGGTTCGCCATGGCCACCGCCCTGCTCGGCCTCTACGTCTATTTGGGCTTGCACAACGCAAAGGAGAAACACCATGGGAACGGCCATGAATCCACCCAGCATGTCTGAGGCGAAACCTGCCGCCAGCCGCCGTCGCGGGCGCATTCAGTTATTGCTGATTGTGCTCGGCGTGGTCGGCCCGATGCTGCTCGCCACCGGCATGTACAAATTGCAGTTCTGGGTGCCGGAAGGTCGCAGCTATCACGGTGAGCTGATCGGCAACGGCCAGACCCGCGCCGACCTCGGCGTGCAGGCCGACGAGGAGCGCTGGCAAATGCTGGTCACCGCGCCGAAGGATTGCGCGGTGGACTGCCAGCAACTGGTGTATCTGGCGCGGCAGATCCAGATCGGCCTCGGTCGCGAGGCCGGCCGCGCCAGCCATGCCCTCGCCGTCGCGCAACCAGTGAGCGCCGATTACGAGGCCAAGCTGACCCGTGAATATCCACAACTGCAACGCTATCCGCTGGACGCTGGTGTGTTCAGCAAAACCACTGGCGACAAAGCCACGCCGCAACTGTGGATCATCGATCCGCACGGCAACCTCGTGCTGCGTTACGAGCCGAATGTGAACGGCAAGGATCTGCTCAACGACCTGCGGCACCTGCTGAAACTGTCGAACATCGGATAAGGGCATCGTCATGGCCAAACCTGGATTTCGCCTCGCGCTGTTTGCCACCCTGCTGGCACTGATTGTGGTGCTGCTCGGCGCCTATACGCGCCTGACCCACGCCGGCCTCGGCTGTCCGGACTGGCCGGGCTGCTACGGCTTTATCAGCGTGCCGAAAAGCGAAGCGCAACTGGCCCATGCCGAACTGCATTACCCCGACTCGCCGGTGGAGGCGCACAAGGGCTGGAACGAGATGATTCACCGCTATTTCGCTGGCACCCTTGGCCTGCTCATTTCGATTCTCGCCGGGCGGGCGTGGGTCAATCGACGTCATCCGGGACAGCCGTTGAAGCT
The DNA here is from genome assembly GCF_004011755.1 of Pseudomonas sp. RU47. Classification (GTDB taxonomy): domain Bacteria; phylum Pseudomonadota; class Gammaproteobacteria; order Pseudomonadales; family Pseudomonadaceae; genus Aquipseudomonas. The sequence goes on along the minus strand of NZ_CP022411.1, from coordinate 82,808 downwards.
ACCGCTGTTTCTGCTGGCGGTGGTGTTTGCGCAAGCCGCGTTCGGCATGTGGACGGTGACGCTCAAGCTCTGGCCGCAGGTGGTCACCGGGCATTTGCTCGGCGGTTTTGCGACCCTGAGCCTGTTGTTTTTGCTGACGTTGCGATTGTCCGGCGTGCTGCCGGCGCTGACCGTACCCAAGCGTTTGCAGTATTGGGCGACGGCGGGATTACTGTTGGTGATTGGCCAGATCGCCCTCGGTGGCTGGGTCAGCTCCAACTACGCAGCGGTGGCCTGTATCGACTTCCCCACGTGCCACGGGCAGTGGCTACCGCCAGCGGATTTCGCCAACGGGTTTCACCTGACCCAACACATCGGCCCGAACTATCTCGGTGGGCAACTCGACAGTGATGCGCGCACGGCGATTCACCTGACTCACCGGATCGGCGCGTTGCTGGTGACGTTGGTTTTGCTCGGTCTGGCCTGGCAATTGAAAGTGGTCGGCATGACGCGGCTGGCCGGCCTGCTGCTGATTGCCCTCGCCGCGCAAATCACCCTCGGTATCAGCAACGTGTTGTTCCATCTGCCGCTGCCGGTGGCGGTCGCGCATAACGCTGGCGGTGCGGCGCTGTTGCTGACCATGGTGCTGGTCAATTACCACGCGCGCACCAGTCTGGTCCGGGTCAAACAACCGGTGCTCGCACGCTGGCGTCTGAGTCCGCGTAAACACGCGGCCGCGCCCATCACCATAAAAGGAGAAACACCGTGGCGATTCTGATTGGCGAACGCCCGCATCAGGCGATCTGGCGTGATTATCTGGAACTGACCAAACCGAAAGTCGTGGTGCTGATGCTAATCACCTCGCTGGTCGGCATGTTCCTCGCGACTCGCGCCGGGGTGCCATGGACGGTGCTGGTGTTCGGCAATCTGGGGATTGCGTTGTGTGCCGGCGGCGCGGCGGCGGTCAATCATGTGGTCGATCGGCGCATCGATGCGGTGATGGCGCGCACGCACAAACGGCCGTTAGCAGAAGGCCGGGTTTCACCGGCGGCAGCGCTGACCTTTGCTCTGGTGCTGGCGCTGCTCGGTCAGGCCTTGTTGCTGACGTTCACCAATCCGCTGACGGCGTGGCTGACCCTGGCTTCGCTGCTCGGTTATGCGGTGATCTACACCGGTTTCCTTAAACGGGCGACGCCGCAGAACATTGTCATCGGTGGCCTCGCCGGCGCCGCGCCACCGCTGCTTGGCTGGACCGCCGCCACCGGCCACGTCAGCGCCGAACCGTTGTTGCTGGTGCTGATCATCTTCGCCTGGACGCCGCCGCACTTCTGGGCATTGGCGATCCATCGCAAAGAGGAATACGCCAAGGCTGACATCCCGATGCTGCCGGTCACCCACGGCGAGCACTACACCAAAGTGCATATTCTGCTGTACACCTTCGCGCTGCTGGCGGTGAGCCTGCTGCCGTACGTGATCCACATGAGCGGCGTGCTCTACCTGATTTGCGCGCTCGCTCTCGGCGCAAGGTTTCTGCAATGGGCCGTGGTGCTGTACCGTGGCACTCGGCCGCACGCGGCGATCAACACCTTCAAGTACTCTATTTGGTACTTGTTTCTGCTGTTCATCGCCCTGCTCGTAGACCACTACTTACTGTTGAACCTATGACTCGAACCCAGAAAACCGTCTTCATCCTCGTCGCCGTGATCGCGCTGATCCTCGGCCTGACCGTCAACAAAGTGCTGAGCGGCAAGGGCCAGGGCGACCCCACTGCGCTGATCGACGCCGGCATTATTCTGCTGCCGCAGAGCCGCAATCTGCCGGACGTGACGATGACTGATCAGGACGGCCAACCGGTGGCGATCAACGAGCTCAAAGGCAAGTGGAGTCTGCTGTTTTTCGGCTACACCTTCTGCCCGGACATCTGCCCGACCACCCTCGCACAGCTGCGCCAGATCAAGAGCGAGTTGCCCAAGGACGCTGTGGACAAGTTGCAGATCGTGCTGGTCAGCGTTGACCCGAACCGCGATAACCCCAAGCAGTTGAAGCAGTATCTGGGTTACTTTGATCCGCAGTTTGTTGGCCTGACACCGACTTCGATTGAAGAACTGCAGAAGGTGGCAAATGCGGTGAGTATTCCGTTTATTCCGGCGGACACCAGCAAGCCGAATTACACCGTCGACCATAGCGGCAATCTCGCGGTGATCGGGCCGGATGGTACGCAGCGTGGGTTTATTCGGGCGCCGCTGAACAACGCCAAACTGGTCGCGCAGTTGCCGGTGATGCTTAACCGCAAATAAAAGCTGAAGAGCGAAAAGCCCCTCACCCTAGCCCTCTCCCAGAGGGAGAGGGGACTGATCGGGGAATATTGGGAAGCTACACCGAATTGAACGTCCTGCATTGAATCCATAATCGCCAAGACCTTTCAGGTCGATGTATGACGCAAGACACCTCGGTCGGCCCCCTCTCCCTCTGGGAGAGGGCTGGGGTGAGGGGCAGCTTCACAGCAGGTCCAAAGCCAAACATCAGACACAAAAAAGGGGACGCTCATGGCGTCCCCTTTTCGTTGCAGCAATCTAAATCAGAACGCCGGCAATACCGCGCCTTTATACTTCTCGGTAATGAATTTCTTCACTTCCGGGCTGTGCAGCGCAGCAGCGAGTTTCTTCATCGCGTCGCTGTCCTTGTTGTCCGCGCGGGACACGAGGATGTTCACGTACGGCGAATCATTGCCTTCAATCACCAGCGCATCCTTGGACGGATCGAGCTTGGCTTCCAGCGCGTAGTTGGTGTTGATCAGCGCCAGATCGACCTGGGTCAGCACGCGCGGGATGGTCGCGGCTTCCAGTTCGCGGATTTTCAGGTCTTTCGGGTTCTGCGCGATGTCTTTGACGGTCGACAGGATGTTGGTCGGATCCTTCAGCGTGATCACGCCAGCCTTGGCCAGCAGCAACAACGCACGGCCACCGTTGGTAGCGTCGTTCGGGATCACCACGTTGGCACCGCTTGGCAGATCCTTCAGATCCTTGAGCTTGCTCGAGTAAGCGCCCAGCGGCTCCAGGTGCACACCGGTCACGGCAACCAGACTGGTGCCCTTGGCCTTGTTGAACTCATCGAGGTACGGCTGGTGCTGGAAGAAGTTGGCGTCCAGGCGCTTTTCCGCGACCTGTACGTTCGGCTGAATGTAGTCGGTGAAGACCTTGACCTTCAGATCCACACCTTCTTTGGCCAGCGCCGGCTTCACGAACTCGAGGATTTCCGCGTGCGGCACCGGGGTGGCGGCAACGGTCAGGGTTTCGGCGTGGGCCGAGAATGCTGCAACGGCAGCAAAAGCAGCGATCAGTTTTTTCATTCAGCTAACTCCTTATGAGGCGCCCGTCTGGCGCCTGCCAGCGAATGGCCGGCTCATCTGTTCAATACAAAACCGCTTATTTGCGCGAAAAATGCACGACCAAACGGTCGCCCACCATCTGCAGCACTTGCACCAGAATCAGCAGCAACACCACAGTGACGATCATCACGTCAGTCTGGAAACGCTGGTAGCCGAAACGGATCGCCAGGTCACCCAGACCACCAGCGCCAACCACACCGGCCATCGCCGTGTAGGACACCAGTGTAATCGCCGTCACCGTAATCGCCGCGAAGATGCCCGGACGTGCTTCCGGCAACAAGGCGTTCATGATGATCTGCCGCGTGGTCGCGCCCATCGACTGGGTCGCTTCGATAATGCCGCGATCAACCTCACGCAGCGCAGTTTCCACCAGACGCGCGAAGAACGGTGTGGCACCGACTACCAACGGCGGAATCGCACCGGCCACGCCCAGCGACGTGCCGGTGATCAGCACGGTGAACGGGATCATCACGATCAACAGAATAATGAACGGCAGCGAACGCAGGATGTTCACCGCCAGCGACAGGACCGCGTACAGACCACGGTTTTCCAGCAACTGACGCGGGCTGCAGAGGAACAGCAACACGCCCAGCGGCAGGCCGAGCAACACGGTGAACAGCAGCGAACCGCCAAGCATCAGCATGGTGTCGCCGGTGGCCAGCCAGATTTCGTACCAATCGATGTTGGTGAAGAAACTGATCAGGTCTTCCATTAGCGCAATACCTCCATGTGAACGTCAGCGGCGGTGAAGCGGGCGAAGGCCGCTTCCATGTCGCCACCGGTGACGGCGAGGGTCAATTGCCCGTACGGAATGTCTTTGATGCGGTCGATACGACCGGCGAGGATGCTGTAGTCGACGCCGGTTTCCCGGGCGACGGTACCGAGCAACGGCGCGTAGGTCGCTTCGCCCTGGAAGGTCAGACGCACGATGCGCCCCGGCACGTGCGCGAAGTCATCACGCTGCTCGCTTTCGTCGATCTGCTCGCTTTCCTGGACGAAACGCTTGGTGGTCGGGTGCTGCGGATGCAGGAACACATCGGCCACCGAACCTTGCTCGACGATTACGCCGGCATCCATCACCGCCACTTGATCGCAGACGCGACGGATGACATCCATCTCGTGGGTGATCAGGACGATGGTCAGTTTCAGCTCGCGGTTGATCTCGGCCAGCAGTTGCAGGACCGACGCCGTGGTCTGCGGGTCGAGGGCACTGGTGGCCTCGTCGCACAGCAGAATCTTCGGCTTGGTCGCCAGGGCGCGGGCGATGCCGACGCGCTGCTTTTGGCCGCCAGACAATTGCGCCGGGTACTTCTTGGCGTGGTCGGACAGACCGACCCGCGCCAGCAACTCGGCGACACGCTTGTCGATCTCGCTGCCCGACAGTTCGCCGGCCAGGGTCAGCGGCAACGCAACGTTGTCAGCCACGGTCTTGGAGGCGAGCAGGTTGAAGTGCTGGAAGATCATCCCGACTTGCTGACGGAAACGGCGCAGGCCGTTGGCGTCCAGCGCGGTGACTTCTTCGCCGTCGACGATGATCTTGCCGCCGCTGGAGTTCTCCAGGCGATTGATCAGCCGCAGCAGGGTACTTTTGCCCGCGCCGGAATGGCCAATGAGGCCGAACACCTGCCCGTTCTCGATGGCGAGACTGGTCGGGTGCAGCGCGGGAATGTCCTTACCGGCGACGCGGTAAGTCTTATGGACGTTTTGAAACTCGATCACGTAGCGAACCTTGTGGGGCGCGTTAGAAAAGGATCAGCGGTTAGCCGGGCGCGCATTTTAGCCTGTCCGTATAGAGGTTCTTAGCATTTATTTCGCAATTAACCTTCGATTTGGCAATAACAAGATCAAAGGTCATAAAAAAGGAACGCCCCCAACGCCTCATCAGTCACTAAGTAAGCGACTTGAAAACCCTGGGTGCCGTGCCCGGGAACCACTCAAGAGTCCCCGGCCAGCATCGGGGTCAACCGAGGAGTTTACGACTGATGAGCAAGAAGCCTACGACAGATAAAAGCCAGATGGCCGGAACCGATACCCCGGATCGCGCCAACACCAACGCCAAACTCGACAGCCTGGAAAAGTTTCGCTCCGACGCCACCGGCCAGGCCCTGCGCACCAACCAAGGCGTGAAGATCGCCGACAACCAAAACACGCTCAAGGCCGGCCCGCGCGGGCCGTCGCTGCTTGAAGACTTCATCATGCGGGAAAAGATCACGCATTTTGACCATGAGCGCATTCCGGAACGCATCGTCCACGCACGCGGCACCGGCGCGCATGGTTTCTTTCAGGCGTACGAGAACCATTCGACGCTGACCAAGGCCGGTTTCCTACAGGATCCGGGGAAAAAGACCCCGGTATTCGTGCGCTTTTCCACGGTGCAGGGCCCGCGTGGTTCCGGCGATACCGTGCGTGACGTGCGCGGTTTCGCGGTGAAGTTCTTTACCGATGAAGGCAACTTTGACCTGGTCGGCAACAACATGCCGGTGTTTTTCATTCAGGACGCGATCAAGTTTCCCGACTTCGTCCACGCGGTGAAGCCCGAGCCGCACAATGAAATCCCAACCGGTGGCTCAGCCCACGATACCTTCTGGGATTTCGTCTCGCTGGTGCCGGAATCGGCGCACATGGTCATCTGGGCGATGTCTGACCGGGCGATTCCGAAAAGCCTGCGCAGCATGCAGGGCTTCGGTGTGCACACCTTCCGGCTGATCAACGCTGAAGGCAAATCGCGCTTCGTCAAATTCCACTGGCGCCCTACCGCCGGCACGTGCTCGCTGGTCTGGGACGAGGCGCAGAAGCTCGCCGGTAAAGACACCGACTACCACCGTCGCGACCTCTGGGAAGCGATCGAAATGGGCGATTACCCGGAATGGGAACTCGGCGTGCAGATCATCGAGGAGGAAAACGAGCACGACTTCGATTTCGACATCCTCGACCCGACCAAGCTGATCCCCGAAGAGATCGTGCCGATCACGCCGCTGGGCAAGATGACGCTGAACCGCAACCCGGACAACTTCTTCGCCGAGACCGAGCAAGTCGCGTTCTGCCCTGGCCACATCGTGCCGGGCATCGACTTCTCCAATGACCCGCTGCTGCAGGGCCGACTGTTTTCCTACACCGATACGCAAATCAGCCGACTCGGTGGGCCGAACTTTCATGAGCTGCCAATCAACCGCCCGGTGGCGCCGTTCCACAACGGCCAGCGCGATGCGCAGCACCGCACGGTGATCGACAAGGGCCGCGCGTCTTACGAGCCGAACTCGATTGATGGCGGCTGGCCGAAAGAAACGCCGCCGGCCGCGCAGGACGGTGGTTTCGAAAGTTATCCAGAGCGCATCGATGCCAACAAGATCCGCCAGCGCAGCGAGTCGTTCAGCGATCACTTCTCCCAGGCGACGCTATTCTTCAACAGCATGAGCGATCACGAGAAGGAGCACATCATTGCCGCTTACAGCTTCGAGCTGGGCAAGGTTGAGCGCGAGTTCATCCGTGCGCGGGAAGTGAACGAGATTCTGGCCAACATCGATCTGCAACTGGCCAAGCGTGTGGCGGCTAATCTGGGTCTGCCAGCGCCGAGCAAAGGTACGGTGGATGTGCGCAAGGTGTCGTTTGATCACTCGCCGTCATTGAGTCAGGCTAATTTGCTGCCAGAAAACATCAAAACTCGAAAAGTGGCGATTCTTGCTGCCAACGGCGTCGATGGTGCGGCGATAGATGCAATGAAGAAGGCATTGGCCGCTGAGGGTGCGCATGCCAAGTTGCTCGGCCCGACTTCAGCGCCGGTGAAGACCGCTGACGGCAAAATGTTGCCAGTGGATGCTTCGATGGAAGGCATGCCGTCGGTGATTTTTGACGCGGTGTTCGTGCCGGGTGGTGCGGCGTCGGTGAAGGCGCTGAGCGGCGACGGCGTGGCGTTGCATTACCTGCTGGAGGCGTACAAGCATTTGAAGGCGATTGCGTTGCACGGCGATGCCAAGCAATTGCAGGATCTGCTGAAACTGGAAGCGGATGCCGGGTTGTTGCAAGGCAAGGATGTTGGCGCGCTGACGAAGCCATTCTTTGCTGCGATCGGACAGCATCGGGTTTGGGATCGCGAGCCTAAGGCGAAGGCCATTCCAGCTTAAGATCTTCGTTGGCTGAAAGGACGCTTTCGCGAGCAGGCTCGCTCCCACAAGGGTTCTCCTATAAACACGAATTTTGTGTTCACTGGAGATCCCTGTGGGAGCGAGCCTGCTCGCGAAGCTTTTTAGGGTTTACGCGGACTGAGAACCATCTGCGCAGGCACGGTGCGCACGGTCTGCTTCACAATCTTCAGATCAAAATCCGGATTCAATTTCTTGACCCGCTTGGTCAGCAACGTCGCCAACCAAGGATAGTCATTGGTGCGTGGTGCCTGAATGGTCACCCCACACTCGTAATTCACCACATCAGCGGCGATCGCATCCAGTTGCCGACGAAGTTTGCGGCTATCGGTGATATTCAGCGCCACCGTGGTGCTCTCGGCGGTCGGATCGATCACCTTGGCTTTCGGCTTGGCTTCGGCTGCCAACAGTGCCGCTTCAGCTTTTTCCAGCTCAGCCTTGCGCGCTTCGGTGATGGCGCCATTCACGCCACCGGTCAGCGCCGGCGCTTTCGGCATCAACGCGCGAGCACGGCTCAGCGCTGTGGCGGCGGCATTCACATCGCCCTTCTGCAGCACGATCTGGCTGCGACGCAGATACGCCTCGGCCAATTGCCGCTGGTATTGCTCAAGGGATTGATCGTTGGGGGTGTCTTTCTGCAAAGCCGCCAATTGATCTTCGGCAGTGGCCAGTTCGCTGCTGGCCAGGCTTTGCTCCAGCTGTGCGATGGCCGTAGCCCGCGCATCGGGGACTTCGGCCACCGGCGGCGTGCTTTGGCAGGCGCCCAGTAGCACTGAAAATGCGACAAGGAGCAGATAACGGGAGGCGAACGGCTTCATTCCTGCGACTCTCTATTTGCGCAAAAAGCGGCCAAGTCTACACCCCACGACGGGGCAGAACAAAACTCAACAGAAACAGTGCGGCCGCCGTCACAACGATTGACGGCCCCGCCGGGGTGTCCTTGAACCACGACAGAGACAGCCCGCCACACACGGCGAGCATGCCCAGCAGGCTCGCGCCCAGGGCCATCTGCTCCGGCGAGCGGGCGTGACGCTGTGCCGCAGCCGCCGGGATGATCAACAGCGAGGTAATCAGCAACACACCGACGATTTTCATCGCCACCGCGATTACTACCGCAATCAACAACATCAGCGCCATGCGCAGACCTGCGACCGGCAGGCCTTCGACCTTGGCCAGCTCTTCGTGCACGGTAATCGCCAGCAATGGCCGCCACAGCGTCACCAGCAACACCAGCACCGCCGCGCTGCCGCCGAGGATCCACGCCAGATCGGTCGGGCTGATCGCCAGCAGATCGCCGAACAGATAGGCCATCAGGTCGATCCGCACTTCATGCATGAAGCTTAGTACCACCAGGCCGAGAGAGAGCGTGCTCGGTGCGAGAATTCCCAACAGCGTGTCAGACGCCAGCGGTTGGCGCTGTTGCAAGGTCACCAAAAGCACCGCCAGCAGCAAGCAGCCTAAGGTGACTGCAACGGTCGGGCTGACATCCAGCAAAAAGCCCAGCGCCACGCCGAGCAATGCGGCGTGGGACAAGGTATCGCCGAAATAGGCCATGCGCCGCCAGACCACGAACGAACCCAACGGACCTGCAACGATCGCCAACGCCAGACCTGCAAGCAGGGCATACAACAGAAAATCAGCCATGCTTGCAGTTGTCTCCATGAACGTGAGGTTGGCCAATAACCGGCCCTTTGACCACTGAACCGTGCAGATCGTGAGCGTGGTCGTGATGGTGGTGATAGACCGCCAGGCTCTGCGCGTTCTTGCCGAACAGCTCGACAAACGCCGGATCGCCGCTGACCTGCTCGGGATGCCCGGAGCAGCAGACGTGACGGTTGAGGCAGACCACTTGGTCGGTGGTGCTCATCACCAGATGCAAATCGTGGGACACCATCAACACGCCGCAGCCGTGGCGGTCGCGCAGACGAGTGATCAGGCTGTACAGCTCGGCCTGCCCGGCGACGTCGACGCCTTGCACCGGCTCGTCGAGCACCAGCAATTCCGGTTCGCGCAGCAGTGCCCGCGCCAGCAGCACACGCTGCATTTCACCGCCGGAAACGCTTTGCACAGGGCTGTCGATAACGTGTTCAGCGCCGACCTCTTTCAGCGCGGCCAGCGCACGCGGACGATCAACGCCCGGCACCAGCCGCAGAAAACGCAGCACCGACAGCGGAAGAGTCGGATCGACGTGGAGTTTTTGCGGCATGTAACCGACGCGCAGTTTCGGTTTGCGCCAGACGCTGCCGCTGTCCGGTTTCAACAGGCCCAGCACGGCGCGCACCAGCGTGGTCTTGCCGGCGCCATTGGGGCCGATCAGGGTGACGATCTGCCCCGGTTCGACGCTCAGCTCGATATTGTCCAGCACAGCCTGCCCGGCAAATGTGACGGCGACCTGCTCCAGACGGATCAGCGCGTTGCTCATCAAGCCCCCTGGCAACCGGAGCACAGGCCGACGACTTCGACGGTCTGCGCTTCGACGATGAAACCGACGTCTTTGGCGCTGTTGATGATCGCGTCGCTGATCACTTTTTGCTCAAGCTCGATGGCAGCGTGGCAATCGCGGCAGATCAGGAACTGGCCCTGATGCGCGTGCTCCGGATGGACGCAGCCGACGAAGGCGTTCAGCGAAGAGATGCGGTGCACCAAGCCGTTTTCGAGAAGGAAATCCAGCGCGCGGTACACGGTTGGCGGCGCAGCGCGGCGACCGTCCTGCTCGCTCAGCACGGCAAGAATGTCGTAGGCGCCCAACGGTTTGTGGCTTTGCCATACCAATTCCAGCACCCGGCGGCGCAACGCGGTCAGGCGCAAGCCTTTCTGGGCGCACAAGGTATCGGCCTCGGACAAAGCGCTGTGCACGCAATGAGAGTGGTCGTGGGGACGGCTGGCAATCGGTGTAATAGGCATGGGCGGCGACGAGTTTTGATAGAGACGTTATTATGTTACCCGTTCTCGCCTCCTTGAGTGGTCATCGTGTCCCGACTTTTTTCTGTTTTTGTGGCTTTTGTCGCCAGTTTTCTGCTGATCGGTTCGGCTCAGGCCGAGGTCAAAGTCCTCACCAGCATCAAACCGTTGCAGCTGATTGCAGCGGCGGTGCAGGACGGCGTGGCGATTCCCGAAGTGCTGTTGCCGCCGGGTGCCTCGCCGCACAATTACGCGTTGCGCCCATCCGACGTACGGAAGGTGCAGTCGGTCGATCTGCTGTACTGGATCGGCCCGGACATGGAAGGCTTTCTGCCACGCGTGCTGAATGGTCGGACGCTACCGAGCGTCGCGGTGCAGGATTTGCCGGGGATGAAATTGCGGCGTTTTGCTGAGGACAGCCATTCCCACGCCGAAGACGCCGACGAGCATGATCACGATCATCGTCCGGGCACGCTGGATGCGCATTTGTGGCTATCGCCGGTGAATGCGCGGGTGATTGCCGACAAAATGGCCGCTGACTTGAGCACCGCAGATCCGGCTAATGCCGAGCGCTATCAGAAGAACGCCAAGGCGTTTGACGAACGTCTGGACGCACTGGATCAGCGTTTGAAGAAGCGTCTGGCCAGTGTTGAAGGCAAGCCCTACTTCGTCTTCCACGAAGCGTTTGATTACTTTGAAGAGGCTTATGGCCTGAAGCATGCCGGTGTGTTCAGCGTGGCCGCCGAAGTGCAGCCCGGTGCGCAGCATGTTGCGGCGATGCGCAAGCGATTGCAGGAAGTGGGCAAGACTTGTGTGTTCAGTGAGCCGCCATTGCGTCCGCGTCTGGCCGAGACTTTGGTGGCCGGTCTGCCGGTGAAGCTGGCAGAACTGGATGCGTTGGGCGGGTACACCCCGGCGACGGCTCAGGGCTATGAGCAGGTATTGGAGAAGCTGGGTAACGATTTGGCCGGGTGCCTGGAATCTCTGTAACCCCCGGCATCGGTGTTGCCCCCATTCGCGAGCAGGCTCGCTCCCACAGGATCACCGAAATCCTGTGGGAGCGAGCCTGCTCGCGAAGCTTTTAAAGGGCGAAAGGCAACGGTGTACTGACCTGCTGCCGCTGCGCCAAGCGCTGCTCAAACTCCCGCGGATCGTGAATTAACACGTCCTGCCCGGCGAACTGCTCCGCCGCGATCAACCGCGACAGCCAGAATCGCACACAGGCCACACGCAGCATGGTCGGCCACAACTCAGCTTCCGCCGCCGTAAACGGGCGCAGCGCCGCATAAGCGCCAAGGAATGCGCGAGCACGCGGGCCATCAATCAAACCGTCCTCGTCCGAGCACCAGTCATTCAAGGCAATCGCCACGTCATAGAGCATCGGCCCCGAGCAGGCGTTGTAGAAGTCGATCAGCCCGGTCAGGTGCGTGCCTTCGAACATCGCGTTATCGCGAAACAGGTCGGCGTGGATGTTCGCCCGGGGCAGCGCGAGGATCTTCTCTTTGCGCTCGGTGATTTCATCCAGCGCCTTTTGTAGCAGCACACGCGGTTCATCGCTCAGGTGCGAGAGAAACTCCGTGCCCTCCTCCAGCATCCAGTCCAGGCCACGATCGGTCTTGCGCTTGATCATGTGCTCGCCCTGGGTCGCCAGGTGCAGATGCGCCTGCAACTCGCCGACCTGCGCGCAATGCTGGGCATTGGCAACTTTGATGTGCTTGCCAGAGAGGCGCGGTTGCAGCAGTGCCGGTTTGCCCTTCAGCTCACGCAGCGCCACACCGTCAATGGTGCGCAGTGCATACGGCACCGGCAAGTCGGCTTCGTGGAGCACATCGAGCAGGTCGATGAAGAACGGCATCTCCTGCACCGGGCCACGCTCGACCAGGGTCAGAACGAACTCGCCCTGCTCCAGGCTGATAAAGAAGTTGGTGTTTTCGCTGCCGGCGGCGATCCCCTGGAAATCAAGCAGACGGCCAAGCCCGTAAGGGGCGAGAAAGGTTTCCAGCTCGGGCCGAGCCAGGGGAGTGAACACAGACATGTTTTAACTGCCAGTACGGGCGCCGCCAATGGCGGCGCCGGGTGAATTAAAAATCTACTTCCATTCGAAAATCTTCCACGACGGAATCAGCATATCCGGCTGATCCGAGCGGATGAAGTTTGCATCCGTCCCGTCTGCACGCACCAGAAAGTAAGGCGGCGCGCCCTTTGGCGTGACTTTGATCGCGTACAGGAACCCGTTTTGACGGTACTCCTGAATCGTCTTGTCGCCTTCCGTGCGAATGGTGACTTCAGGATCTCCCGACGGCGCATCATCCGCCGCCATCGCGGCCAACGGTGAGACAGCAATCAGACCGACCAGCAGCAAGCGATTTAACGTACGCATGATAACCTTGTCCCTTTGTCGTCAACGGTCCCGCTATTCTAGCGCCGGACCCGCCGAAAAGGTTGATCCTGCTCATGAGCCAAGCCCCCCTCGTCCTGGTGGACGGTTCGTCTTACCTGTACCGCGCCTTTCACGCACTGCCACCACTGACCACCTCCAAAGGCCTGCCGACCGGTGCGGTCAAGGGCGTGCTGAACATGCTCAAGAGTCTGCGCAAGCAGTACCCGGACAGCCCGTTCGCCGTGGTGTTCGACGCCAAGGGCGGGACATTTCGCGATGAAATGTACGCCGAATACAAAGCCAACCGCCCAAGCATGCCCGACGACATGCGCGTGCAGATCGAGCCGCTGCACCAGAGCGTGATCGCCCTCGGCTTCCCGCTGCTGTGCGTGGAAGGCGTCGAGGCCGACGACGTGATCGGCACCCTCGCCCGCAGCAGCGCGGCGGCGGATCGTCCGGTGGTGATCTCCACCGGCGACAAGGACATGGCGCAACTGGTCGATGGCCACATTACCTTGGTCAACACCATGTCCGGTAGTTCGATGGACGTGGAAGGCGTGAAGGAGAAATTCGGCGTCGCACCGGAGCAGATCATCGATTATCTGGCGCTGATGGGCGATTCGTCCGACAACATCCCGGGCGTTCCGGGCATCGGCCCGAAAACTGCCTCCGGCCTGTTGGTCGGCGTCAATGGCGGCCTCACCGAGCTGTACGCCAATCTCGACATCGTCCCGACCCTGCCGATTCGCGGCGCGAAAACCCTGCCGGCCAAGCTTGAAGAGCACAAGGAGATGGCGTTCCTCTCCTATCAACTGGCGACCATCAAGGTCGACGTGCCGCTGGACGTCGAACTCGACGATCTGCAGATGGGCGCGGAAGACCCGGCCAAGCTCTACGAGCTGTACTCGCTGCTCGAATTCAAAAGCTGGATCAACGATCTGGATCGCGACGCCAAACGTCTGGAACTGAGTGCGGCCAGCGAGCCTGCGCCGGCCGGCGATCTGTTCAGCGCGCCAGATATCGAAACTCCCGCTGCTCCGACCGAAGCCGCGTACGAGACGATCCTCGATCAAGCGCGTTTTGATGTCTGGCTGGAAAAGTTGAACAACGCCAAGCTGTTCGCCTTCGACACCGAAACCACCGGCATCGACGCGCAGCAGGCGCAACTGGTCGGTCTGTCGTTCGCCGTGCAGGCCAACGAAGCCGCGTACATTCCGCTGACCCACTCCTACATCGGCGTGCCGGAGCAGCTGGATCGCGACACCGTGCTGCGCGCACTCAAGCCGATTCTGGAAGACCCGAGCAAGCTCAAGGTCGGCCAGCACGCCAAGTTCGACATGAACATTTTGGCCAACTGCGCCATCGGCGGCGATCAGAGCCAAGGCATCAACGTGCGCGGCATCGCCTTCGACACGATGCTTGAGTCCTACGTGCTCAACTCCACCGCCACCCGCCACGACATGGACAGCCTCGCGCAGAAGTATCTGGATCACACCACCGTGAGCTTCCAGGACATCGCCGGCAAAGGCGCCAAGCAGCTGACCTTCGACCAGATCGCGCTGGAACAGGCCGGGCCGTACGCCGCCGAGGACGCCGACATCACCCTGCGTCTGCACCAGACCTTGTTCGAAAAACTCAGCGCCATCCCGAGCCTGGCCAGCGTGCTGACCGATATCGAGATTCCGCTGGTGCCCGTCCTCGCCCGCATCGAACGCCAAGGCGCGTTCGTCGACGCAGAGCTGCTCGGCATCCAGAGCATCGAGCTGGGCAACAAAATGGTTGCGCTGGAGCGCGAAGCGTTCGAGATCGCCGGGGAAGAATTCAACCTTGGCTCGCCGAAACAACTGGGCGTGATTCTCTACGAGAAACTCGGTCTGCCGGTGCTGAAGAAAACCGCCAAGGGCCAGCCGTCCACCGCTGAAGAAGTGTTGGCGAAACTCGCCGAAGACGATCACCGTTTGCCGAAGGTGCTGATGGAGCATCGCTCGATGAGCAAGCTGAAAAGCACTTACACCGATCGCCTGCCGGAGCAGATCAACCCGCGCACCGGCCGCATCCACACCTCGTATCATCAGGCTGTGGCGTCGACCGGGCGCTTGTCCTCCAGCGATCCAAACCTGCAGAACATCCCGGTGCGTACCGCTGAAGGCCGGCGCATCCGTCAGGCCTTCGTCGCGCCGAAAGGCTACAAACTGCTCGCGGCGGACTATTCGCAGATTGAGTTGCGGATCATGGCGCACCTGTCCAAGGACGAAGGCTTGATGAATGCCTTCCGCAACAATCTTGACGTGCACACCGCGACCGCTGCCGAAGTGTTCAAGGTTGAGCTCAACGAAGTGACCTCTGACCAGCGCCGTGGCGCCAAGGCGATCAACTTCGGTCTGATCTACGGCATGGGCGCGCAGAAGCTCGGCAAGGACATCGGCGTCGATACCAAGACCGCCAAGGCTTACATCGACACTTACTTCGCCCGTTACCCAGGCGTTCGCGAGTACATGGATCGCACCCGCGCACAGGCGGCGGATCAGGGTTATGTCGAGACCTTCTTCGGTCGTCGCCTGTACCTGCCGGAGATCAACTCGAACAAGCCGCAGGAACGCGCCGCCGCCGAACGTACGGCAATCAACGCGCCGATGCAGGGCACCGCTGCCGATATCATCAAGAAAGCCATGGTCGCGGTGGATAACTGGCTGGCGGCGTCCGGGCTGGACGCCAAAGTCATCCTGCAGGTACACGATGAACTGGTGCTGGAGGTTCGCGAGGATCTGGTCGAGCAGGTCAGCGCCGAGATTCGCGTGCACATGAGCGAAGCGGCGAAGCTGGATGTGCCACTGCTGGTCGAAGTGGGTGTGGGCAATAATTGGGATGAGGCTCACTGAGCCTTTTGAACACGGTTTGCCGCGACCTGTTGTCGCGGCAACGCCAGTAAAACCTGCTTATTTCTAAAAGCGCTCGATATTATTCCAAAGCTTTTTGAAAAAAATCTGAACTAATCTGGAAGGACACTACTCAGAGATACTGAATGGCTGGTGAAGCCCTTCGATGCTCCTATGTTGTGTTAAGTGTTGGCAGATATCTGAACCCCGCCCTAGCGGTTCGGAACTTAAACCCCGGAATTTCTCCCTCCCCAATGAAATCCGGGGCTTTTTTTGCCCAAAATTTGTCTGTAGCGCGTTCATGCTGCGTTGAAAGCTCAGCTCAAATGCTCATTTAGGTCCCCTAAACTCAGCTTTTCACTGCCCTTTCGCCTTGCCTGAACACACTACAAACAAATTTCCCTATCCCGATTACTCGGCTGCCGCCTCGGCGCCTTTGTCTGCCAGTTCCATCCAGCCGGCCAGTACAGTGTAGGCCTCTTCCAGGCCCATGCGTTTTGGCGCGGAGAACAGCTGGATGGTGACCAGATCACCCCAGCCCTTGCGGATTTCCGACTGCACTTTGAGCAGGGTGTTCTTGGCTGCGCCGTAGGTGAGCTTGTCGGCCTTGGTCAGCAGGATGTGCATCGGCATGCCGGCCGCAACGGCCCAGTCAAGCATCAGCAGGTCGAAGTCGGTCATTGGATGACGGATGTCCATCATCAGAATCAAACCTTTCAAACTCTCCCGGCCACCGAGGTAAGCCTCGAGGTGACGCTGCCAGTGCATCTTCAGCGGGATCGGTACTTTTGCGTAACCGTAGCCCGGCAGGTCGACCAGACGGCGATCTTCGTCTAGCTTGAAGAAGTTCAACAGCTGTGTGCGACCCGGGGTTTTCGAGGTACGCGCCAGGCTGGCGTGAGTCAAAGTGTTCAGTGCGCTGGATTTGCCGGCGTTGGAACGACCGGCGAACGCCACTTCGAAGCCTTCGTCGTCAGGGCATTGATCGACTTTGGCGGCACTGAGCATGAACGTGGACTGTTGGCACAGGCCGAGGATGGGATTCTTGAGTTGCATGGGATTTCCGATGTGGGCGGCGCCGGGATTGGGCGCGGAACGCGGTGTCGCTTCCGTTTCAGTGACGCCAGTATATAATGCCGCAGATTTTGTGTGTGCTTTGTCCCAGCGTAGGATGAAGTTCACGAGAGCGACAGACCTTGATTGCGCATTAGAACGCAGAACGCTCTCAACCCTGAAAAGGTCGTTTTATGACGAAATGGCTGCTGGCTGCCGGAGTCTTGATGCCGCTTTACAGCGCACAGGCTACACAGGATCCGGAAGCTGTGTACAACCGTGTTTGTGGTGCCTGTCATTCCGGCCAACTACCCATGGCGCCCGAAAGAGGCGATCAGGAAGCTTGGACGCCGAGGTTGGCGAAAGGTATGGGGACGCTGGTGCAACACGTGACCCAGGGTTTCAAGGCGATGCCGCCGCGTGGTTTGTGCATGGACTGCAGTGCCGAGGATTACCAAGCCATCATCCTGTGGATGAGCGCGAGTAAGCCCGGTCCATAACTTAACCCTTAGCCGTAGTTGGATTAGCTGATGAACAAATTGATCGTGAGTCTGCTGTTGACCGTGGGAATCTCAGGCTTCGCCCATGCTGCCGGTGATGCCGCAGCAGGCCAGGCAAAAGCCGCCGTATGTGGAGCCTGCCATGGCCCGGACGGGAACAGCATGGCGCCAAACTTTCCGAAACTGGCCGGTCAAGGTGAACGCTACCTGACCAAGCAACTGCACGACATCAAGTCGGGCAAGCGCACCGTTCTGGAAATGACTGGCTTGCTGACTAACCTGAGCGATCAGGACCTGGCCGACATCGCCGCCTACTTCGCCAGCCAGAAAGGCAGCGTCGGCGCCGCCGATCCGAAGATCGTCGCTCGCGGTGAAGCGCTGTTCCGTGGCGGCAACCTGGCCAAGGGCCTGCCCGCCTGCACCGGTTGCCACTCGCCGAACGGCGCCGGCAACGCAGCTGCCGGCTTCCCGCACCTGGGTGGCCAACACGCTCAATACATCGCCAAGCAGCTGACTGATTTCCGCAAGGAAGAAGGCGGCCGCAACAACGACGGTGACACCATGACCATGCAAACCATCGCCAAACGCCTGAGCGACGAAGATATCGCTGCGGTCTCCAGCTACATTCAAGGTCTGCACTAAGGCCTACGGATCGAGCGCTGCAGGCGATGGACATCTCCTGCAACGTTAACGCTCGATTAATCCGTCGCAGCAAGTATAAAAAGGGTGGCTTTGGCCGCCCTTTTTTGTGGCCGCTGCCGTTACACTACAGAACTCATGCCCGCCAGGATCTGTCTGAAAACAGGTCGCGCGAGGCGACCCAAATTGTCCAGGAGTAAAGCATGCGTAATCTGATCATCAGCGCCGCTCTCGTCGCTGCCAGCCTGTTCGGCGTGACCGCTCAAGCCGCCGAAGCCCCAGCCGCCCCTTACGTGGAACTGGCCAACCCGGTACCGGTTGCAGAGCCTGGCAAGATCGAAGTGGTCGAGCTGTTCTGGTACGGCTGCCCGCACTGCTACGCCTTTGAACCGGTGATCAACCCGTGGGTTGAAAAACTGCCATCCGACGTCAACTTCGTGCGTATTCCGGCGATGTTCGGCGGCCCATGGGACGCTCACGGCCAGATGTTCCTGACCCTCGAAGCCATGGGTGTCGAGCACAAGGTTCACGCGGCGGTTTTCGAAGCAATCCAGAAACAACACAAAAAGCTGACCGACAAGAACGACATGGCTGACTTCCTCGCCACCCAGGGCGTGGACAAGGACAAGTTCCTCGCCACCTTCGACTCTTTCGCCATCAAAGGTCAGATCGTAAAAGCTCGCGAACTGGCCAAGAAGTATGAGATCACTGGCGTACCCACCATGATCGTCAACGGCAAGTACCGTTTCGACATCGGCTCTGCCGGCGGCGCCGAGCAAGCGTTGAAACTGGCTGACCAACTGGTCGCCAAAGAGCGAGCGGCAACCAAGGCTGCAGCCAACTAAGCGCGGCTACCGCCATGCGCCGCTGGAAGTCTGAACGCATCGTTGGCCTGCATGATCCGCAGGTCAACGAGCATCACCTGGAGTCCACGGGCCTGCCCGCAGACCAGCGTCTGCGCTTGCTCAGTTTCAATATCCAGGTCGGCATCAGCACCGAGCGCTATCGACATTACCTGACCCGCAGCTGGCAGCATCTGCTGCCGCACAACGGGCGTTCAGGCAACCTGCAAAAGATCGGCGACCTGCTGGGCGACTTCGATCTGGTCGCACTGCAGGAAGCCGATGGCGGCAGCCTGCGTTCGGGCTACGTCAATCAGGTGGAACATCTGGCGCAGCTCGGCGCCTTTCCCTACTGGTATCAACAACTCAATCGCAACCTCGGCCGACTCGCTCAGCACAGCAATGGCGTGCTCAGTCGCCTGAAACCGTCGGCGATCGAAGATCACCCGCTGCCCGGACCGAAAGGTCGTGGCGCGATTCTGCTGCGTTTCGGCGAAGGCCCGGAAGCGCTGGTGGTGGTGATGATGCACCTGGCCCTTGGCGCGCGAACCCGCAGCCTGCAACTGGCCTATATTCGTGAGCTGATTGGCGGTTACAAACACCAAGTGTTGATGGGCGACATGAACACCCATGCCAGCGATCTGCTACAACATTCACCGTTACGCGATCTCGGCCTGCTGGCCCCGCAGGTGGAAGCGACATTCCCCAGCTGGCGCCCTCAGCGCTGTCTTGATCATATTTTGCTCAGCCCGACCCTAACCCTGGAAAAGGTCGAAGTGCTGGCACAACCGATTTCCGATCACCTGCCGGTCGCGGTAGAGATTCGTCTGCCGGGTTCGCTCACGGCCGATGCATTGCCCGCGTTGAGTCCTGCCCCTCGCGGAACCCCTGAATGAGCGACGACGCCCAGCGCTGGAAAGAGAAGTACCTCAAAAGCATCGAACAACAGGACAAACTTGAACGCCGCTGGGCCGCCAGGCTCGATTTGCTGCGCCGCGGCCTGGTGCGCAGCACGCTGGCGGCCGAAGGCACCGATAAAGTCGTTGATCAGTGCATGAAAGAGATGCGCGACGTGGTGCGCACCGATGACATGGACGCCGGCCTCGCCGCCCTCCTGCCGCGCCTGGAAAAAGCCGTGCTCGATTCCGAGCAGCGCCGCGAAACCCGCATCGATCAGGTCAGTACCGCGCTGACGTCGCTGGTCACCCAGTTGCAGGCTTTGCCGCTGCCGCGTGAGGTCGCCCAGCCGCTGAAGAAATTCGCCAAACAACTGGATGGCCGCGTCGGTTCGGCGCGGGAAATGCCATTGCTGTTAAGTGAGCTCAGTGGTTTGCAGGGCAAAGCGTTAAGTCAGTTGGACACCCCGGCAGAGCCGGGTCGCCCGGGATTGTTGCAGCGTCTGTTCGGTAGTCGTGACAGCGAAGAAGCGCCAGCGACAGAATCACCCGCGCCGCTGCAAGCCACGCCGCCGCAACCGCCTGCCCCACCGGCGCCCGAACCAGAAGCCGCACAGCCCGCCCCTGTCGCCGTGATCGAAGCCATGACGGCAGCGCCTGTCATCGAAGCTGTGGTGTCCGTCGAAACAACGACGCCAGCCGCCCAGGCTCATTTGGAACCGGAACCGGCAGAGGTGGTTAACTTTGTACCACCCACGGTCGTCAGCAAAGTCAGTAGCCCTGCGGTCGAACCGCAGGCTGAGCACATCGAGCCCGAGCCTGTTTTCGCCGCAGCTCCAGCTCAGACGCCCATCGCGCCCGCCGCCATCAATCCTGATGAGCTGATCCACCCCGGCGACCCGGCACCGCTGATCCTCGACAGCCTGCCGCTGCCCGAACCGATTGCCCAGGCGCTGGCAGCCATCGACCCGGAACAGCCCGAGCACGACATCCTGTTCGCCCTGCCGGATACCCCGGAGCCGTCTTACAGCTCCGTGGCCAAACACATCGAAGACACCCTGATCGGCCTCCTCGACGACCTGACCCTGCCGGAGCGCCACCGTCCGCAAGCCGAAGCCATGCGTGAAAGACTGAAACATGGCTTGAACTGGTACGAACTGATCCCGATCCTCGACGATCTGGCGACGTTGATGCTGGCGATCACCGACAGCGGCCAGCACGAATTCGAAGCCTACCTGCAACAGCTCAACGAGCGCCTCGAAGCGTTCCAGAGCAATCTGCAAGCCGCCAGCGAAGGGCATGCCGACAACAGCTCGGCGGCGCGGGCAATGGACACGCAGATCCGCGAGCAAGTCGACGGTTTGCAGACCAGCGTGCAGGAAGCGGCGGATCTGGAAGACCTCAAGCATGTGCTGGAGAACCATCTCGAGGGCCTGCTAGGCACCATGGACCAGCACCAGAAGCAGCGCGACGCTCGCGAACAGGAAGTCGCAACGCGGCTGAAAAGCCTGTCCGAGCGCGTGGCGCATATGGAGCAGGAAGCCCAGGGTTTCCGCGAACATCTTGAAGTACAAAGACAGAAAGCCCTGATCGATCCGCTCACCGGCCTGCCCAATCGCGCTGCGTGGAGCGAACGCCTCGAACATGAAATCAAGCAGTGGCAGCAGCACGGCAACACCCTGAGCCTGGCGATGCTCGATCTGGATCACTTCAAACGCATCAATGACAACTACGGCCATCTGGCCGGCGACAAGGTGCTGAAAATCATTGCCACCGTGCTGCGCAAACGCCTGCGCGGCTCCGACTTCATTGCGCGTTTTGGTGGTGAGGAATTCGTACTGCTGCTACCGGCCACTCCGCCTGCAATCGGTGCGAAATTGCTGGAAACGTTGCGAGCGGCAATCGAAGCCTGCCCGTTTCACTTCAAGGGTGAGCGAGTGACGATCACCATCTCCATGGGACTGGCAACATTCCGCGCTGGAGAACACAGCGATCTGGTGCTGAAAAGAGCCGATCAGGCGCTTTACCGCGCTAAAAATGCAGGACGCAACCGGGTCGAGCTGGGCTGAGCAAATTGTTCCATTTTGTTTAAATCCGCCCGCTGACCGTCGAGACGCAAGGCAGTACGTTACACTGTTGCATTACTGTCTTGCGTGTAATGCCTTCTGCCATGAAATTCTTTACCCTCCTCGCTTCGCTGCTCGTTCTGGCCGGTTGTGCCAGCGGCCCGCGCTACAACACCAGCCATCCTTCGGCCAATTACGACAGCCGCATTCAGTTTGTGGTCGTGCATTACACGTCGGCCTCGCTGGAGCGCTCGCTGCAATTGCTGACCCACGGCGAAGTCAGCAGCCATTACCTGATCGGCGACGACAAGAGCGGCACTGTCTACAAGCTGATGGATGAAAACCAGCGCGCCTGGCACGCCGGCGAAAGCCAATGGCAGGGCCGCACCTGGCTCAACTCCAGTTCGATCGGCATCGAAATCGTCAACCCGGGCTTCAAGGACACGCCGACCGGACGCCTGTGGTATCCGTACAGCGAGGCGCAGATTCAATCATTGATCGTCCTGCTCAAGGACATCAGCAAGCGCAACGGCATCAGCCCGCGACACATCATTGGCCATAGCGACATCGCGCCGCTGCGCAAGCTTGATCCAGGACCGTTGTTCCCGTGGAAACGCCTCGCCGCCGAGGGTTTGGGCCTGTGGCCAAATGAACAAGCCGTGGCGCGCCAGCAAGCGCTGTTCAACAGCAGCGAACTGCCGAGCATCAGCTGGTTCCAGGCACAACTGGCGCACTTGGGTTATGACACGCCGCAAACCGGCGAACTGGACGTTGCGACGCGCCACGTCCTCGCAGCCTTCCAGATGCACTTCCGGCCTTCGCGCTTCGACGGCACGCCGGATGCGCAAACGGCAGCGCTGCTGCTGGTCCTCAATCAGACAAAATAATGACGCCCGCCCGACGGTCAGGGCGAAATCGCAATCAGCAGCTATAACTCATTGGTAATTCTTCGGATATTCCATGATGGTTGCTACCCGAGAGACGCTGCGTAGCTGGTTTTATCGCCCGTGGTTTTTGGCGATGATCGCGGCTGTCCTCAGTGCCTGCCTGCTGATCGCAGGTGGAATGTTCGTGGCAATGCGTCAGGTCGAGCAAAGCGAAAGTCAGGAAATGAACGCGCAAGGCGAACGTTTCCTCGCCCGCCTCGAACAATTGTTCGGCCAGTTACGCGAAAGTCTCGACGATCTCGAAGCCCAGCCGCTGCGCAGTTGTGACGATGAAATGATCGCCACCTTGCAGCAAGTCACCTTCAACTATCGCTTCGTCTACGAAGCGGCTTACATGGACGCCTCGCGGATCTGCTCCAACCGCCCGCGTCAGGAAGGCCTGTCGGTTGTCCGCGCGCCGGACATCAAAGGCCCGACTTACAGCTATTGGCTGAACACCACCACTGAACCGGATGAAAACCGCGCAGCCCTGATGCTCGGGCGCGGCAACTTCCGCGTGGCCACCTCGCGCGGGCACCTGACCGACATGGTCGATCTGTCTCCCGGCAGCAGCCTGCTGGTGGTACTCGATCACGGCACCCGGGCCATCCCGGTGCTCGGCATGGCGCAAGCCTGGCCGCCCACGGAACACTGGCCACCGAAAAGCCGCGATGCCTTGCAAGTCACGCAAACCCGGCTGATCTACCGCATGCCCACCAACAACCCGGAATATCAGCTGGTGCTGATCACACCCAGGACCGGAATACATATTCCCGCTATCTGGTGGTGGATGATCCCGGCGTGTGTGCTGCTCGGCGCATTTCTGGGGTTTTTCGTTTTCCTGCTGGTGCGCCAGCGCCAGTCGCTGGACGCGGAACTGCACGGCGCGATTCGTCGAGGCGAGTTGCAGGTGCTCTATCAGCCGATCTTCGATCTCGACAGTCGCAATTGCGTCGGCGCCGAAGCATTGCTGCGCTGGCGCCGCCCGGATGGCACGCTGACCAGCCCCGATCTGTTTATCCCCATGGCGGAAAATACCGGGCAGATCCGCCAGATGACAGACTTTGTCCTCCAGCGTTTGCTGGAGCAACTGGGTCCGGTGCTGCGGGCCAATCCGCAACTGTATATCTCGGTCAACCTCGCCGCCTGCGACGTGATGGTGCCGCGCATCGGCCAGGTCATGGCGCGACTGCTTACACTGCACCGGGTGGCCGCACGGCAGATTGCCTTCGAAGTCACCGAGCGTGGCTTGATTGATGTGGTAGTGGCGCGGGAAAACCTGCAAGCGCTGCGCGATGTTGGCCATCAAGTGTTGATCGACGATTTTGGCACCGGCTATTGCAGCCTCGCCTACCTGCAAACCCTGCCGGTCGACTGCCTGAAAATCGACAAAGCCTTTATCGACGCCCTCGGCCATGACGCGGCGAGCAGCGGCGTCGCCCCGCACATCATTCACATGGCCCAGGCACTGGATCTGAAGGTGATTGCCGAAGGCATCGAACTGGAATCACAGGCCGAATTGCTCAGCAGCGAAGGCGTCAAGTTCGGCCAGGGCTGGTTGTTCGCCCATGCCCTGAGCGCAGTGCAGTTCATTGAGCTGATTACGCGCGGGCGACGCCTTGCCGGGCGCCGTATGGATGATGAAGCCTAGACGGCGAGCGCCATATAGAACTGCGTGCCCTGCCCCGGCCTCGAATAGACTCCCATCCGCCCGCCATGCAGCTGGACGATTTCCTTGCACAGCGCCAGACCCAGTCCGGCGCCGCCCTTCTTGCGCCCGACCTGCACGAACGGCTCGAAGATCCGCCCCTGCTGGCCGTAAGCAATACCTTCGCCATTGTCTTCAACACTGATGATCACCCGCTCACCATGTCGACGCGCCTGCAAGCGGATCTGACCGTCACGGGCGGTATGGCGCAGGGCGTTGTCGATGAGGTTGTCGAGTACGCGATCGAGCTGCGCCTGATCGGCCTGCAAACGTGGCAGCGGCGCCTGTACTTCGACATTCAGGGCGATGCCCTTGGCCGCCGCCGAATCGGCAAAACGCAATTGCGCCTGCTCCAGCAAATCTTCGATGGAGCACGGCGCCAGCGTGAGTTTCTGCAGACCGTTCTGATAACGCGAAAAGTTAAGCAAGTCGTTGATCAACTGCATCAGACGCTGCATTTCCTCGTTCACCGTGTCGAGCAGATCTGCCTCGCGGGATTCCGCTGGAAACTTCGCCCGCTCACGGAACAAACCGAACGCCATGTGCATACCGGTGACCGGCGTGCGCAGCTCATGGGAGGCGCGCAAGACGAATTCACTGCGCACCCGCTCAAAGGCGCGCTGCTCGGTGACATCGTGCAAGACCATCACAGCGCCGAGGATATGACCTTGCGTGTGGCTGACGGGCGTCAGGCTGTAGGTCAACAACCGTGATTCGCCATCGACCTCGATGCTCAAATCTTCCGGCGCCCGCTCCAGAGTGCCGCCGCGCAAGACCAGTTGCAGTTGCGCATCCAGCTCGGGCCGCCCAAGCGCCGTACCCAGTCCCTGGCCGAGACGATCATCATCCCAACCCAACTGCCGCTGGGCGACGGGATTGAGGTGCTCCAGATTCCCCTGACGATCGATCATCAGCAAGCCGTCATCGATGCTGTCGAGCACCGCCTGCAAGCGTTGCTGGCCAGCGAGCAATTCATCGACGTTGGTCGCCTGATGCTCACGCAGCGCTTCAGCCATCAGGCCGAAGCGTTTGGTCAGCAGATTCATCTCCATCGCCGAGGAAATCGGCAGGGTTACTTCAAAATTGCCTTGGCCGATATTGTCCGCCGCTTTCGCCAGCGCCTCGATCGGCGCGCCGAAACGCCTGGCAATGCCGTGGGCCGTGATGAAACCGATGATCAGCACCGCCAACCCGACAAATCCCAGCAGACCCGCAATCAGCAAGGCACGGTCACGCGCCTCACGCTGTACCGCGTTGATATTGTCCAGTGCATGCTTGTGTTCGGTGATCAGTCCGTTGCGCAACGTGTTGAAGCGTTCCCGGAATTCGGCGCTGCTGCTCATCGAGCTGGCCGGGTCTCGGGACAAATCGAAAGCTTCCAGGAAGCTCAGATAATCCGCTTTTGCCCGACTGAAGCCGTATAACCGGCCATCGCCCTCTTGCTCTTGGGCGATGCCTTGGTCGAGCAACTCGAAGTAATGCTGCTTCGACGCTTCGAACGCCACGGGATCAGGCTTTTCCGCGAGCATGATGATCAGTTGATCACCCAGCGTCTGCCGCAACTTGAGCCCCAGATCCAGAGTGACGAAGTTGCTGCGCACCAAG
Organism: Pseudomonas sp. RU47; assembly: GCF_004011755.1. Classification (GTDB taxonomy): domain Bacteria; phylum Pseudomonadota; class Gammaproteobacteria; order Pseudomonadales; family Pseudomonadaceae; genus Aquipseudomonas. The sequence goes on along the minus strand of NZ_CP022411.1, from coordinate 56,910 downwards.
GCCTCTTGAGTACCGGCCATCTGCATCACGCTGACCAGCCCGAGCAGCAGCCCGAGCAAGGCCACAGTGATCAGCGCGGAAATGCTCAGGAACAAGCGGGTCCGCAACTTCATCGCCAGTTTCATCGTCGATCGCTCACAGGTTGTACTGCTTGCGCTTGCGGTACAGGGTCGAAGCATCGATGCCGAGGGTTTTTGCCGCCTGATCCAGCGTACCGGCGGTGGCGAGAACCGCGCCGATGTGGGCTTTCTCCAATTCGTCGAGGCTCAATGCCGCACCGACTCTTGGCGCATTGTTGGCCGGTTGTTCGGCCATGCCGAGGTGGCTGATTTCCACGCGTTCCTGCGGGCAGATGATGCTCGCCCGCTCGACCACGTTGCGCAACTCGCGAATGTTGCCCGGCCAGCGGTAGCCGAGCAGTGCTTCACGAGCCTCGTCGCTGAAGCCTCGTGCCGGACGCGCGTACTCTTTGACGAAGCGCGCGAGGAAACGGTCGGCCAGAGTCAGGATGTCCTCGGCACGTTCACGCAGTGGTGGCAGGTGCAGGGTGATGACGTTCAGGCGATAGAGCAGATCTTCACGGAAACGACCGTCACGAACCATGTCTTCAAGGTTGAGGTTGGTTGCCGCCAGAATGCGCACGTCAGCGCGACGGGTGACCGGATCCCCTACCCGCTCATATTCCTTGTCTTGAATGAAACGCAGCAACTTTGGTTGCAATGTCAGGGGAAAGTCGCCGATCTCGTCGAGAAACAGCGTACCGCCGTCCGCTTGATTGACCCGACCCAAAGTGCTTTCGCTGGCCCCGGTAAAGGCGCCACGGCTGTGACCGAACAGCTCGCTTTCCATCAGTTCGGCGGTCAACGACGGGCAGTTGATGGTTACGCAGGATTTCTTCTCGCGTTTGCTCCAGCCATGAATCGCTCGGGCCAGCTCACCTTTACCGGTGCCGGACTCGCCAAGAATAAGAATGTTGGCGTCAGTGCTGGCGACCTGGCGGGCCGTTTCCAGTACCACTTTCATCGCCGGGCTGTGGGAATCGAGACCGTCTTTCGGCTTGCGGATCTCTCCTTCCAGCGCCTCGAGGCGCGCTGACAGTTGGCGCACTTCCAATTGCTTGGCGGTGGCCAGACGCAGTTGATCCGGGCTGCATGGCTTGACCAGATAATCAGCAGCGCCGGCCTGGATCGCATCCACAGCAGTATCGACGGCCGAATGCGCGGTCACAATCACTACACGCATCCAAGGCGCCTGAATACGCATCTGCGCCAGCACGTCGAGACCGTTGTCTTCGCCCAGACGCAGATCAAGGAAGCACAGGTCGAAAACCTGCCGTTGCAGTAGGGCGTCGGCCTGAGCCGCGCTGTTGGCGGTGGCAACCGTATAGCCCTCGTCTTCGAGGCAATAACGGAAGGTACGCAGGATGGCGGATTCGTCGTCCACCAGCAGAATGCGGCCTTGATGCTCAGTGGCAGATTCCATTTTTCCTACGCTCCATAGTGATTGGTCTTGGGTTAGTCCCGGAAAAATCGGGCAAGTTGCATGGTTGATTCTGAACGATGCCAGCCATAGGAGGGTAGCCCTCTCCTGCCTTTACGGCCAATACGTTGATTTTGTTGGTTTTTTAAACAAATTCCGATTTGCAGGGCATTCCCTGCGTACTTTTCTGACATCTGCGCCCTGCTCTCAATTCCATAAGAATGAAATCTCCTACGAAAAAATCGTGCATTGCGCACGATCCCAGATGACCCATCGTGCAGGATGCGTCGCTAACGCTTTTCGCCAAGATTGTAACATATTGATTTTATTGAATATTTTTCATTTAAAAAACTGGCATGCAGGCTGCAATACCTCATTCAGCCCGGGCAGATACGAACTGCCCCCACCGAATAAGAGTGAGGAACCCAGGATGACTCGCCAACGTGCCGCCCAAGTGCGTATCTCGCCACTGCATATCCAGCAAGGTCTGTTTGGCGTACTTGCGCTGTTGATCACCCTGATCGCCTGCCAGCAATACCTGCGCTGGGAAAACAGCCAGCAGGTTGAGCCGCTGATCTCGATCCAGCACAGCACACAAACGCACTTCAGCGCCGTCAGCAGCAGCCAGGCCGAAAGCGCCTCGATGCGCATGATGGATGTCGATCAGGCGCAGCCGCTCGATCAACTGCCACGTGAAGAGCGTTGGGTTTTCTGACTGATTGAATGAATTCGGGCGCGCAGCGCCGGGACACGCAACACCCCTAAATAGAGAAGTAAGGAGAATCACCATGTTGAGCTGGGCAATTACATTCTTGATCATTGCCATCATCGCTGCAGTACTGGGCTTCGGTGGTATCGCGGGCACCGCCACGGGTATCGCCAAGATTCTCTTTGTCGTGTTCCTGGTGATGTTCATTGCTTCCTTCTTCTTTGGCCGTCGCGGCCGAGGTTAACGATGAGTGCTTTGAAGACACTGGCAGCCGCCCTGCTTCTGGGCGGTAGTGCCATGGCGATGGCGGCCAATGACGGCCAGACGCGGGTCAACGAACTGTTGAGTTCAGACCCGCAATACCGGGAAACCTGGGAAGGCGTGGTGAAGAAGGAAGAGCGCCTGCCGGAATGGGTGATGAACCTGTCCGGCACGCCTGACCAACAGATGAATGCCGTAACTGAAGATGGTGACCAGTATCTGGTCGGCCCGCTCTGCGAATCCGCAGACAAGTGCCTGAATCACCGCTTGATCGTCGCGTTCAGTTTCGACAAGAAAGATGCTTACGCCATGCTCGTTGATGTGCCCGAGGGACTGCCCGCGGACAAGTCGCCAACGCGACATGCCACCTACCGCTTCCTCGGCAAACCCGACCAGGGCATGCAGGATCTTTTGATGGAAACCCTGAAGAAAGATCCGAAGTGGTACTGATCTGAACATGAAGGCAGCAGCCCTGCTGCTTTCCATTGCGCCGACCTGAGGAAGGCTGGCGCATGACCAGGGGGCCGGGACGTTCTGACTGTTGCAGGGTCGGAGTGACCTACGGGTACAGGGAGTGCCTGCGCAAGGGCCGGGTCAGGGTAAAAGCTGCGCCGCAGGTTCGCCGACCCACAGCGGTTCGACGGACTTGCGCTGAGCTTTCAATCAGACAAAACATTGATCCAGAGCGTCCAGCTCGTTGTTTTTATCGCTGACACTGCGCGCGAAAACATTACGCGGTGTTTCCTGGCGACCGTATATCGACAAAAAAACCGCTTGAACAGTAGGACTTCTAGTCTTGCCACGTAGGCTTTTTCCCAAGATTTTTGTCGATTTTTCTCGTTCAAAAAATAATCAACCTGCTCTGTGATGGCCGGTTCACGGCACTTATGCCGGCCGAAATGTCACAATCGAACCGGTTGGGACGCCAGTTTCATTTAAAAAAGCTCATGCCGATTCGGCATAGGGTAGGCGTTTACGGCATTAGACGGCGCAACCTTGCATCGGAATAGTTGCGCCTTTTTTCGCCTGCCGAAGAGCCGTAATCACGCGCTTCGGGGCACCTTATACGGAGGCAGATGCACAGACTTTTCCGCTAAAGAGCGTTCCAGTTCCTGCATGTGCCTGAGTCAAACGCAAGTAAGGGTAAAGATAATGAAGAAGGCAAAACTTAGCCTCGCCTGGCAGATCCTCATCGGTCTGGTATTGGGTATTGCAATTGGTGCGTTGCTCAACCACTTCAGTGCCGAGAAAGCCTGGTGGATCAGCAACGTCCTGCAACCAGCAGGCGATATCTTTATCCGTCTGATCAAGATGATCGTGATCCCGATCGTCATCTCCTCCCTGATCGTCGGCATTGCCGGCGTGGGTGACGCCAAGAAGCTCGGGCGTATCGGCCTGAAGACGATTATCTATTTCGAAATCGTCACCACCATCGCCATCCTCGTTGGTCTGGTATTGGCAAACGTGTTCCATCCGGGCGCCGGCATCGACATGAGCACCCTGGGCACAGTGGATATCTCCAAGTACCAGGCGACCGCCGCCGAAGTACAGCATGAACACGCGTTCATCGAGACCATCCTCAACCTGATCCCGTCGAATATCTTCGCGGCCATGGCCCGCGGCGAAATGCTGCCGATCATCTTCTTCTCCGTGCTGTTCGGTCTCGGTCTGTCGAGCCTGCAGTCGGACCTGCGCGAGCCGCTGGTGAAGATGTTCCAGGGCGTCTCGGAAAGCATGTTCAAAGTCACCCACATGATCATGAACTACGCGCCGATCGGCGTGTTCGCACTGATCGCGGTGACGGTGGCCAACTTCGGCTTCGCCTCGCTGGTGCCGCTGGCCAAACTGGTCATCCTGGTTTACTTCGCCATCGCCTTCTTCGCCTTCGTAGTGTTGGGCCTGATCGCCAAGATGTTCGGTTTCTCGGTGTTCAAGCTGATGCGCATCTTCAAGGATGAGCTGGTCCTGGCCTACTCCACCGCTTCTTCGGAAACCGTGCTGCCACGCGTGATCGAGAAGATGGAAGCCTACGGCGCGCCGAAAGCCATCTGCAGCTTCGTCGTGCCGACCGGTTACTCGTTCAACCTCGACGGTTCGACCCTGTACCAGTCCATCGCCGCAATCTTCATCGCTCAGCTGTACGGCATCGACCTGTCGATCAGCCAGCAGCTGCTGCTGGTCCTGACCCTGATGGTTACCTCCAAAGGCATCGCCGGTGTACCGGGCGTGTCCTTCGTGGTGCTGCTGGCGACCCTGGGCAGCGTCGGTATTCCGCTGGAAGGTCTGGCGTTCATCGCGGGTGTCGACCGCGTTATGGACATGGCCCGTACCGCTCTGAACGTGATCGGTAACGCGCTGGCTGTGCTGGTAATCGCACGTTGGGAAGGCATGTACGACGATGCCAAAGGCGAGCGCTACTGGAACTCCCTGCCGCACTGGCGCAGCAAGGAAAAACTGCCAGCTGGCGAAATCTCCAAGAACTGACACAAATCCCTGTAGGAGTGAGCCTGCTCGCGATGAGGGCTGTACATTCAACATCTCTGTTGTCTGATACACCGCCATCGCGAGCAGGCTCACTCCTACAGTGGACCGAGTCAGCCATACGAACCCCGGAGAAATCCGGGGTTTGTCGTTTCTGGCGACCCCGCTATCATTCGCCGCATTCTTCGGGGGATTTGACTGATGCTTAATGGCCTGTGGCTTGGCTTCTTCATCGTGGCAGCCGTGTCGGCGCTGGCGCAGTGGCTGATCGGCGGCAACGCCGGGATCTTTGCGGCGATGGTGGAAAGCATTTTCGCCATGGCCAAGCTCTCGGTCGAGGTCATGGTGCTGCTGTTCGGCACCCTCACCTTGTGGCTGGGCTTCCTGCGCATTGCCGAAAAGGCCGGGATCGTCGAATGGCTGGCCAAGGTGCTCGGCCCTCTGTTTCTGCGGCTGATGCCGGAAGTCCCGGCCGGTCACCCTGCCCTCGGCCTGATCACGTTGAACTTCGCCGCCAACGGTCTGGGCCTCGACAACGCGGCCACGCCCATCGGCCTGAAAGCCATGAAGGCGCTGCAGGAGCTCAATCCCAGTGCCACCATCGCCAGTAACGCGCAAATCCTCTTCCTGGTGCTCAACGCCTCTTCCCTGACCCTGCTGCCGGTGACGATCTTCATGTACCGCGCCCAGCAAGGCGCGCCGGATCCGACGCTGGTGTTTCTGCCGATCCTGCTGGCGACCAGTTGCTCGACGATTGTCGGCTTCCTCTCGGTGGCGTTCATGCAGCGTCTGCGGATCTGGGATCCGGTGGTGTTGGCCTATCTGATTCCCGGCGCGCTGATTCTCGGTGGCTTCATGGCGCTGCTGGGCACCCTGTCAGCAACCGCTTTGGCGGGATTGTCGTCGATCCTCGGCAATCTCACGCTGTTCGGGCTGATCATGTTGTTCTTGCTGATCGGCGCGTTAAAGAAAGTGAAGGTTTACGAGGCGTTCGTTGAAGGCGCCAAAGAAGGCTTCGATGTCGCGAAGAACCTGCTGCCGTATCTGGTGGCGATGCTCTGTGCGGTGGGCGTACTGCGTGCTTCCGGGGCGCTGGACTTCGGGCTGGATGGCATTCGTCATCTGGTCGAGTGGGCCGGCTGGGACACGCGGTTTGTCGATGCGCTGCCGACAGCGATGGTCAAACCGTTTTCCGGCAGCGCGGCGCGGGCGATGCTCATCGAAACGATGAAGACTTCAGGCGTCGACAGCTTCCCGGCGCTGGTCGCGGCGACGATTCAGGGCAGTACCGAGACCACGTTCTATGTGCTGGCGGTGTATTTCGGCGCGGTGGGCATTCAGCGGGCGCGGCATGCGGTGGGCTGTGCACTGTTGGCAGAGTTTGCCGGTGTGGTCGGGGCTATTTTCGTCTGCTACTGGTTCTTCGGCTGAACAAATATCCAATGTGGGAGCGAGCCTGCTCGCGAAAGCGGTTTGTCATTCACGTTGATGTGTCTGACACGACGCCTTCGCGAGCAGGCTCGCTCCCACAGGGATTGGTGTTGGGGCTTAAGGTCTTTGGGGGGCGAGCTTTTGGCCTTGGTCGACGGCCCACGCGACGACCTTGGTGGTCAGGCGATCACTGGCCTGACCAAACCCGGCGACCACCGCTGGCACCTGCACATCGCTCAACGGCTGGCGCTCTTCAAAGCGGCGACTGGCCAGGATGCGCTGGTCATAACCGCGCACCAACAACGCATCGACCCGCACCACGACGCTGGCCTGCGAGCCCTGATACTCGGTCTGAAACGCCTGCAAGCTCCCGCCCAATTCCAGATCCGCGGCAAAGTTGCTGTCATCGGTACTGAGCAACGTCACCCGACCATCACGCGCAAACCCGTCGAGCAAGCGATTACGCACCAGCACCGGCGCCGGATCACTCCAGCGCGAGCCCTTGTAGCTGCTGATCACATCGCCCTGAGGAATCACCGCAATTGTCGGCCGGTTCAAAGCCTCACTGGCCTGCAACTTGTTCAGCCGCAGCGACCACGATTGAGCCGACGCCGAACTGGCCGAGGCGGGCGTCTGTGCGGCTGGCAGGCGATAGACATCCGCCGGCTCGGACTTGGGCAGAATCGAACAGGCGCTGATCAAGGAAAAACCGGCAGCGAAGAGGGCGAGTCGAGTCAGCTTCATGGCGTGAATTCCTTGTTCTTGTCACGGCCCAGCAGGTAACCGCTGGGATTGGCCTCAAGGCGTTGGGAAATAGCGCGCAACGAGGTCAGCGTCTCACGCAGTTCGCGGATCGCCGGGGCCAGGCCATTGAGGCCCTGCATGCCGTTGTCGAGGGAGTTTTCGTTTTTGCTCAGCAAAGTGCTGATGGTGGTCGTGCTTTGTTCCAGCGACTTCATCGCCTGCTCGGCGCTGCCCAGTGCCTGTTTGCCCTGGTCGTTGATCAAACCGTTGGCGTTGCGCATCAGCAGCGACGTCTGTTCGAGCATGCTGCCGGCCTGTTTGCCGACGGTCGCCAGTTGCTGCATGGCCTGCTTGATATCGCCGCGCTGATCGTTGATCGTCCCGGTGGTTTGCTCCAGATGGGCGAGCGTCTTGCTGACGCGGTCGACGTTTTCGGCGGAGAACATCTGGTTGGCGTTCTGCAGCAGCGCGGTGATCCCGGTCATCAAATCGTTAGAGTCATTAAGCAGTCGCGAGATAGGCGAGGGTGAGGCGACGATGGTTGGCAGATTGCCGTCGTGACCACGGAGCTGCGGACTCTCGGGCGTGCCACCGCTGAGCTGGATGAGCGATGTGCCAGTGATCCCGGCCAGTGCCAGTTTGGCCTGTGTGTCTTCTTTGACTGGCGTGTCACCGGCCAAACGAATCCGCGCCAGCACGCGCCGTGGATCTTTCGGATCAAGGCGCAGGTTGATCACGTCGCCGACCTTGATCCCGCTGTACTGCACCGGGCTGCCCTTGGACAAACCGCTGACCGCCTCGCTGAAGACAATTTCGTAATCCTTGAACTCAGTGTCGACGCTCGACTTGGCCAGCCACAGGCCGAAGAGCAGGGCGCCTGCCACGACAATCACTGAGAACAGGCCGATCAACACATGATGGGCTCGGGTTTCCATGTCAGACCTCGTTGAGCAATTTGGCGGCGTCCAGCGCCGAGCGGCCGCGCGGGCCGTGGAAGTATTCGTGAATCCATGCGTCATCGGTTTCCGAAACCACATCGATCGGCCCCGCGACCAAGACCTTTTTCTGCGCCAGCACCGCCACGCGGTCGGTAATGGTGTAGAGCGTGTCGAGGTCGTGAGTCACCAGAAACACGCTGAGGCCGAGTGCATCGCGCAGGGTCAGAATCAGTTGATCGAACTGCGCAGCGCCTATCGGATCAAGGCCGGCAGTCGGCTCGTCGAGAAACAGAATATCCGGATCCAGCGCCAAGGCCCGCGCCAGCGCAGCACGCTTGATCATGCCGCCGGACAGCGACGCCGGGTATTTGTCCGCCGCCGACAGCGGTAATCCGGCCAACGCCAGTTTCACCGCCGCCAGATGCTCGGCATCGTTGCGGCTGAGGCCCGCATGTTCGATGAGGGGCAGGGCGACGTTCTCGGTGACCGTCAGTGAGGAGAACAGCGCGCCTTTCTGGAACAGCACACCGAAGCGTCGCTCGACCAGCGAACGCTCATGCTCGGACAGGCTCGGCAGGTTCTTGCCAAACACTTTGACCATGCCTTCGCTGGGCCGGCGCAAACCGACGATGCTGCGCAGCAACACCGATTTGCCGCTGCCGGAGCCGCCAACCACGGCGAGAATCTCGCCTTTGTACAAATCCAGATCGAGATTCTCGTGCACGCTCTGGCTGCCGAAACGATTGCACAGGCCACGGACTTCGATCACCGCCTCCGAGGGCGCGCGGGGTAGACGACTCACCAGCCCATCTCCATGAAGAACAGCGCGGCCACCGCGTCGAGCACGATCACCACGAAAATCGATTGCACCACGGCAGACGTGGTGTGTGCGCCGACCGACTCGGCACTGCCGCTGACCTTGAAGCCTTCCAGGCAGCCAATCGCGGCGATCAGGAAAGCGAAGATCGGCGCTTTCACCAACCCCACCAGAAAATGCTGGATGCCGATGTCCGATTGCAACAGTGTCAGGAACATCGCCGGCGAAATATCCAGCGACACCGCGCAGACCACACCGCCGCCAATAATCCCGCAGAGCATCGCAAGAAACGTCAGCATCGGCAGCGCCACCAGCATCGCCAGCACACGCGGCACCACCAGCAGCTCCATCGGGTCGAGGCCGAGGGTGCGGATCGCGTCGATTTCTTCATTGGCCTTCATCGAGCCGATCTGCGCGGTGAAGGCACTGGCGGTGCGCCCGGCCATCAGGATCGCCGTGAGCAGCACGCCGAATTCACGCAAAAACGAGAAGCCCACCAGGTCCACGGTAAAAATCGTCGCGCCAAAACTGGCCAGCACCGTAGCCCCGAGAAACGCCACCACCGCACCCACCAGAAAGGTCAGCAACGCCACGATCGGCGCGGCGTCGAGGCCGGTCTGTTCGATGTGCGCGATCATCGGCGTGATGCGCCAGCGTTTGGGCCGGAACAGGCCACGGGCGATGGTTTCCAGGATCAGGCCGATGAAACCCAGCACTTGCAGGGTGTCTTGCCAGACCGTTTCCACGGCGCGACCGATCCGGGTCAGCAGTTGCACGCTGACGCTGACTTCCGCCTCCTTGATCGGCACGCAGAAATCAGTCATCGATTGATACACGGTTTGCAGCAGCGCGCGGTCGGCGGAGGAGAGCGTGCAATCGGGGTGTTCGGCGGATTTGCCGAGACGCTCGGAGCCGAGCAGTTCGACCAGCAACGAAGCGCCAGCCGTGTCGAGGGCGCCGAGGCTATTCAGATCAATCGGCGTGTTGGCGTCGTACTGGCCGTGGAGCTTTTCGCTCAGGTGCTTGAGCTCGGCGTAATGGACAAGCGTCCAGTCCCCCGTGACCCGCAGGCGGGCAGGGCTGATCGACGTGTCCAGTTGGGCATTGCCGCTGATCGAACTGCTGGTCATAAGCTCCGTGCTTGTTCGGCTATTAGGCGAACTAACGTAATAGCACGAACGCGATTACTTTTCTTTGATCGCTGTGCTGTCCGTGACTTCGAAACGCAGCACGCCGATCACCTGGCCATCCTCGGTCAGCACCCGCACCTGCCACTTGCCCGCCGGATTGCCGGGGAAGTTCTGCTTGTGCGTCCACGCCCGGTAGCCTTCCTTGCGCCCGCCATGGATGTCGAGGGCAATGCGGTCGACCTCTTTGCCGTTGAATTGCCAGACGTGATAAATCCGCTCATCGAGCCCGCGCGGCGCATTGATCGCGGTGTAGGCGTAGAGGCCATCACCACGAATCTGTTCGGCACTGACCGTGTCGAGGCTGGCACCGGGGGTGCGATCCTGCATTTGCGTGCTGATCGCCACATCGGTCATCCACAGCGTCGCCGGCGGCACCCACGAACGCAGCGCCCAACCGACGCCGCCAATGCCGACGGTGATGCACAAGATCGCCAGGGCATTGCGCAGCGTGCGGATCGGGAAGATCGACGCCAGACTCGGGAACGACAGCAGCACAGCAATGCCCAGCGCCCACTTGAAGCTCTGCGCGGTGGTCAGGTGCATGATCACCGGCAATGCGGTGAGCAGGGCGGCGAACAGGGTCAGGGTGTGCAGCGCGAGAAACGCCCAGCGCCGTGGCGCCAGCCATTTGTAATAGAGCGGATCGACGATGGAAATCAAAGCGGCGACGCTGAGCAGGCCGGTGAAAAACAACTGGCCACTGTTCCAGGTCGTGGTGATGAAGAAGAATGGCAGGACAAAAAACAGACTTTCCTGATGGATCATCTGCGTCGCGTAACGCAGCAGCGGCTGGGGAATCTCGCGTTTGAAGATGCGGGTGAAGAGGCCGGTCAGGGTGTTTTCCAGCATCAGCCAGATCCAGCTGAGCAGCATGATCACGGTGATCCAGCTCGCCAGCCCTTGCTGACGATCGACCATGATGAAACTGCCGACTCCGGAGATGAAACCGCCAAGCGCAATGACCCCGGGATAGCGCTTCATCAGTTCGAGAAGGCGCTGGATCAGGAGCTGTATTTTTGGCATTTGGGCGGTTCACGACTGGATAGGAAAAAACCTCGACAGAGTAGCGCCCGCCGGGCGCTGTGGCGAGGCTGCCGGTCAGTAAATTCACCACTCACCCTGTGGGAGCGAGCCTGCTCGCGAATGCGGTGGGTCAGTCACCACATTTGTTGTATGACCCACCGCTTTCGCGAGCAGGCTCACTCCTACAGGATTAGTGCTCGGCCGGCCGGCGGCGGTGATGCAAACGCCAACCGATCAGGATCAACAACACCAGACCCAAGCCACCCGCACTCAACCACAACACCTGATCATCACTGATCAATGGCTTCTCGATCCGCAGATACCCCGGTTGCAGCAGCAACTCGCGCATAGCCTTGTTCGCCGCTTCCAGCGTCACCCCTTGCAGCTCGCGCGCCGGGTTGGCGAAACGGCCATCCTCGTAATCACTCAGCGCACTCCAGTAGTAATCCGCCATCGCGCTGTTGCCTTGCACCGCCCAGGCTTGATGGGCGATGGAAGCCTGTTTGATCCGCGCGAAGGTGTCCGGGTCGAGGCCGTTTTTCAGCAGATCGGCCTTGAGGTCTTCCAGCACCTGGATGGCTTCGTCGACATCATCGCGATCCAGATCGGCATTCAGGCTCATGAAGCCGACACCGCCAAACACTTCGCGCTCGGCCCAAGGTCCATAGGACAAACCGTGATTGAGGCGGATCTGCCGGTACAGCGCCCAGTCCAGATAATCCTTGAGAATGTCGAAGGTCTGGTCGTACTGATCATCGATCACCGGCTCCGGCACCAGCCAGTGCAGCTTGGCGCTGTCGCCGATAAAGCCACGGGTGAGGGTGCGCTCATGGGCGGCGCTGGTGCTGATGTCTGGCAGTGCACGGTGTTCGCTAGGCTCAACCGCTTCGAGTGCCCCCCAGGTGCGTTCCAGGTAAGCCGGCAGCAGTTTGTCGAGTTCGCCGACGACGATCAGGGTCATGTTGTTCGGCGCGTACCAGGCCTTGCGCACCTTTTCCAACTGCTCCTGAGTCAGGTGACCGACTTCGGCACGCTGCGGGCATTTCAGGCCCAGTTCGACGGCGAGTTGATTGGCCGCGGTGTGGCCGAGATCCTGACGATCGAGAAAACGTTGTAGCCGGGTGTAATGGCCACCGTCCTCGCGCTCGACCACCCGTTTGGCGGCGTTGATCGCGTTGTCGTCGATGCGCGTTTGCGTAAGCAGAGCCAGCAGCAGGTCGAGCACTTTGCGCTGGTTTTTCGCCGGGGCCTCGATGACAAACGTGGTGTCGGCGTTGCTGGTGAAGGCGTTCCAGTCACCGCCCAGTGCCTGCATGCGCTCCTCTAAACCGCCTTCGCCGGTGGCGTCGATGCCGCTGAACAACAAGTGCTCAAGCAGGTGCGGCAGCTCCTTGTCATCGCAATCGAAATCATCGAGGCCGACGCCGACCACCAGCCGGATCGCCACATGCCCGCGCTCGGTGCCGGGCTTGAGCAGCAACTGCAAACCGTTGGGCAGCGCATAGCCTTCGACCTGAAAACGATCCAGGGCAAAGGCGGGCAGGGAACCGAGCAACAGACAGGCGAACAACAGGCAACGCATAACAGGCTTCCATACGGCTGATTTGGAGATCCGTGTCGCTATTCAGGCCGCCATTCGCGAGCAGGTCGAATCGTCGCACCGTCGCTCCCACATTCGAAACGCATTCCCCTGTGGGGGCGACGGTGCGACGATTCGACCTGCTCGCGAAGGTCTTAAGGCTGAATCAATGTAACTGACTAAACCCAGCCCCAGTCGTTCAAGGCGAATGCGTAATGTCGGCAATATCATCCGCCGCCAGCGCTCCGGTGTCGGCCGTTTCCAGCACCACATACGCACTGCCGCAAAACAGTGAATTCAAGCGCTTCATGTCGGCAATCAACTCCAGGTGCAACGAACTGGTTTCCAGACTCTGGACGATCTTGCGTTGCAAACGGCTGACATGCGCATGGGCCAGACGGCGCTCCTGTGCGCGAAAGCGGCGTTTCTCGCGCAGTAGCTGGCGGGCACTTTCGCGGTCACCGCTGAGGAATACCGAGAGACCCAGACGCAGGTTAGCAATCAATTGCTGCTGCAACCCAGCAAGATCCTCCAGACCTTCTTCAGAAAACGAACGGCGCTGCGAAGTCTTCTGCTGCTGGATCTTGCGCAGCATGCGTTCGATCAGGTCGGCGGCCAGCTTCAGGTTGATCGCCAACTCAATGATCTCGGCCCAGCGCCGACTGTCCTGCTCGCCGAGGTCTTCGCGGGGCATCTGCGCCAAATACAATTTGATTGCGCTGTACAGCGCTTCGACGTCGTCGGTCAGCCGACGTATTTCCTGGGTGACGGCAGTCTGTTTGCCGCGCAGCACATCAAGGGTCGCGTCGAGCATGTTGTCGAGCAAGTCGCCCATGCGCAGGGTTTCCCGTGCGGCGTTGGCCAGCGCCAGACTCGGCGTGACCAGTGCGGTGGCGTCGAGATGACGGGGTTTGGCGGTGCCGTTGACCTCCGGCCGCTCCGGCAGCAACCACGCACACAGGCGCGCCATTGGCCCGACGCTTGGCAGCAGAATCAGGCAGCGCACGGTGTTGTAGAGCAAGTGGAAGCCAATGACCATTTCCTGCGGGCTGAAATCGAGGCTGTCGATCCAGTGCACCAGCGGGTCGAGCACCGGGATGATCAGCAGCAGGCCAATGAGTTTGTACAACAGACTGCCCAATGCCACTTGCCGGCCGGCGGCGTTCTGCATGCTGGTGCTCATGAACGCCAGCACGCCGCTGCCGATATTGGCGCCGATCACCAGACCAATTGCCACCGGCAAACTGATGACCGCAGCACCGGCCAGCGTCGCGGTGAGCAGCACGGCCGCGAGGCTTGAGTAGGAAATCATCGCGAACAACGCGCCGACCAAGGCGTCGAGGAGAATGTCACCGGTCAACGAGGCGAAAATCACCTTCACCCCTTGCGCGTGGGTGATTGGCGCAGCAGCCTCAACGATCAATTGCAGCGCGAGAATGATCAGCCCGAGGCCGATCGACACCCGGCCCATTTGCCCGAGCCGCGTCTGTTTGCGCGACAGAAAGAAAATCACCCCGAGAAAGATCAGCAGCGGCGACAGCCATGACAGGTCAAACGTCAGCACCCGCGCCATCAGCGCGGTACCGACGTCGGCGCCGAGCATGGTCGCCAGCGCCGGGGTCAGCGCCATCAGGCCCTGGCCGACGAAGGAGGTGACGAGCATGGCGGTGGCGTTGCTGCTCTGCACCATGGCGGTGACGACGATGCCGGCGACAAAGGCGAGCCAGCGCTTGGACATGTTCTGGCCAATCACATGGCGCAGGTTGGTGCCGTACACCCGCAGGATGCCGGTTCGGACGATGTGCGTGCCCCAGATCAGCAGGGCGACGGCGGAAAGCAGATTGAGCAGGGTGAGCATGCAGACCCCCTGTATTAGCAGTGCCTCAGAGAGGCAAGTTGACGGTACCGCGCGGTTTCTACGTTTTTGATACTTAAGCTGTAGTTGGCTAACGGTCTGGGCGCCAGCATTGCACAGCTAAAGTGTCGATTGAAACAAAAGTGTCATGAAAACGGGTTCATTCACCCACCTGAATCCGACACGGTTCCCGCGTGTTGCCCAAAACAAATGTGGGAGCGAGCCTGCTCGCGAAAGCGGTGGATCAGCCAACATTGCTGTCGACTGACACTCCGTATTCGCGAGCAGGCTCGCTCCCACAGGGGTACTGCGTATTGCCAGACTACCGGGTTACTGGCCCGGAATGTCCTTGCGCAGTTTCACCGGGTCTTGCTGCTGTCGCTTCTTGGCCATTGCGCCGCGCAGCTTGATGTTGATCGCTTCCACCGCCAGCGAGAACGCCATGGCGAAGTAGACGTAGCCTTTCGGCACATGCACGTCGAACGACTCGGCAATCAGCACGGTACCGACCACCAACAGGAACGACAGCGCCAGCATCTTCAGCGACGGGTGCTTGTCGATGAACTCGCTGATCTTGCCCGAGGCCAGCATCATCACCAGCACGGCCACAACGATCGCCGCAACCATCACCGGCACGTGGGACACCATGCCCACGGCAGTGATCACCGAATCCAGCGAGAAGACGATGTCGATGATCGCGATCTGGATGATGGTGTAGAGGAAGTTGCCGCCCTTGCCGCCCGGGGTTTCGTCGCTTTCGTCTTCGCCTTCCAGCGCGTGGTACATCTCTTGCGAGCTCTTCCACAGCAGGAACAGACCACCGAAGAACAGAATCAGGTCACGGCCGGAAATGCCCTGACCGAACACTTCGAACAGGTCGGCGGTGAGGCGCATGACCCAGGTGATCGACAGCAGCAACAGGATGCGGGTGATCATGGCCAGGCCAAGACCGAAGATCCGGGTGCGCTGCTGCATGTGTTTGGGCATGCGGCTGACCAGGATCGAAATCATGATGATGTTATCGATGCCGAGGACGATTTCCAGGGCGGTCAGGGTGAAGAAGGCAACCCAGATTTCGGGGTTGGTCAGCCATTCCATGTGTATTCCTTTGAGCGATTGTTAAACCGAAAAAGGTCCGGGCTTCAAACCGCGAAGCCAGGACCCGAAACGGTGAGTCTTGGGCTTATAGAGTGCTGAACACCGGGAAAGTCCCCAACAGCAGTGCAGCAATCAGGATGCAGATACACACCAGGATCGCCCATTTCAGGGTGAAACGCTGGTGGTCACCGAAATCGATGCCAGCCAGGGCCACCAACAGATAGGTCGATGGCACCAACGGGCTCAGCAAGTGGACGGGCTGACCGACGATCGAGGCACGGGCCATTTCCACTGCGGTGATCCCATAGTGGCTGGCGGCTTCGGCCAACACCGGCAACACGCCATAGTAGAACGCATCGTTGGACATGAAGAAGGTGAACGGCATGCTCACCAGCGCCGTGATCACGGCCAGGTACGGGCCGAGGAAATCCGGAATCACTGCCAACAGGCTCTTCGACATCGCATCGACCATGCCGGTGCCGGACAGGATACCGGTGAAGATACCCGCCGCAAAGATCAGCCCGACCACTGCCAGCACGCTACCGGCGTGAGCCGCGACGCGATCCTTCTGCATCTGCAGGCAAGGGTAGTTGACGATCATGGCAATACTGAACGCGACCATGAACAACACCGGCAATGGCAGCAGGCCGGCGATCAGGGTGCACATCAGGCCGAAGGTCAGGGCGCCGTTGAACCAGATCAGTTTCGGACGGCGGGCATCCGGGAACTGCGACACGCTGATTTCGCTGTGATCGATATCATCGCCAACCAGATGCAGCTCACCCAGACGCGCACGTTCACGTTTACCGTAGAAATAAGCGATAACCAGAATCGCCACTACACCAGCGGCCATGGCCGGAATCATCGGCACGAAAATGTCCGACGGATCGACATGCAGCGCACTGGCGGCACGGGCAGTCGGGCCGCCCCATGGGGTCATGTTCATCACGCCACCGGCGAGGATGATCAGGCCGGCCATGATCCGCGGGCTCATGCCGATGCGGCTGTACAGCGGCAGCATGGCGGCCACGCAGATCATATAAGTGGTCGCGCCGTCACCATCGAGGGAAACGACGAGCGCCAGTACGGCGGTGCCGACCGAAACCTTCAGCGGGTCACCCTTGACCAGTTTGAGAATCTTGCGCACGGCCGGGTCGAACAGGCCGGAGTCGATCATCAGGGCGAAATAGAGAATGGCGAACATCAGCATCACGCCGGTCGGCGCCAGCTTGGTGATGCCTTCGAGCATCATCGGACCGATCTTCGGTGCAAAACCACCGAACAGGGCGAAGACAATCGGGATGATGATCAGAGCGATCAGCGCGGACAGGCGCTTGGTCATGATCAGGAACATGAACGTGATGACCATGGCGAAGCCAAGGAAAGTCAGCATGGGAATACTCCAGGCGTAGCGCGGCTAGTTGAGTGAGCAGATCGGACGGGATCAGCGCAGAACGGGAAGCACGAGACGTACGGGCGGAGTGACAGCGAAAAGGCGGGCTACAGAGGACATCAGAATCACCATTGTTGTTGTTAATTGGGCCGTTCGTGCGAGGTATCACACGCGTTGGCCAACCGGTCTGTTGCCGGAAGTGGAGGCGATGCTAATCGCGGAAGCTTTCAGCTACCTTTCGCTGCAGAAAGCTTTGAATGAACGGTCAACCGGCCGTCGGATGCGAACCAGAGTCAATGAACACGGGAAGGGGAGCTTCGAAATGAGCGAATTGCACAGCGGCGGCTGCCATTGCGGACACATTCGTTATCAGTTCAGCGGGGCGTTGCAGGATATCGCCCATTGCCATTGTTCGATTTGTCGCCGAGTCAGCGGTGGAATCGTCACGACCTGGATTACCGTGCCGGCGGCAAATTTCCAGTGGCTGGCCGGGGCGCCATCGCGGTACGACTCGTCGGCCAGTTGCGCGCGCTTCTTCTGCCCGAACTGCGGTGCGCAACTGGCGTTGGTGACGTCGCTCAGCCCCGAGAGCATCGACGTGACCATCGCCACGCTGGATCAGCCGCAACTGGCACCGGCCGAGCGACATATCTGGACGGACAGCCAATTGCCCTGGCTGCATCTGGACGAGCAGCTTCCGGGCGAAGCTGAAGAAACGCTGTAGGTTTATAGAGCCTGATTAAAAAACCGACAGATTCAGCGGCCGGATCGCACCCATCCAGATCGCGTGTTCGGTGTGGTCGAGCAAATCATCCCCAGTGTCCGGGTGCATAAACACCACCAGACCTTGGCGATTGAGCGCCAGCCACGGCAGCACCTCGCCGATCAGCTCGGGGTCGAAGGCCAATTGGCAACTCCAGTCCGGATGCGGCCCGACCGGACGTTCGTGGACGCGGCCCATCTTCAACGGAAACAGCTTCGCAGCCTGCTCACACAAGGCCCGCGCCTGCTCAATGGTATTGGCGTCGAAATAGACGTGGGCGTGGTAGCCCTTGATTGCTTGCATCACAAACCCTCGGAAATCGGTTCGAACCCTCGGCGTTGCCCGTATGTCACACGCCATACAAGGGATAAGAAAAGGGATCAGCCATGAAAAATGCCGAAACCCCGGCGGTAAAAGTGGTGCTCTATGGTGCCATGAGTAGCCTGGGCAGCGCGTTGATGGCTGAGTTGCTGCGGCGTCAGCACGAAGTCATTGCCATCCTCGACGATTTGACCGCACTCGCACCGCGTCCGGGTTTGCGCACCAAAACCGGCGATTTGTTCGACTCGGAGCGGATCAATCAGAGCGTGGCCGGTAGTTCGGCGGTCATCTGTTTACTGGATGCGCCGGGGTTGCCGTTCAGTAGCGATCAGGTGGAACGGGCTGTCGTGCTCGGCCCGGTCGAACAGGTGCTGGCCGTCGATGCGCTGGTCGATGGGCTGCAAGCGGCCAATGTGTCGCGGCTGTTTCTGGTGGGCGATTTTGCCGTGCTGGATGAGCCGGATGTCGATGATCGCCTGCAACGTCACGCCGCCGAGGAAATACGTGAAGCCGTGCAAAGCAGTCCGCTTCACTGGACGCTGGTCAATGCGCCCCATGGCGTGGCCGGGCTGACGATTGAGCATTTCAGTCAGGTCGGCGGCAATCTGGAACCGGGTCTGGCCGAACCGCTGGAGCGTTTGAATCGCGTGGCGGTAGGGATTGCTGATGAACTGCGGCTTAATTTGCATGTGGGGCAGCATGTGAATTTCGTGGCGGCCAGCGAATAGGCCGCTATACGGCGATGGAAGGCAACGCGAGTCCATTGAGGGATTTTGCGCTGCTCGCCTGTTCCGCCATCAGCCAATCAACAAACTGCTGAATCAACGCACCCCGGCGTTTGCGTTGCGGGAGCACTACGTAATAACCGAGGCGCGACAGGGTCGTTTCGGCGATGGGACGACACAGCAAACCCTGACTCAGCAAGTTATCCACAAGGTGGCGCCAACCAATCGCCACGCCTTGGCCGCCAATCGCCGCTTGAATCAACAGCGTGTAATTGTCGAAGCGTAATGCCCCGGGGCGGGCGGCGTGGTGATGCCGAGCTGGCGAAACAGGCCACTCCAGTCAAACCAGTTGCTGCTGTTTTCCCCACGCAGGTGCAGCAATGGAAAGTCCAGCAATGCCGGAGCGGGTAAGGGCCGGGCGCGGTCCTTGAGCAATTGCGGACTGCACACCGGGAACACTTCTTCGCTGAACAACCAGTGACTCTCGCCCTGTTTGAAACGCCCGTCGCCAAACAGGATCGCCACATCGATATCGGTGCGCAGCATGTTGTGGTTGCGTTCACTGGTCACCAGGCTGACGTCGACCTGCGGATTGGCTTCGTGAAAACGGTGCAGACGGGGCATCAACCAATAAGCGGCGAAGGCAAAATCGGTAGCGACCTGCAGCACCTCATGTTGCTGCTGTGCGCTGATCGCGCTCAATCCGGCGTCGATATTCTGCAAACCAAGGGTAACTTGCTCGAACAGGATCGCACCGACTTCGGTCAGCTCAATCCCTCGGTAAATGCGATCAAACAGCCGCGTGCCGAGTTGTTCCTCCAGCCGTTTGATCTGCTGACTGATCGCTGGTTGCGTGGTGCCAAGCTCTACCGCCGCTGCGGTAAAGCTGCGGTGGCGGGCTGCCGCTTCGAAGGCGCGCAACAGGTCGAGCGACAGATTTCCCAAGGCGTCATACATAAGCTGTGCTTATCCTAGTCATTGTCCGGCGCGGGCTTTACCGACTACAGCATGGACTCCATGCTCGATCGCAGCAATGTCGCATAAATATTCACTATGGAATGCCGCGATCACATGAAGCGCAAGAATATTCTTTTCATCATGGCCGATCAGATGGCCGCGCCAATGTTGCCGTTCTACGGCCCTTCGCCGATCAAACTGCCGAATCTTTCCCGCCTCGCCGAACATGGCGTGGTGTTCGATGCCGCTTACTGCAACAGCCCGTTGTGCGCGCCCTCGCGTTTCACCCTGGTCAGCGGCCAATTGCCGAGCAAGATCGGCGCCTATGACAACGCCGCCGATTTCCCTGCCGATGTGCCGACCTATGCCCATTACTTGCGCCGCCTCGGCTACCGCACGGCGCTGTCGGGCAAGATGCATTTCTGTGGCCCTGATCAGTTGCACGGCTACGAAGAGCGCCTCACCAGCGATATCTACCCGGCCGACTATGGCTGGGCGGTGAACTGGGATGAGCCGGATGTGCGGCCGAGCTGGTATCACAACATGTCTTCGGTGTTGCAGGCCGGTCCGTGTGTGCGCACCAACCAACTCGATTTCGACGAAGAGGTGGTGTTCAAGGCGCAACAATATCTGTTCGATCATATTCGCGAGGACGGCGACCAGCCGTTCTGCCTGACCGTATCAATGACTCACCCACACGATCCGTACACAATTCCCAAGGCGTTCTGGGATTTGTACGACGATGCAGATATCCCGTTGCCTACACCCCCGGATCAACACGAACTCGATCCACACTCGCAGCGTCTGCTTAAGGTTTATGACCTGTGGGATAAACCGTTGCCTGTGGATAAGATTCGCGATGCGCGCCGGGCGTACTTCGGTGCGTGCAGCTATATCGACGCCAACGTCGGCAAACTTCTGCAAACGCTGGCAGAAACGGGTCTGATCGATGACACCATCATCGTGTTTTCCGGTGACCACGGCGACATGCTTGGCGACAAAGGCCTCTGGTACAAAATGCACTGGTATGAAATGGCGGCCCGAGTCCCCCTGTTGATAAGTGCTCCGGGCCAATTCGCTGCCGGGCGTGTCAGCGCTGCGGTATCGACCGCTGACCTGTTACCAACCTTCGTTGAACTGGCCGGCGGCACGCTGGAGCCCGGCTTGCCGCTGGATGGCCGCTCACTGGTCGCGCATCTGCAAGGGCAGGGCGGTCATGACGAAGTGTTCGGCGAATACATGGCCGAAGGCACCGTCAGCCCACTGATGATGATCCGTCGCGGTGCCTACAAATTTATCTATAGTGAAAGCGACCCCTGCCTACTCTTCGATGTGAGCAACGATCCGCGCGAACTGGAAGAACTCAGTCAATCGCCGCAACATCGCCAGCTGTTCGACGATTTTATCGCCGAAGCCCGGGCCAAGTGGGACATTCCGGCGATTCACCGGGAAGTCCTTGCCAGCCAGCGCCGTCGGCGTTTTGTTGCCGACGCGTTAACCATCGGCAAGCTGAAGAGCTGGGATCACCAGCCGCTGGTGGATGCCAGTCAGCAGTACATGCGCAACCACATCGACCTCGATGATCTGGAACGCAAAGCACGTTATCCACAACCCTGCCAAAACCAATAATGTTAAGGGGAAGTCCATGCGTAAGTTATCCACAGTAGTGACGGTCGGCCTGCTCGCGATGAGCAGCGCTTCGGCGTTCGCCGAGCAGAGTTGCGACACGGTGAAAATGGCCGACCCGGGCTGGAGCGACATCGCCGCGACCAACGCCATCACCGGGTTTCTGCTGGACGGCATGGGCTACAAGGCCAAGGTCGACACCCTCGCGGTGCCGATCACCTTTGGCGGTTTGAAGGACGGCCAGGTGGATGTCTTCCTCGGTAACTGGATGCCGGCGCAGCAGGGCTTCTACGACAAGTTCGTCGCTACCGGCGATGTCACGCAACTGGCGAAGAACCTCGACGGCACCGAGTTCACCCTCGCCGTGCCGGACTACGTGTGGGACGCGGGTGTGCATAACTTTGCCGACCTGAACAAATACGCGGACAAGTTCGATCGCAAAATTTACGGCATCGGTTCGGGCGCGCCGGCGAATATCTCGTTGCAGGAAATCATCAAGAAGAATGACTTCGACATGGGTCAGTGGAAGCTCATCGAATCCAGTGAACAGGCGATGCTGGCGGAAGTATCGCGAGCGGTGAAGAAGCAGAAATTCGTCACCTTCCTCGGCTGGACCCCGCACCCGATGAACGTGCAGTTGAAGATGCATTACCTGAAGGGTGGCGAGAAGTACTTTGGCGACACCGGCAGCGTATTTACGTTGACGCGCAAGGGCTACGCCGAGGCGTGTCCGAATGTGGGTAAGTTGCTGACCAATCTGTCGTTCACTCAGGAGATGGAGAACAGCATCATGGCTGAGGTGGTGAACAAGAAGGTCAGCAATGCCGAGGCGGCGAAGGCGTGGATCAAGGCGAATCCGGCGGTGCTGGATAAGTGGCTGGAGGGGGTGAAGACGGCTGACGGGAAGGATGCGTTGGCGGCGGTGAAAGCCAAGCTTTGATTGTGGGGTGGCTGGAATTGGGTTTGGCTTGAGATTTTTGCCCCCTCACCCCAGCCCTCTCCCCCAGAGGGGGCGAGGGGGAAGGGAGCCGATATTTGTTGGATTCAAAACTTGCGTTCAACGGTGAAATCGCAGGTTGATGAATCTCTGACAAACACCACGGTCAGTCCCCTCTCCCTCCGGGAGAGGGCTAGGGTGAGGGGCCTTTCCCCTGGCACCCTGATAACCTTGAACAAAACCCCAACCGCGAGGACCCATGGCCTTCCCCAGCCGCCACTCTCTCTTGCCCTTCCTCACCTGGCTGCCGCGGCAAACCCGCGCCAGCGTCGGACGGGACCTGATCGTCGGCCTCAGCGGTGCGATTCTCGCGTTACCCCAGTCGATTGCCTACGCGCTGATCGCCGGGCTCCCACCTGAATACGGCCTCTATGCCGCAATTATCCCGGTATTGATCGCCTGCCTGTGGGGCTCATCGTGGCATCTGATCTGCGGCCCTACGGCAGCCATTTCGATCGTGCTGTACGCCAGTGTCAGCCCTTTGGCCGTACCAGCATCGCAGGACTACATCACGCTGATCCTGCTGCTGACCTTCCTCGCCGGGATTTTCCAGTGGCTGCTCGGTTTGCTGCGCTTCGGCGCTTTGGTGAATTTCGTCTCGCACTCGGTGGTGCTGGGGTTCACCCTCGGCGCGGCGGTGGTGATTGCCATTGGGCAATTGCCGAATCTGCTGGGGCTGGACCTGCCGGCCAAGGCGACGGCGCTGGCGAGTCTGGTGGATCTGCTGCAACACTTCCGGGCTGTGGATAAACCTTCGCTGGTGCTCGGTGTGGCAACGGTGGTCGTCGGTGTGGTGTTGAAACAATTGCTACCGCGCTGGCCGACGCTGTTGATAACCCTCGCATTGGCCAGTCTGCTGGTGTGGCTGTGGCCGGCGATGTTCGGCCATGTGCATCTGGTCAGCGCATTCGTCGGGCGTTTGCCGCCGTTCAGTGCGTTGCCGCTGGACCTGGATCTGATTCTGCGCCTGCTGCCCAGTGCCGTGGCGGTGGGCATGCTCGGGTTGGTCACCAGCCTGTCGATTGCGCGCTCGATTTCGGCGCGGTCGCAACAATTGCTCGATGCCAATCAGGAAGTCCGCGCGCAGGGTTTATCGAATATTGTCGGGGCGTTCTTTTCCGGATCATTGTCGGCAGGCTCGTTTACCCGCTCGGGCCTCAGTTACGAGGCGGGCGCATGCTCGCCGCTGGCCGGGGTGTTTTCAGCGATTTGGGTGGCGTTGTTTGCGATTTTCGGCGCCGGGCTGATTTCACACATTCCCATCCCGGCAATGGCCGGCAGCATTCTGTTGATCGCCTGGGGTCTGGTCGATCATCGCGGCATCCGCGCATTGCTGCGGGTCAGTCGCGCCGAGTTCGTGGTCATGGCCCTGACCTGCCTTGCTACGTTGCTGCTGGAGTTGCAGACGGCGATTTATGCCGGCGTGCTGGCGTCGCTATTCTTCTACCTTAAACGCACCTCGCAACCACGCGTGCAACATTGGCGTGACGGTGAGGACGATGTTTTACGCGTCGGCGGCTCGATCTTTTTCGGCGCCAGCCATTATCTGCAGGTGAGATTGCAACGCATGCACGGCGCGCGGGTGGTGATCGAGGCGCAGCAGATCAACTTCATCGACTATTCAGGGGTGGAGATGCTGCATCAGGAGGCGCGGCGCTTGCTGAGCCAGGATCGCAGCCTGACCTTGCGCCGGGCGCGGCCGCAGGTGGTGGAGGAGTTGAGGAAGCTTGAGGGGCCGGAGAAATGCCCGATCCGGTTTGAGGATTGACCTCGGGATCAGCACATACCTTGTGGGAGCGAGCCTGCTCGCGAAGACGGAGGCACATCCAACATTGATGTGTCAGACAGACCGCTTTCGCGAGCAGGCTCGCTCCCACATGGGTATTTATTGGGCCAACTGGCGGCGCAGTTCGGCCAATACTGGCGCCGTGTCCGGGCGTACGCCGCGCCACAAGTAAAACGCCTCGGCGGCCTGCTCGGCGAGCATTCCCAAGCCATCCATCGCCACCGCTGCGCCCTGTTCAGTGGCCCAGCGGCAGAACGCCGTCGGTTCCTTGCCGTACATCATGTCGTAGCACAGGGTTTTACCCGGCTCGATCAGGCTCGGCGCAATCGGCGGTACATCGCCGGTCAGGCTCGCCGACGTGGCATTGATGATCACGTCCACCGGCTCGCGCAGCCAGTCGAAACCACTGGCCGACACCGGCCCCAGGTCGCAGAACAACTCCGCCAGCAACTCAGCCTTGTCCACCGTGCGATTGGCGATGATCACCGATGCGGGTTTTTCGGCCAGCAACGGTTCGAGCGCCCCACGCACTGCACCGCCAGCCCCCAGCAACAGGATGCGTTTGCCGCTCAGGCTGAAGCCGGCATTCACCGTCAGATCACGCACCAGCCCGGCGCCGTCGGTGTTGTCACCGAGTAGCGAGCCATCGGCGAGTTTGCTCAAGGTGTTCACCGCGCCGGCCCGTTGCGCCCGCGCCGTCAAGCTGTTGGCCAAACGGTAAGCGTCTTCCTTGAACGGCACAGTAACGTTGGCGCCGCGACCTTCCTGGAAAAACGCCGTGGCGCAGCCAGCGAAATCATCAAGCGGCGCCAGCAGGGTGCTGTAGTCGAGGTGCTGGCCGGTCTGTTCGGCAAACAGCTTGTGAATCATCGGCGATTTGCTGTGACCGATCGGGTTACCGAAAACGACGTAACGATCCATCAGAAATCCTCAGTCCTGGGCCAGCCAGTCGCGATCTTGCAGGAAGTACTCGGTCAGGCGCGCTTCTTCGCTGCCAGGCTCGGCCTTCCAGTCGTAACCCCAGCGCACTTGCGGTGGCAGCGACATCAGGATCGACTCGGTACGCCCGCCCGATTGCAGGCCGAACAGCGTGCCACGGTCATAAACCAGGTTGAACTCGACGTAGCGGCCACGGCGGAATTCCTGGAACTCACGCTGTTGAGCGGTGAACGCATCGTTTTTGCGGCGCTGCACGATTGGCAGATACGCATCAATGTAGGCATCGCCGATGGCGCGCATGAAGGCGAAGCTGGTATCGAAGTCCCACTCGTTCAGGTCGTCGAAGAACAAACCGCCAATGCCGCGCGGCTCGTGACGATGCTTGATATGGAAGTAGGTGTCGCACCAGGCCTTGTAACGCGGGTAGACGTCCGGGCCGAACGGCGCGCAAGCCTGCTCGGCAACGCGGTGCCAATGAATGCAGTCCTCTTCGTTGCCGTAATACGGGGTAAGGTCGAAGCCGCCACCAAACCACCATACCGGCTCTTCACCTTCTTTCTCGGCGATGAAAAAGCGCACATTGGCATGGGAAGTCGGCACATGCGGGTTGTGTGGGTGGATCACCAGCGACACGCCGAGGGCTTCAAAACCGCGACCGGCCAGTTCAGGACGGTGGGCGCTGGCTGACGGCGGCAGACCGCTGCCAAAGACGTGGGAAAAGTTGACGCCGCCCTTTTCGATCAGCGTGCCGTTCTCGATCACGCGGGTGCGACCGCCGCCGCCAGCGGGCCGGGTCCAGGCGTCTTCGACGAAGCGCGTGCCGCCGTCTTCGCTTTCGAGGGCGGCGCAGATACGGTCTTGCAGGTCGAGCAGATAGGCCTTTACGGCGTCGGTGCGGGTCGTCATGGCTTCACCTTGAATCGGGCGGCGCCCCGCGGACGGGCGACGCAAATGGGCGCGTAGCATACCACCGCACAACGGCGCGCCGCAGTTGACGAAGATCAAGCATGAGAGTTGGATAGGGGGCTCACGAAAGACCCAAGGAGAGCAGGCAGATGGCAAAGCGTATCCAGTTCCGCGCCCACGGCGGTCCCGAAGTGCTCGAGTATGTTGACTACGAACCCGCCGCGCCCGGCCCGAATCAGGTGCGCGTGGCCAACAAGGCGATCGGCCTGAACTTCATCGACACCTATTTCCGTAGCGGGCTGTATGCGCCACCCGCCTTGCCATCCGGCCTGGGAGCTGAGGGTGCAGGCATCGTTGATGCAGTGGGCAGCGACGTCACCCGCTTCAAGGTCGGTGATCGCGTGGCGTACGGCAGCGGCCCATTGGGGGCTTACAGCGAATTGCATGTACTGCCCCAGGACAATCTGGTGCACCTGCCGGAAGAAATCAGTTTCGAAACGGCAGCGGGGGTCATGCTCAAGGGCCTGACCGTGCAATACCTGTTGCGCCAGACCTACGAACTCAAGGGTGGCGAAACCATTCTGTTTCACGCGGCGGCCGGTGGCGTCGGGTCGCTGGCCTGTCAGTGGGCCAAGGCGTTGGGCGTGAAGCTGATCGGCACCGTCAGTTCCAAGGAAAAAGCCGAACTGGCCAAGGCCAATGGCGCTTGGGCAACCATTGATTACAGCCACGAAAACGTTGCACAACGCGTGCTGGAGTTGACCGGCGGTAAAAAAGTCCCGGTGGTCTACGACGGCGTGGGCAAGGACACTTGGCTGACCTCGCTCGACAGCGTATCGCCGCGCGGTCTGGTCGTGAGCTTCGGCAATGCTTCCGGTGCGGTGGACGGGGTCAATCTGGGCATTCTGGCCGCCAAAGGCTCGCTATACGTGACCCGGCCGACGCTGGCGACTTATGCCAACAATGCCGAGAATCTGCAGCGGATGGCCGATGAATTGTTCGAAATGATCATCAGCGGCAAATTGAAAGTGGACGTCAGCCAGCGGTATCCACTGGCTGACGCGGCGAAGGCGCAAACCGAGCTGTCGGCGCGGCGCACTACCGGCTCCACCGTTCTGCAACCCTGAAACGCAGCCATCAAACAAAGCACCCGGGCGAGCCTCACGAGGCTGGCCCGGGACGTCACCTCTCGACAAAGAACGGCGTCTTGCCTGCCAGGGTGGTTGCGAAGTCACCACGGGGCAGACGTTGTACCTGCATGCCCAACACACCGGGCAATCTGAGCAATGCGCTCGCTTGCGCCTCGTTGTGCAAAGCCTGTTCGATGACACGTTCAGCAGCGGCGGGTAATCGATCCTTAGCGATAAGCAGCCGCAGGTGCGCACCGTCGGCCTGTCGATCAATCTGCACCTGCACATCCGAAGCGTGCAGTTCGGGCAACGTTTCTGCGAGCACACTCAGGACCTGTCGCTGAGTGATGATCGCACCGCCCAGCTTGATCGAAGCTTCGATTCGACCCTGCAGTTCCAGTATTGGCAAAGCGCTGCCACAGGCACAACCGGATTGCCTGTCCAAAACTCGCCCACGATCGCCAATGCGATACCGTAGCAGAGGCACCTGATCGGGCAGCAGAGGGGTCAGCAGAAACTCGCCGGTTTCACCGTCCACCACTGCTTGCAGGCTGAAGGGATCGACCACCTCAAGCAACATGGCGTCTGCATGCAAATGGTAGAAACCATGCTCGAGGTGCGCGCACTGGAAACCGATCGGGCCGGTCTCTGTCGAGCTATAACCCAATGATCGAATGCTCAGGGCCGGCCAGTCTCGGGCCAGTTGCTCGCGTAGCGGCTGACGGCAAGGTTCGCCAATGTAGTAGAGCCATCTCAAACTGCGCAGTTGCACCCCATCGACATCGGCATGATTGAACAGCGCCTCGGCGAAAGAAGGCGTGCAGATCAGTGCATCGGCTGCTTGTGAATGAATCAACCCGGCTATGCGCTGCATGCCCATCAACGCGCCTGCAGGCAGCAGGCGTGCGCCAATGTGCTGGACGATGGCCGCCGCGTATTGAAAGGCTCCCTGCATTTCACCAGGCGTCAGGCAATTGATGACGACACGGGGCAGTTCACCGGTCGCAGCAAACATTCGCGCACCCAAGGGTACGATGCTTTCGTTGAATGCCCAGGAATGGGTGATGTGCTTGCGATTGCCGGTGCTGCCACCTGAAGTCAGGGTCAGCCCACCGCCCGGTGCGCGATGTGACGCTTCGCTGAGGTGGGTAAACAGCAACCCGCCCTGATCGTCCTCCACGGCGAGGATTGGCAGCCGATGCAGATCCTCTGCGGTCTGTATGTGTTGAATCTGCGGACATAGCGTGCAGAACCACGGCAGCGACCGCGCATAGGCCAATTTACGCACGAAGGCCTCGGCGGCTGCAGCCTGAACGGTCTTTGCACTGCTCCGTTGCATCAGGTCACTGCACATGATGCGGCTCTCCCTGACGAATGCCCAACTCAGCGAATCCTTCGTTGACAGCACTGGCCAGATGCTCCAACTGAACCTCGCTGTGATTGGCGCTGATGGCCAGTCGCAGGATTGCTTCACCTTTGGCCACCACCGGAAACAAGGCCGTGGTGACCGCGATAGCGTGCCGACGCAGGTGCAACGCCAGGCTGATGGCGTCTCGTTCGGCACCGACCCGGACGAAACGTATGGGTGAAGCAATCTGATGGTTGCCCAGTACCGGCCCGAGCAGACCATCTATAGCTTCGACATTTCTCCATAACGCCGCCTGCAACGCCCCCAACTGTGCAGAAAGGTGAATGCTTGCCGAGGCGACTGCCGCACCGACACCGCCCATGGACAGTGGCCCCCCGAACGTATACGTCGACGCATTGCGCCGAATCAGCTCGGCATCGGCCGACGTCAGCACCGTAATTGCACCGCCGGTAGCACCGAAGGCTTTGGACAATGACGACAGCAGGATCAAACGATCGCGCAACGGCTCAGCAGCAACATCAAGCGCATAACCGCCCCCGGCCTGGCCATGGATCGAAGTGCCGTGAGCGTCATCCGCATACAGATAACCCTCAAAGCGCTCAGCCAGTTGCAGCAGCCTGTTAACGGGATAAAGCCCGCGCATCGAACCGATGCTGTCAGTCAGCATAATGGGTGTGTTGCCGGCAGCGACGGCTGCAGAACAAGCGTCCTCGACTTGCTGAAGATCACTGCAATCGCAGCGCTGGACGGGACCGAACTGCCACAGAATGCCTTGCAGTACTTGCATCGAAGCATGGGCCGCGCGGTCAACGATCCAGCCTGGGCCACGGCGCAAGGGATACGACGGCAATTCACCGGAGCCCAACAGCGGCAGACACCCCAGATGGGCGCTGCCCACCGAGTTGAATGTCACCGTATGCCCCTGGAATATGTGGTTCAACTGCTCATCGAGTTCGCGCATCGGCGGTAGCAGCGCTCGGGTGCGGGCGGCAGCAAACTGCACACCGAAAGACTCGACGGCTTGTACTGCGCCTTGAACCAGACGGGGATCGCTCTCGAGTCCCAGATAGGAGCACGAGAGAAATTCGGTCAACTGCTCGCCACTGCTCAACTCTATGACCTTGCCATCGCGCTGCACCAGGTTCAGGCCATTGAGCCCGGCGTCGAACAATTGCTGCTGATCGTCACGTGCCTGACGGACCCGGTTTTTGACCCAATTGACGGTCGGATGAGGTGTATTCATCGAGATACCTGCACAGATGATGTCTGGCGGTAGACCTGTACTCGCCAGAGTTGAGTTTTTTCTCGTGCGATCGCGTCCTGAAACTGCGCGGTAACGTCGCAGAAGCCTTCGCAATCGGGCCTGATCACATGCAAATGGCCACGAATAACCGTCAGTGCGTCCTCGCCCAGAGCGGGTCGGAGCCGCTGCAGAACATCGATGCCAACCTCCGCCGGCAGGAATGAAGGCACGTCGGAAAACGAGACAAAGTCGACATCCCTGCACCTGGAAGCACAGTCGAAAATATCGCCCTGCACCACGGTCAGCTGGCATTGCTGCAGCGCCTTGTGTGCCTGTTGAAAAACCTGCGGATCGCACTCCAGTGGAAAGCCCTGCGGATAGCGCAGCTCACCGAAAAACAGCATCTGCAGGAAAAAGCTTTCGCGCACGACCTGGGTGGTAAACAAGGTATGGAAGATATCCAGATACACCTCGCGGGAACTGATACCCAGGTTGTTGCGGGGAAACGCCCCTTTGTACAACAGCGAATTGAGCACCGCTGCGTTGCCCAACAAGGCGATCACAGCCTTCCAGCGCTTGAGGGGAAACCGGCTTTGGTAATAAGCCGATTGCTCTCCCAGATCACGAAACTGGAAAATCGCTCGCCCCGCCTTGCCGGTGAACAATCCATTGACCTTCGCCAACCGCTGCAGAGTCTGCTCGAAGGCCCCTTGGTAAATCGGTGCCTGCCAATGACGGGAATGAAGCAAGTCCGCCAGCCAGCGGCGATCAAGCGGAGGCAGATCCAGAAGGCGAAATATGGATTTGCGCCGTGTCACCGACGTTTCTGGCCGGTAGCCCATGAAATCCATGAACGACTGGCGATCGGTCTGCTCAAGCAAAGCTAAACGCAAGCGGGTAAAGGCCAGCTGCGGCCCACTGATATCAGCGCAAGTCATGCGGGCCGGGTGGCGGGCCAGCAACGGTAGAAGCCGACCGCCGCAGCCGGCAACACCCAACACGTGCCTGGCATCCTCGGGCAGAATGGCGTACTCGAGCGCCGTGTCTTCATCCCCCAACGCGTAGTTCAGCCGTTCGAAATAATCAGCCATCCTGACCTCCGCCTGACCAACGTGAAAATAAACGTGAAGGCGTCATGATTTATCCAGGGCATGGAGGAATTCGTAACGGGGCGCGAGGCCGTTTTGCCAGGCTTCATACTGCTCATAAACGGCTTCGAGCATGTTGCCGGTCAGGCGCAGACTGGTTTCCATCACGGTGGCAATGGCATCCCAGTCAGCCTGACGCTTGCAGGTTCGCTGCAGGATGAGTTTGATCTCATTGAAGTGCTCGACATCGATGTCCGAATGAGCAATGAAGAACGTCAGTTGAGCGGGTTTCAGCGCCAGCGTTTCACTCAGCTTGTCGATCAGCGGAGTAATAAAGTGATAAGCGTTTTCCGCCCAGTAACTGTATCCCAGCCGTTGTAACGGATTACCGGTAAAAGAAATCCAGTACAAATAAGCGATCAATACTTCCGTCGCTGGAAGTGCCTGTGGCATATCAAATACTTCATTCTTCAATCCCAGACTCATGACATCGTGCAGGGCCATTTTTTCATGACCGACTTCTTGTGCTGCATGTTCAAAACAGAACTTCGCATAAACAGGATTATCGGCATGTCGCACACCGACCAACCCCTGATTCCGGGCATTGTGTGTGGTGTAATGAAAGGTTTCGATCATGTAGATCGCATATAACGCTCTGGAAACACTGCCCTCGCGGATAGCCTTGACCAGCCGGGAGCTATCCAGAATATCGGCCCACGCTTTTTCGATGCGCTGATCGAGCAGAATCAGCTGTTGTTCAAAACTGACGGACGCATTCATCGCGATTCTCCGGGTAGGTGCCGTTCATGGGGAAAGGTTGTTGCAGCGCTGTGAGGATTTGCCGCCACTGCGCAGACAGCAGCCAGTAATCGCCGCGTGCGCGGTGTTCGATATGCAGTGAGTTGGAAGTGATCGGGGTCAGGCCAAAGCGCTGGAACAGTCGCCGTTGTGGCGATCGACACAAGGCCGTCACACCTTGATAGCCACGATCGATCGCCCATTCGGTGGCGGCTGCAAGCAACGCGTTGGTCGGCACCGGCCGGTGCTGTTGGGAATGCGTGATCAAGCGACTGAACTCGACATGGCGCGCCAGCGCCACGGTCGGAGAAACATACTGGTGCGCCAGCGAAGCCCATTCGAACGGCGAAGGGGTCACTCGCAAAACCGCCGTCAGTTGATCGCGCTGATACAACAGAAAATGCGTACTGCGCGATGAAATCGCCAGCCTTGTTTCAAGTGCCCGGGCTCTGGACGTCAGCATGTAATGCTTTAATCGCAGACGAAACTGCCGACCGATGAATCGTTCAAACTCGCTGGCATCTGACCCCGCATCGAGAATAACAATACGATAATCGGCATGCTGCCTGGTTAATGTCTCTTGAAGCCCCTGCAGATAATCCTTGAGTTGCAAGTTCGTAGTATCCATTCCTTCTCCGCAGACGTTAACTTATCGAAGTTTCTGAGCGCATTGAAATAATGGATGCTTTTAGAAATATCGCCACTGCGCGACTTCTGATAATGACGTGGGAAAAGTTACTGAAACTTCTAACTTATCGATTTATCTGACACGCAGCAGTACAACATAAACAACAGATTGTTTAAGTTATGGAGATTGACCAAGGATAAATCGCAGACAGAAAAAAACTCCTCGCCTAAACAGTCGAGGAGTTCAAGAGCAGAAGGCAGAAAAACAGGTCAGTCGGGACGAATGACCTTACCCGTCGCCAGATCGCGAATGACGCTAGGGTTTTTCCGCCCGCCGAGACTGCCACCCAGCACCAGATCGACCTGACCACGGAAATATTGCTCAACCCGTAAACGCGTGCGCGCTGCCGGGCGACCCTGCGGGTTGGCAGAGGTCGAAATCAATGGCCCGACCATCGAGCACAGATCGCGCACTTGCGGGTGATCGCTGACCCGCAGTGCCACGGTGTCGTGCACGCCGGTGACCCATTCCGGCAACAAGCCCTGATGCGGCACCAGCCAGGTGTTCGGCCCTGGCCAGGTGCTGGCCATGCGGTCGATCCATTCTTGCGGGAAGTCTTCGAACAGGAAATCGAACTGGCGAATGTTGTCGGCGACCAGGATCAGCCCTTTGACCACCGAACGATTCTTGATCGCCAGCAACCGATCCACTGCCTCTTCGTTCCACGGGTCGCAACCCAGCCCCCAGACGGCTTCGGTTGGATAGGCAATCACCGCCCCGGCGCGAATCTCTCGTGCGGCTTGTTGCACACGCCAACTGTTGACCATGAAAAAACTCTCCGCAAACAGGTTTCGCGCAGTTTACCGATCTTCCTTGTAAAACCTAGCGCGTCCTGGCCAACCAGCGACCGTTTTCGCACACCGCACGGCCATCCATTTCCAGTTCGGTCAGAGCGGCCAGGACTTTGGGTAAAGCCCAGCCGCTGCTATCAGCCAATCCCTCGCTGGTATGCGGCGCGGCATGGAGCAAGGCGAGCAACGGATGATCGACTTTCGGAGCGTCTGTGGACAACGGCAAATGCTGCCACCCGCGCAGCGCTTCGAGGATGTGTTCGATGGTTTCCACCAATACCGCGCCATCACGAATCAACTGATGACAACCCCGCGCGCCGGGGTGGTGGATGGAGCCGGGAATTGCATAAACCTCGCGCCCCTGTTCCGCCGCCAGCCTTGCCGTTATCAATGATCCGCTGGCAACGCTGGCCTCGACCACCAGCACGCCGAGAGACAAACCGCTGATGATGCGATTGCGGCGCGGGAAGTTGCTCGCGGTCGGCCCGGCGTCCAGGGGAAACTCCGAAAGCACCGCGCTACCGGACGCAATCATCGCATCAGCCAAGCGTCGATTGCGCTGTGGATAAAAGTTTTCCAGCCCCGTGCCGAGTACGCCCACGGTCAGCCCGCCAACATCCAGAGCGGCCTGATGCGCAGCGGCATCAATACCCAACGCCAACCCGCTGGTGATGACAAAACCGGCCCCGGCGAGGCTGCGAGAAAACGCTGCGGCGGTGTCCATTCCCGGACGCGACGCGCGACGGCTACCCACCATCGCCAGTTGCGGTTTCTCAAGAATCAGCGGATCACCGGCAACGAACAACATTGGCGGCGGATCAGGAATCTGCGCCAGCAGCGCCGGGTAATCGGCTTGATCCCACATCAGCAAATGATGCTCTGGCCCCTCTAGCCAGCGCATTGCATGGCTGGCACCGTCGCGAACGTCTGGACAGCGCCGCGCTTCGGCGCACGTCGCCGGCAAACCCAACGAACGCCACGCACTGGCCGGAGCGCTGATGGCTTTGGAGGCCGAGCCGAAGGCTTCAAGCAATTTGGCAAAGCGCTTCGGGCCGACATCCGGCAAGCGGTGCAGGCGCAGGCGCGCTTCCAGTTCCGCCGGGGAAACCGGCGTGGAGGCAGACATCATCATGGATCATCCTTGATCGTTATAAGCCCCGAACCATTCGGAACAAGCTGTGGATAACTCTGTTGGTAACTTGTGAAGCTTGCTTACGGATTTCGTACCTTGTCGAGCACCGCCAGCGAGCGCGATGCGTTGAGAACGAGGCCG
This sequence comes from Pseudomonas sp. RU47, assembly GCF_004011755.1. GTDB lineage: Bacteria > Pseudomonadota > Gammaproteobacteria > Pseudomonadales > Pseudomonadaceae > Aquipseudomonas. The sequence continues at coordinate 22,512 of NZ_CP022411.1, read as the reverse complement.
TAGCTGAGTTTGTCGTAGGTGCGAAACACCATCAGCAACCCGGCGCGTTCGTCGGGGATCTTTAGCGGTTGACCGGTGACACGGTCGCGCACGGTTTCCCCGGTCTTCATCACCACCAGCACATTGCCTTCGGCCAGACCGTCGCGCTTGCCCTTGTTCAGGGTGACCACGTCCATCACGCCGATCTGGGTGACGCCGCGCGGCACGTCGATGATCACGCCGTTGATGCTGCTGGTGGGCGCGCTGGGCATGAAGGTCGAATTGATCGAGCGTTCTTCGCCACTGAACAAACGATCGCCGAGGCGCACTTCCTGGGTGGTGCGTTGCAGGGCGAGGGTGGCGACGTCGCCTTCGGTGGCGACGATTTCACCGCCGCCAATGTCATCGGCGTTGATCCCGAGAAACTCCTTGGTCTCAGGATCGGTGTAGACCTTGCCCTGACGGAAGATCCCGTAAACCGGCTGATTCGGGTCGAAATGGCCACGTGCGAAGATACGGTCACCGGTGCCGCTGAGCACGCGTTCGGCATCGCCGGCGACAATGTACGGCGCCTTGTCGAAATCTTCGACCTTGTCGACGATGCGGTTACTCAGCAGAAAGCTGTTGATGGACTTGAGTGGAATACTTGGAATCGCTTCGGCCACCGGACTGGTGCGGATTCTTGGCGACAGTTTGATGGTGCCGCGCGACTCGCCGCGATTGAGGGTCAGACGTGGCTGGCCATCGACATAACTGAGGGTCAGCGTGTCGCCGGGATAGATCAGGTTGGGGTTTTCGATTTGCGGATTGGCCCGCCACAGTTGTGGCCACTGCCAAGGCTCGCGCAGGTATTTGCCGGAAATGTCCCAGAGCGTGTCCCCCGAAACCACCGTGTATTGCTGTGGAAAACCATCCCTGAGTTGCACTTGCCCTTGCGCCACGCCGGCCGAAGCCAACAGCAGCAGGGCGAGTAGTGTTTTCCTCATGCGGTGAATCCCTTTATCATGTGCATTCGCGTGAACCGTCAGAGCCCCCGTGGCTCGCTTGTGCAAAATGCACAAGCTACGCTTCACAACGGTAGCCTGCATCTTCGGACCTGCCAGGCCATCGCCCGACTTTACTCAACGTGTGCAGCAATCAAAGCCTATGGCCATTTTAAACATCCTCGAATTCCCGGACCCGCGTCTGCGCACTATCGCCAAGCCTGTGGCTGTAGTGGACGACGAAGTGCGTCAGTTGGTCGATGACATGTTTGAAACAATGTATGAAGCGCCGGGCATCGGCCTTGCCGCGACCCAGGTCAACGTGCACAAACGTATCGTCGTGATGGACCTTTCCGAAGACCGCACCGAGCCGCGGGTGTTCATCAACCCCGAGTTCGAATCGCTGACCGAAGAAATGGACCAATACCAGGAAGGCTGCCTCTCGGTACCGGGTTTCTACGAAAACGTCGATCGCCCGCAAAAGGTCAGGATCAAGGCGCTGGACCGCGACGGCAAGCCTTATGAGCTGATCGCCGAAGGCCTGCTCGCGGTGTGCATCCAGCACGAATGCGACCACCTCAACGGCAAATTGTTCGTCGATTACCTGTCCACGCTCAAACGCGACCGGATCAAGAAGAAACTGGAAAAGCAGCACCGCCAGAACGCTTGATGCCCCTCTTCAAAGGCTTGCTGCGGCAAGCCTTTTTCTTTTTATGAGACTCCCTTCATGACTGAGCCACTGCGCATCGTTTTTGCCGGCACCCCGGAATTCGCCGCCGAACACCTCAAGGCCCTGCTGAACAGCCCTTACGAGATCGTTGCGGTCTACACCCAACCGGATCGTCCGGCCGGTCGCGGGCAAAAACTGATGCCAAGCCCGGTCAAACAGCTGGCCCTGGAAAATAATATCCAGGTGTTGCAGCCACCGACTTTGCGTAACGCCGACGCCCAGGCTGAACTGGCTGCGCTGAAACCGGACTTGCTGGTGGTGGTCGCCTACGGCCTGATCCTGCCGCAAGTGGTGCTGGATATTCCGCGTCTGGGCTGCATCAACAGTCACGCGTCCTTGCTGCCACGCTGGCGCGGTGCGGCGCCGATTCAACGCGCCGTGGAACACGGTGATGCCGAGAGCGGCGTCACGGTGATGCGCATGGAGGCCGGCCTCGACACCGGGCCGATGCTGCTTAAGGTCGTCACGCCGATCAGCGCTGAAGACACTGGCGGCAGCCTGCATGACCGCCTCGCCGAAATGGGCCCGCCGGCCGTGGTGCAAGCAATTGCCGGTCTGGCCGCAGGCACGCTGGAAGGCGAAGTGCAGAACGACGAACTCGCCACCTACGCGCACAAGCTGAACAAAGACGAAGCACGCATCGACTGGAGCCGTCCGGCGGTTGAGTTGGAGCGACTGGTACGCGCCTTCAATCCATGGCCGATCACCCACAGCACCCTTAACGGTGAAGCGCTGAAAGTGCTGGCGGCGACGCTCGCCGACGGCAAAGGCGCCCCGGGTGAAATCCTCAGCGCCAGCAAGGACGGTTTGGTCGTCGCCTGCGGCGAACAAGCCCTGTGCCTGACCCGCTTGCAACTGCCCGGCGGCAAAGCGCTGAACTTCAGCGACCTGTTCAACAGCCGTCGTGAGAAGTTCGCGGTTGGCACCGTGCTCGGCGCAGCGGTGGACGCGCAATGAATCCGCGTCTGGCCGCCGCCAAGGCACTCGCCGCCGTGCTCAGCGGCAAGGCCTCGCTGAACAGCTCACTGCCGACGCAACTGGACAAGGTCGAGGATCGCGATCGCGGTTTCACTCAGGATCTGGCCTTCGGCACCGCGCGCTGGCAGCCACGTCTTTCGGCATTGGCCGAGAAACTGCTGCAGAAACCGTTCAAGGCTGCCGACGCCGATGTTGAAGCGCTGCTGCTGGTCGGTCTCTACCAATTGCTCTACACCCGCGTGCCGGCCCACGCCGCCATCGGCGAAACCGTCGGTTGCGCCGACAAGCTGAAAAAGCCATGGGCCAAAGGCCTGCTCAACGCCGTGCTGCGTAATGCTCAGCGCGAGAGCGAAACGATTTTCGCCGAACTGGAACGTGATCCGGTGGTGCGCACCGCTCACCCGCGCTGGCTGCAGAAATCCCTGAAAGCCTTCTGGCCGGAACAGTGGGAAGCCATCTGCGAGGCGAACAACGCGCATCCGCCAATGATTCTGCGGGTCAACCGCCGTCATCACAGCCGTGACGCTTACCTCGGCTTGCTGACTGAAGCCGGAATTGCCGCTACGCCGTGTGTTTACAGCCGCGACGGCATCATTCTCGAAGCCGCTGCCGACGTGCGCAGCCTGCCGGGTTTCGCCGAAGGCTGGATCAGTGTGCAGGACGAGGCCGCTCAACTGGCTGCCGACCTGCTCGATCTGGCGCCGGGTCAACGTGTGCTCGACGCCTGCTGCGCGCCCGGTGGCAAGACCTGCCACATCCTCGAAGCCGAACCGGCGCTGGCCGGCGTGGTAGCGGTGGATCTGGAAGCCAAACGGCTGGTGCGCGTTAAAGAAAACCTTGAGCGCCTCGGCTTGAACGCTGAACTGATCGCCGCTGACGGTCGCGATATCGAGAAGTGGTGGGATGGCAAACCGTTCCAGCGCATCCTGCTCGATGCCCCGTGCTCGGCCACTGGGGTGATCCGCCGTCATCCGGACATCAAGCTGACCCGTCAGCCGGACGACATCGTCGCCCTCTCGCAACTGCAAGGCGAGCTGCTCGATGCGATGTGGAAAACCCTCGAAGTCGGCGGCATCCTGCTGTACGCCACCTGCTCGACGCTGCCGACCGAGAACACCGAAGTCATCGCCGCGTTCCTCGAGCGTACGCCGGGTGCCCGCGAACTGGATCTGGCCACCAGCGCCGGGATCAAGCAGCCCCATGGTCGCCAATTGCTGGCCCAGCAGGGCGGGCATGACGGGTTCTACTACGCCAAGCTGATCAAGATCGCTGCCGCGCGCGGCTAAACGGATTCAACGGAGTGACTGGATGAAAATCATCATCCTCGGTGCGGGACAGGTCGGCGGTTCGCTGGCCGAGCATTTGGCCAGCGAGGCCAACGACATTACGGTGGTCGACACCGACGGCGAGCGCCTGCGCGACCTCGGCGACCGTCTCGACATCCGCACCATTCAAGGCCGTGGCTCGCTGCCGTCGGTGCTGCGTCAGGCCGGCGCCGACGACGCCGACATGCTGGTAGCGGTGACCAACAGCGACGAGACCAACATGGTCGCCTGTCAGGTTGCCCACACGTTGTTTCACACCCCGACCAAGATCGCCCGGGTGCGCGAAGCGTCTTATCTGAATCGCGAGGAACAGCTGTTCCAGAACGAAGCGATCCCGGTCGACGTGCTGATCAGCCCCGAGCAAGTGGTGACCAACTACATCAAGCGCCTGATCCAGCATCCGGGCGCCTTGCAGGTGATCGACTTTGCCGAAGGCGCGGCGCAACTGGTGGCGGTGCGTGCCTATTACGGCGGGCCGCTGGTGGGTCAGCAATTGCGTCAGTTGCGCGAGCACATGCCGAATGTCGAAACCCGCGTCGCCGCGATTTTCCGCCGCGATCGGCCGATCCTGCCGCAAGGCGATACGGTGATCGAGGCCGATGACGAAGTCTTCTTCATCGCTGCCCGTGAGAATATTCGTGCAGTGATGAGCGAAATGCGCCGCCTCGACGAAACCTACAAACGCATCGTCATTGCTGGCGGCGGGCAAATTGGCGAGCGTTTGGCCGAGGCCATCGAAAGCCGTTATCAGGTGAAGATCATCGAGATGAGTCCGGCGCGCTGCCGTTATCTCTCCGACACCCTCGACAGCACCGTAGTCTTGCAGGGCAGCGCTTCTGACCGTGATTTGCTGCTGGAAGAAAACATCGCCGACGCCGACATTTTCCTCGCCCTGACCAACGATGACGAAGCCAACATCATGTCGTCGCTGCTGGCGAAACGGCTGGGGGCGAAGAAGGTCATGACGATCATCAACAATCCGGCCTATGTCGACCTGATCCAGGGCGGCGATATCGACATCGCCATCAGCCCGCAACTGGCGACCATCGGCACCCTGCTGGCCCATGTGCGCCGTGGCGATATCGTTAGCGTGCACTCATTGCGTCGCGGTGCCGCCGAAGCGATCGAGGCGATTGCCCACGGTGATGCGAAGTCGAGCAAGGTGATTGGCAAGCCGATCGAGAAGATAGGTCTGCCACCGGGCACTACGATTGGTGCGGTGATCCGCAATGAACAAGTGATCATCGCCCACGATGACACGGTGATCGAAGCGGGCGACCACGTGATTCTGTTCCTTGTGGATAAAAAGCATATTCGCGATGTGGAGAAGCTGTTCCATGTGGGGTTGAGCTTCTTCTGAGGTTGATCGTTCCCACGCTCCGCGTGGGAATGCCTCAATGGACGCTCTGCGTCCCGCTATTGGGACGCAGAGCGTCCCGGGCTACATTCCCACGCGGAGCGTGGGAACGATCACATTAACGAGGGTGCAAAAATGCTCGAATCCCTGGAAAAAATGCTCGCCAAGGGTGTGGATAACTCATTGCTGCGCTTCGGCCTGGGCAAGGGTTATCTGGATCTGGGCGAAAACGCCAAGGCTGCCGAGCATTTCCAGCGCTGTGTCGGTTTTGATCCGAAGTATTCGGCAGCCTGGAAGCTGTTGGGCAAAGCGCAGTTGGCGCTGGGCGATAGCGCCGCCGCACGTCAGGCGTGGGAACAAGGTCTGGAAGCGGCCCGCGCCCACGGCGACAAGCAGGCCGAGAAGGAAATGACGGTGTTTCTGAAGAAGCTCGATCGTCAGGCGCAATGAGTCAAAGGTAGCGAAGACCGATACCGTCGGCATCTACCGTCACCACCTCCATCCGCACCCGTGGCGCGCCTGTGGGTAAATCCTGCACCTGGCCGTAAACCACCGCGCCTTTGGGCAAAGAAGCCAAAACCGGATGCTGCACAAACACCCCGGTAGGCGACAGGTTGCGCGTCTGCCCGAGGCATTCGCCAAAGCTGTCGTGGGTAATCTTGATGCGGAAGGATTTGCGTTGTTCGGACATCTTGTTGCGCCCTTTGATGAACGGTTGTGGATAACCTTGCCAGTGAGGTTATCCACAGATCATGCCAATCAGCTCAGTACCAGCGCTCTTCACCCGGCGGACGTTTCTTGAAGCGCTTCATGCTCCACATGTACTGGCTCGGATACGCCGCCACATAACGCTCGACCACTTTGCTCATGGCCGCGCAGGACTCGGCGGTATCGGTGCTGTACATGGCTTCGGGCGCGGCTTCGAGGATCACTTTGTAGCCGGAACCGTCGGGCAGGCGCAGCGCATGCAGGAACACGCCAACGGCTTTGCCACCGGCGAGCATGTTCGGCACGAATTTGCTGGTCAGCGCTTGCGTGGCGAAGAATGGTACGAAGATCCCGGCGGATTCGGCCGGTTCCGGGTCAGCGGGAATGCCCACTGCACCACCTTTGCGCACTTCCTTGATGACGCTGAGGATGCCTTCCTTGGTCGAAGCGGCGACCTTGTTGCCCAGTTGCACGCGCTGTTTACGCAATAATTCATCCACAGCCTTGAGCTTCGGCGGACGGTAGAAAATAATCGGTTTGCACTGGCTGCAATAGAAGTGGTTGAGCACTTCCCAGTTACCGAGGTGGCTGGTGATGCCGACCACGCCTTTGCCCGAGGCCAAGGCGTCTTTCAGCACATCGAGGCCTTCGACTTCGCGCACCAGATCGATCGAGCGCTGCGCCGGCCAGATCCACGCGCAGGCGCTTTCGGTCAACGACTTGCCGATGTCTTTAAGACTCTGACCGACCAGACGCTCACGCTCGGCCGGGTCCATCTGTGGAAAACATTTCGCAAGGTTGATCCGCACCACGTCGCGGGAGCGGTTGGGGGTTTTCCACATGATCCAGCCGATCGCCGAACCCACGGCCTGCACGGCCCGCCATGGCAGCAGGGCAAACAGCCGCAGAGCGCCTACCAGCAAGGCGCCTTTAAACTTTTCCACAGGTCACTCCTGATCTTGTGCGGTGCGCGAGGCGGCCATTCTAACCGCCGTTGACGAGCTGCGCGTAGCGGTCGCAGTCCTGGGTGTGGTCCATGACCATCCCCGAGGCCTGCATCAGCGCATAGCAAATGGTCGGGCCGACGAACGTGAACCCGGCCTTTTTCAGGCCTTTGCTCATCGCCAGCGCTTCGGGGGTGATCGCCGGGACTTCGCTGCGATCCTTGAAATGATTGATGATCGGTTGGTCGTTAACAAACGACCAGAGGAACCCCACCGGATCCTCCAGCGCCAGCCAGGCCTGGGCATTACGGCGGGCGGCATTGAGTTTGAGGCGGTTGCGGATGATCCCCGGATCGAGCATCAACTCGTCGATTTCAGCGTCGCTCATCTGCGCCACACGCTGCACGTCGAAGCCGAACAACACCTCGCGATAACGCTCACGTTTGCGCAGCACGGTGATCCAGGACAGCCCGGCCTGGAACCCTTCGAGCAAAAGCAACTCGAACAAACCCTGCGCATCGCGTAGCGGCGTGCCCCACTCCTGGTCGTGATAAGCCATGTACAGCGGATCTTCGGTACACCAAAAGCAGCGTGGCATAAGGCTCCAGGGGGCGTGCGCAGCAATGAATCGGGTATACTCTCGCTCTTTAAATCGCAGCCCAAGAAACAGGTGAATTTCGTGAGCCAGCCTACGCCAGCCGTGCGTACCTTCCAAGACTTGATCCTCGCGCTCCAGCAATACTGGGCCGAGCAAGGTTGCGTGGTACTTCAGCCCTACGATATGGAAGTAGGCGCCGGCACTTTCCACACCGCGACCTTCCTCCGCGCCATCGGCCCGGAAACCTGGAACGCCGCTTACGTGCAGCCAAGCCGCCGTCCGACTGACGGCCGTTACGGTGAAAACCCGAACCGTCTGCAGCATTACTATCAGTTCCAGGTCGTCCTGAAGCCGAACCCGGACAACTTCCAGGAACTGTACCTGGGCTCGCTCAAGCATGTCGGTCTGGACCCATTGGTTCACGACATCCGCTTCGTCGAAGACAACTGGGAATCGCCGACCCTCGGCGCCTGGGGTCTGGGCTGGGAAGTCTGGCTGAACGGCATGGAAGTGACCCAGTTCACTTACTTCCAGCAGGCGGGCGGCATCGAGTGCTACCCGGTGACCGGCGAGATCACTTACGGTCTCGAGCGTCTGGCCATGTACCTGCAAGGCGTGGATTCGGTCTACGACCTGGTCTGGGCTGACGGCCCGATGGGCAAAGTCACCTACGGCGACGTGTTCCACCAGAACGAAGTGGAGCAGTCCACTTACAACTTCGAACACGCCAACGTCGACAAACTGTTCGAACTGTTCGACTTCTATGAAAGCGAAGCCAAGCGCCTGATCGAACTCGACCAGCCGCTGCCGTTGCCGAGCTACGAAATGGTGTTGAAGGCCTCGCACACCTTCAACCTGCTGGATGCGCGCCGGGCGATCTCGGTGACCGCGCGTCAGCAATACATTCTGCGCGTACGCACCCTGGCGCGTTCCGTTGCGCAAGCCTACCTGCTGGCACGCGCCAAGCTGGGCTTCCCGATGGCGACCCCGGACCTGCGTGACGAAGTACTGGCCAAGCTGGAGGCAGCACAATGAGTGCGCAAGATTTTCTGGTTGAACTGGGCACCGAAGAACTGCCACCGAAAGCCCTGAACACTTTGGCTGAGGCGTTCCTCGCCGGTATCGACAAGGGCCTGCAAGCCGCTGGCCTGAGCTACGAGACTAAAACCGTCTACGCCGCGCCGCGTCGTCTGGCTGTGCTGATCACCGCGCTGGCTACCCAGCAGCCGGATCGCAGCATCAACCTCGACGGCCCGCCACGTCAGGCGGCGTTCGACGCTGATGGCAACCCGACTCAGGCAGCATTGGGCTTTGCCAAGAAGTGCGGCGTTGATCTGAGCGAAATCGACCAGAGCGGCCCGAAACTGCGCTACAGCCAGAGCATCGCCGGCAAGCCGACCGCGAGCCTGCTGCCGACCATCGTCGAAGATTCGCTGAACGACCTGCCGATTCCGAAACGCATGCGTTGGGGAGCGCGCAAGGAAGAGTTCGTGCGTCCGACCCAATGGCTGGTGATGCTGCTCGGTGACCAGGTCATCGACTGCACCATCCTCGCGCAAAAGGCTGGCCGTGATTCCCGTGGTCACCGTTTCCATCACCCGCAAAGCGTGCGCATCGGTTCGCCGTCGAGCTACCTCGCCGACCTGCGTGCCGCTTATGTATTGGCCGACGCCAACGAGCGTCGCGAGATCATCAGCAAGCGCACCGAAGAGCTGGCGACCCGTCAGGAAGGCACGGCAATCGTTCCGCCGGCGCTGCTCGACGAAGTGACCGCACTGGTTGAATGGCCGGTGCCGCTGGTGTGTTCGTTCGAGGAACGCTTCCTCGACGTGCCGCAAGAAGCGCTGATCACCACCATGCAGGACAACCAGAAGTACTTCTGCCTGCTGGATGCCGACGGCAAGTTGCTGCCACGTTTCATCACTGTGGCCAACATCGAAAGCAAAGACCCGCAGCAGATCATCGCCGGTAACGAGAAAGTGGTTCGACCACGCCTGACCGACGCCGAGTTCTTCTTCAAGCAGGACAAGAAGCAGAAACTCGAAGCCTTCAATGATCGCCTGAAGAACGTGGTGTTCCAGGAAAAACTCGGCAGCGTCTACGACAAGGCCGAGCGCGTATCGAAACTGGCTGCGTACATCGCCGCTCGCATCGGCGGCAACGCTTCGTGGGCTGCCCGCGCTGGCCTGCTGTCGAAGTGCGACCTGGCCACCGAGATGGTCGGCGAGTTCCCGGAGATGCAAGGTGTCGCCGGTTACTACTACGCCCTCAATGATGGCGAGCCAGAAGATGTCGCACTGGCGCTGAACGAGCAGTACATGCCACGCGGTGCCGGTGCAGAACTGCCGGCCACCCTGACCGGTGCGGCCGTCGCGATCGCTGACAAGCTCGACACCCTGGTCGGTATCTTCGGTATCGGCATGCTGCCAACCGGCAGCAAAGACCCGTATGCCCTGCGCCGTGCGGCACTCGGCGTGCTGCGTATCCTCATCGAGAAAAAACTCGATCTGGATCTGAACGACGCCGTGGCTTTCGCCGTGGCCGCGTTCGGTGCCAAGGTCAAGGCTGCCGGCCTCAACGAGTCCGTGCTGGAATTCATCTTCGACCGTCTGCGTGCACGTTACGAAGACGAAGGCGTTGAAGTCGCCACTTACCTGTCGGTACGTGCCCTGAAGCCGGGTTCGGCGCTGGACTTCGATCAGCGTGTGCAAGCAGTGCAGGCCTTCCGCAAACTGCCGGAAGCGGCAGCGCTGGCGGCGGTGAACAAGCGTGTGTCGAACTTGTTGAGCAAACTCGAAGGCGCGGTACCGACCGAAGTGCAAGCCAAGTATTTCGACAACGCCAACGAGTTCTCGCTGTACTCGGCGATTCAACAAGCGGATCAGGCCGTACAGCCAATGGCCGCGGCGCGTCAGTACAACGAATCGCTGGCACGCCTGGCGGCATTGCGTGAACCGGTGGATGCGTTCTTCGACGCGGTGATGGTCAATGCCGACGACGCCAATGTGCGGGCCAACCGTTACGCGCTGCTGGCGCGTCTGCGTGGCCTGTTCCTCGGTGTTGCCGACATTTCGCTGCTGGGTTGAGGGATTGCTGTTGAAACTGCTGATTCTCGATCGGGACGGAGTGATCAATTACGACTCCGACGCTTACATCAAGTCAGTGGCGGAGTGGATTCCGTTGCCCGGCTCGATCGAGGCGATTGCGCAGTTGAGCAAGGCCGGCTGGACGGTGGCGGTGGCCACCAACCAGTCGGGCATTGCTCGCGGCTATTACGACCTCGCCACCCTGGATGCCATGCACGCGCGGTTGCGCGAGCTGGTGGCGGAGCAGGGCGGTGAAGTCGGGCTGATCGTGTATTGCCCGCACGGGCCGGACGAAGGCTGCGATTGCCGCAAGCCGAAACCCGGGATGTTGAAAACCATCGCGGCGCATTACAACGTCGAGCTGGCCAATGTCTGGTTCGTCGGCGACAGCCTTGGTGACCTGGAGGCCGCCAAAGCCGTCGATTCACAGCCAGTTTTGGTAAAGACCGGAAAAGGCGCAAAGACTCAGGGCAAAACCCTGCCGGTTGGCACTCTGATTTTTGACGATCTGGCGGCGATTGCCGCAGAACTTATCCACAACTAGAGTACTTCTGAAGTTCCTGACCAGGGATTGATCGGGAGTGCGCTTGAACACTCGGGCATTGCCCTGTAACGGTAAACGTCACTATGTCGATACTGCGGGCCATCAGAATTTTTCTCTTTTACCTGCTGCTGGGCACCACTTCCCTGCTGTGGTGCAGCTTGAGTTTTTTTATCGCGCCGTTTCTGCCGTTCAAGGCGCGCTATCGTTTTATCAACGTGTACTGGTGCCGTTGCGCCTTGTGGTTGACCAAGGTGTTTCTCGGTATCCGTTACGAAATCAAAGGCGCGGAAAACGTGCCTGACCGGCCCTGCGTGATTCAGTCGAACCACCAGAGCACTTGGGAGACATTCTTTCTCTCTGCTTATTTCTCGCCGTTGAGCCAGGTGCTCAAGCGCGAACTGCTCTACGTGCCGTTTTTCGGCTGGGCCATGGCCATGCTGCGACCGATCGCGATTGACCGCGACAACCCGAAAGCGGCGCTGAAGCAAGTCGCGGCCAAGGGTGATGAACTGCTCAAGGACAACGTTTGGGTGCTGATCTTTCCGGAAGGCACACGTGTGCCGTTTGGCACTGTCGGCAAGTTCTCTCGCAGTGGTAGCGCGTTGGCGGTGAATGCGGCGCTTCCTGTGCTGCCGATTGCACACAATGCCGGCAAGTTCTGGCCGAAAATCGGTTGGGGCAAGAAGTCCGGGGTGATCACCGTAGTCATCGGCGAGCCGATGTATGCCGAAGGCACGGGCCCGCGCGCCATCGCCGAGCTGAACGACCGCGTGCAAGCCTGGAACGAGAAGACCCAGCGCGAAATGGGCTCGCTGCCACCGGCCCCGCAGGCGCCGGCTGCGAATGATCAGGTGGCTGTCTGAGATTTTGTGGATAACCTGTGTACGGTTTTGTTGAAACCGCTTGAACATTGATAATAAGTGATTGATTTACTTATATATTTCTCAAGCTCATAAAACACCGTAAAAGGTGCATAAGTTTTTTTCGGATGTAAAAAAACCGGCTGATATAGCCGGTTTTTTTGTGGCTGATCATTCGTGAATCAGCGGTAACTCCAGTAGGAACGTGGTGCCTTGATCGACCACGCTGCGGCATTCGATTTTACCGCCATGGTGATCAACCACCGCTTTGACCATCGACAGGCCCAGCCCCACGCCATCGATGCCTTGGGCGGAGGAAAAACGGCGGTACTGACTGAACAGATCCGGCAATTCATCGGCGGCGATGCCTTTGCCTTGATCAATCAATTCACAGTGCAACCATTCCTCACGGCAACGGACCCGCAGGGTGATCGTGGTGTCGGCCGGGCTGTACTTGATCGCGTTTTCCAGCAGGTTGAACAGCGCGCGGGTCAGCAAGCCTTGATCGGCATTGATCAGACGTTCCTGCGACTCTTCATCCATGTCATGCAGCAACTCGATGCGTTTCTGCTGGGCAATGGGCAACGCTTGATCCAGCACGTCGAGCACCAGCATCGCGAACAACGTCGGTTGAAATTGGTAAGTCTCAGACTCGGCTCGCGCCAACAGAACAAAACCGTCGGTCAGATCCAGCGCGCGGCGCACCTGACGTTCGATTTGTTCGAACAACGGCGCATCAGCCCCGGCCTGATGGCGATGCACATCCAGCAAAGCGAGGATCGCCGAGTGTGGCGCGCGCAGGTCGTGGGATAGAAAGCGCAGCAATACGCTGCGTTGTTCTTCCGCCGCGCGTTCCGCGCTAAGGTCGGTGAGGCTCAGCAGCCAGCCGATCGGCGTGTCACCGTCCACCGGCAGCAGGGCGGCACGTTCCAAGCGCAGGCTGCGTTCCTTGTGGTCACGGAATTCCAGCAGCGGCAGGGCGGATAACGCTGGACGTGGCTCTGTGGATAATTCCGGATAGCCGAGGCGGGCGAGTTGATCGCGGACGTCGTCGCCCACTAATGCAGTATCGAACAACGCGCGGGCCTTGCGATTGCCCAGCAGGATCTGCCCCTTGGGATCGCTGATCAGTGTGGCGACCGGCAAGTATTCCAAACCGTCTGCGATGAAGCGTCGAGTATCGCGGGTGCGGCTCATGGCTTGCTCGAGGGCCATGATCTGCCCTTGCAAACGATCGGCGCCGGTGAATTGCGTACGACGGCGTTCGGGGAAAACCTTCGGCTCTCCATCCAGCCGCGTCAGCTCCCAGCCGAAATAAGTCAGCACCACACTCAGGCGCCGCCAATTCCAGATCAGATAGCCGAACAACATGCCCAACACCGCCGGCGTCGGCGACCACCAGCGACGCATCTCCGCCAGCCCGGCGCTGGTCAGCAGCACGCCGGCCATACCAACCAGCGTTATCCACAACGCCCAGCGCGGACGCCACAACAGCAAACCAAGTACGCACGCGACCAGGCCCACCGAAAGCATGGCTCCCATGACGGGAGCCGCACCGTGCAGGTTGATCTGCGCGCGATACGACAACAGCGCAGTCAGCGGCAACAGCACTAGACTTATCCACAACCACTCGCGCACCAGCTGTCGGAACAGGCGCTGCACCTGGCTGGGCTCACGGCTTTCACGCCGGCGATTAGTGTTCATTTGGAAAAACGCCAGGGCAGGGTGAATGGTTTCATGGGCCACAGGTCTGAGACGTAGACCCGAAGAATCATAGCGGACGTCGACCAACGGCGGGCTGCTTACTTTCACTGCGAGGGCCGAGCGACTATGGTTGTCCGCCAACTGCCCAAGCAACAAGGAATGACCGCGTATGCGCGTTGCGATACTGGACGACGAACCCGCCGAACTGCGTCGGGTCGAGCAAACCCTGCAGCAAATGGCCGATGCCGGCGAACAGCCGTGGTCACTGCACAGCTTCGAGCGTGGTGAAGACCTGTTGCGACAGCTACGCCGGGAGACCTTCGACCTGCTGATCCTCGACTGGCAATTGCCCGACCTCACCGGCCTGGCGCTGCTGCGCTGGACCCGCGAACACATGGAAGCGCCACCGGCAGCGATCATGCTCACCAGCCGTGATGGCGAGAGCGATATCGTTCAGGCGTTGAATGCAGGGGCGGATGATTATGTGAGCAAGCCCTTTCGGCCAAATGAACTGAAGGCGCGGGTGGCTGCGGTATTGCGGCGGCACAGCCAGCAACGTGCGGCGGCGACGGAAGTGCTGAGCTTTAATGATCTGACGTTTGATGACGCTGAACTGACCGTCACCCGCGAGGGCAAGCCGATTGTCATGACCGAGCGCGAGTACCGGCTGGCGCGGTGTCTGTTCAGCAATCTGGGTCGACCGTTGTCGCGGGATTATCTGTATGAACGGTTTTGGCCGCATGAGGAGATGGCGTCGTCGCGGCCGCTGGATACGCATATTTATCGCCTGCGGAACAAGCTCGGGCTGACGGCGGATCGAGGGTGGCAGTTGTTGACGATTTATGGGTATGGGTATCGGTTGGAGAGTGTGGTGTCGAACTCGCACTAATGTTTCTGGCTGTTTCACTCTTCTCCGGCTCGACCCTTCAATTTTTTGATCGCAGATTCCAACTGCTTGATGCTGGTAGCCGGCATTGGAAGATCCTCGGGCATGGTGCCGCCAAGTTCGGAAATGGTCTCTCTGACTTTTCGACCAACCTGCAGGTGAACGTCGTTAGCTTGTTGCTTGCCCTGAACACTGTCGCGACGTAATTTATCTTCAGCCTGAGTCGCCCGAAATAAATTGGCGGCCAGTTCAGTCGAGCCCATGTGATCAAGAATTTTTTGGCTTTTTTTGAGGCCTTTGCGCTGGTGGATCGCTTTCTGATCAAGTCCTCCGTAGAGCCCTTGATATCCATGATTCTGGAAAACGGCGAAATCCAATTCTGTCTCAACGCCTGCCTGCTGTGCCGTTTCAACCAGAAGTTTGTTGTGCTCGCGTAACTCATTGCGCAGCGGCAAACGCTTCTGATCGTCCCTTAGACTCTGAAATTCGGAATCGTCTGTCAGCTCCTGACGTCGGGTCTGAATCGCAAAGTAGGTTTGCCCTGCGGCGATGACGGGCTTGGATGGATCTCCGTTCTGGACAACCAGATAGCAGGCATAGCGGGAGAGGTGGATATCCTTCAGTTCTCGCAGAGAACCAGACCCCAAGGAGACCATTTTGCTGGCTTCAACAAAATGGTCGGATACCGAATGATCACCGTGTTCACAAGCTTGTATAGCCTTGGCGATAACGTTCTCGAAGTTACGCCACGTTCTGTATTCCAGCAGCGGAGCAAGGTCTCGGGCAGACCAATACTCCACTCCACTGTCGGTTCGGTATTTGAGGCCTTCAAACGTCTGATGCTGTTCGCTCAACGGTAAATCCTCTGCTGAATGAATAAGTCGAAAGTAGCCAGACAGAGCGTTGCACTGACGCGAGGAGTTATCAATCCGGAAAACATGTACATACAAATCATGACGCAGACTTGTATGCATGGAGGGATGCTTGAAACGTATAAACCCCGATGAGCCAAAACTCACCGGGGTTTATTTTTTACTTCAAGTCCGAACAGAATTCGTTAGAAATCCAGGTTCGAAACCGCCAACGCATTGCTCTCGATGAAGTCACGGCGAGGTTCGACCGCATCACCCATCAGGGTGTTGAAGATCTGGTCTGCGCCAATGGCGTCTTCGATGGTGACTTTCAGCATGCGGCGCACGCTTGGGTCCATGGTGGTTTCCCACAGTTGATCCGGGTTCATTTCGCCCAGACCTTTGTATCGCTGAATGGTGTGGCGCTTGGTGCTTTCAGCCATCAGCCAGTCCAGTGCTTCCTTGAACTCGGTGACTGCTTTCTTGCGCTCGCCACGCTGGATGTACGCGCCTTCGTCGAGCAGGGTGCTCAGTTGAGCGCCGAGGGTGACGACGGTTTTGTAGTCGTTGCTGCCGAAGAAGTCGCGGTTGAAGGTGACGTAGTTCGACAGGCCGTGGGAGATCAGTTCGACCTCTGGCAGCCACACGCCACGTTCACGATCTTCACGCAGGCTGGCCTTGTAGACCAGACCGGATTTTTCAACGGTACGCAGACGCGCTTCGTACTGGGCCAGCCACTCCTGCATTGCTGCGTGGTCGCCGAGCTTTTCCAGGCTCACGGCCGGCAGGTAAATGAAGTGCTCGGTCAGTTCCTGCGGGTACAGGCGCGACAGACGCTTGAGGGTCTTCATCACCATGCGGAAGTCGTTCACCAGACGCTCGAGCGCTTCACCGGAAATGCCCGGGGCTTCTTCGTTCAGGTGCAGGCTCGCATCTTCCAGGGCCGACTGCGTCATGTACTCTTCCATGGCGTCGTCGTCTTTGATGTATTGCTCTTGCTTGCCTTTCTTGACCTTGTACAGCGGCGGCTGGGCGATGTAGATGTAGCCACGCTCGATCAGCTCCGGCAACTGACGGAAGAAGAAGGTCAGCAGCAGGGTACGGATGTGCGAACCGTCAACGTCAGCATCGGTCATGATGATGATGTTGTGATAACGCAGCTTGTCGATGTTGTACTCGTCGCGACCAATGCCGCAGCCCAGCGCGGTGATCAAGGTGCCCACTTCCTGAGAAGAGATCATCTTGTCGAAACGTGCTTTCTCGACGTTGAGGATCTTGCCCTTCAACGGCAGGATCGCCTGGGTCTTGCGGTTACGTCCCTGCTTGGCAGAGCCGCCCGCGGAGTCACCTTCCACGAGGTACAGTTCGGAGAGTGCCGGGTCTTTTTCCTGGCAGTCAGCGAGTTTGCCCGGCAGGCCGGCGATGTCCAGCGCGCCTTTGCGGCGGGTCATCTCACGGGCCTTGCGTGCCGCTTCACGGGCACGCGCCGCGTCGATCATCTTGCCGACGACCAGCTTGGCTTCGTTCGGGTTTTCCAGAAGGAAGTCGGAGAAGTACTTGCCCATCTCCTGCTCGACCGCAGTCTTCACTTCGGAGGAGACCAGCTTGTCTTTGGTCTGCGAGCTGAACTTCGGATCCGGCACTTTCACCGAGATGATCGCGGTCAGGCCTTCACGGGCATCGTCACCGGTGGTGGCGACTTTGTGCTTCTTCGCCAGACCTTCCTGCTCGATGTAGTTGTTCAGGTTACGCGTCAGTGCCGAACGGAAGCCCACCAGGTGAGTACCGCCGTCGCGCTGCGGAATGTTGTTGGTGAAGCACAACAGGTTCTCGTTGAAGCTGTCGTTCCACTGCAGGGCGATTTCCACGCCGATGCCGTCTTCACGCTGGATGTTGAAGTGGAACACCTGGTTGACCGCAGTCTTGTTGGTGTTCAGATATTCAACGAACGCACGCAAACCGCCTTCGTACTTGAACAGCTCTTCCTTGCCGCTGCGCTCATCCTTGAGGACGATGCCGACACCGGAGTTGAGGAAGGACAGTTCACGAATGCGCTTGGCGAGGATGTCCCAGCTGAAGTGAATATTCTTGAAGGTTTCGCTGGAAGCCTTGAAGTGGATCTGGGTACCGGTGGTTTCGCTGTCGCCAACGATGGCCATCGGTGCCTGAGGTACGCCGTGGACGTAGGTCTGTTCCCAGATCTTGCCGCTGCGGCGAACAGTCAGAACCAGTTCTTCGGACAGTGCGTTCACTACCGACACACCCACACCGTGCAGACCGCCGGATACTTTGTAGGAGTTGTCGTCGAACTTACCGCCAGCGTGGAGGACGGTCATGATGACCTCGGCGGCGGAAACGCCTTCCTCTTTGTGCACGTCTACCGGGATGCCACGGCCGTTATCTTTAACGGTGATGGACTCATCCGGGTGGATGATGATGCTGATGTCGTCGCAGTGGCCGGCGAGGGCTTCGTCGATCGAGTTGTCGACCACCTCGAACACCATGTGGTGCAGACCGCTGCCATCGTCGGTGTCACCAATGTACATACCGGGACGTTTGCGTACGGCATCCAGGCCTTTCAGCACTTTAATGCTCGTTGAGTCGTACGTATTTTCTTCGCTCAATGCCTTCACTCCCGATGGTCGTGGGTCTGGGTGATACGGCCCTGTTCCACGTGGAACAGAGCGACTGGCGTTTCCGTCTGCCAGCCTTCCCTCAATAATTCGTGATCTACACAGGTAATGAACACCTGGCAGCGTAAGTCTTCCAGCAAGCGGCATAGTGCGCGACGGTGGCTCTCGTCCAGCTCGGACGGCAAGTCATCCACCAGATAAATACACTGACCGCGGCGGGCCTGGCTGACCAGATGCCCCTGGGCAATCCGCAATGCACAGACCACCAACTTCTGCTGACCCCGGGACAAAATATCCGCGGCGTTGTGTGCGCCCAATCTAAGACGCAAATCAGCCCGTTGCGGTCCGGCCTGGGTATGACCCATTTGCTGGTCCCGTTGCACGGATCCAGCCAGTACGGCGCTCAATTCCCGGTCTTTGTCCCAGCCTCGGTAATAGCTGAGCGTCAAACCTTCGAGCTCAACCAGTTCGCTCAAGGTTTGTTCAAAGACTGGTTTCAAGGCTTTGATGTAAGCGCGGCGGTATTCATCGATTTCAGCGCTGGCCTGACACAGTTCCCTGTCCCAAACCGCTTGCGAAACGGCGTCAAGTGTACCATGCCGCAGCCAAGAGTTTCTCTGGCGCAGGGCCTTCTGCAAGCGCTGCCAGGTGGCCATGAACCGTGGTTCGACGTGGAACACGCCCCAGTCGAGAAACTGCCGGCGAATCTTCGGCGCACCTTCAAGCAGGCGGAAGCTGTCGGGGTTGATCAACTGCAGTGGCAGGATCTCCGCCAGTTGCGCGGCGCTGCGGGCATTCTGTCCGTCGATACGGATCTGAAACTCGCCCTGACGATCACGCGATATCCCCAGCGCACTGTGGCCACCCTCGGCCAATTCGACCTGACCGAACACGGTACAGGCGAGCTGCTCATACTGGATGACCGGCAACAGCCGCGTGCTACGAAACGAACGGGCAAGCCCCAGCAGATGAATGGCTTCCAGAACACTGGTTTTGCCGCTGCCGTTGGCGCCGTAAAGGATGTTGATGCGGGGGGAGGGGGAGAAGGTCACCGGGTGCAGATTGCGCACCGCGGTGACCGAAACACGACTTAAGGACATCCAGAGTCAGCTGATTACAGACGCATCGGCATGACAACGTAAGCCGAATCGTCGTTGTCGGACTCCTGCACCAGCGCACTGCTGTTGGAGTCGGACAGGATCAGGCGAACCTGCTCGGTGGTCATCACGCCCAGCACGTCGAGCAAGTAGCTCACGTTGAAGCCGATTTCCAGCGAACCGCCGTTGTATTCAACACCCACTTCTTCTTCCGCTTCTTCCTGCTCCGGGTTGTTGGCCTGGATCTTCAACTGACCGCTGGCCAGTTGCAGACGGATACCACGGTACTTCTCGTTGGACAGAATCGCGGTACGGCTGAACGCTTCACGCAGCGCCTGGCGATCGCCCAGTACCAGTTTGTCGCCGCCCTTCGGCAGAACGCGCTCGTAATCCGGGAACTTGCCGTCGACCAGTTTCGAGGTGAAGGTGAATTCGCCGGTGGTCGCGCGGATGTGGTGCTGACCCAGAACGATGCTGACGTTACCGTCCGGCTCGGTGAGCAGGCGTGCCAGTTCAAGAATACCTTTGCGCGGCACGATCACCTGGTGGCGATCAGGCTGGCCGATATCGGCTTTCATCGAGCACATGGCCAGACGGTGACCGTCGGTGGCCACGGCGCGGATGATGCCTTCGGACACTTCCAGCAGCATACCGTTGAGGTAATAACGCACGTCCTGCTGAGCCATGGCGAAGCTGGTGCGTTCGATCAAACGACGCAGTTTGCTTTGCTCGAGGCTGCAGGTTAGCGAGCCCGGGCCTTCTTCAACGGTCGGGAAATCGTTGGCCGGCAAGGTCGACAGGGTGAAACGGCTACGGCCGGCTTTTACTACCAGCTTCTGCTCGTCGACCTTGATGTCGATCAGCGCATCGTTGGGCAGGCTTTTGCAGATATCCATCAGCTTGCGCGCAGGCACGGTGATGGAACCTGTTTCTGCCGGCTCTTCAAGTTGCACACGACCGACCAGCTCGACTTCCAGGTCGGTACCGGTCAGCGACAGTTGCTGGCCTTCGACAACCAGCAGCACGTTGGACAGTACCGGCAAGGTCTGTCGACGCTCGACGACGCCTGCGACCAGTTGCAGGGGTTTCAACAGGGCTTCGCGTTGAATGGTGAAATGCATGGTCTAGTCCCTTGCCTTATTAAGCTGCGCTGGTGTTCATCAAGTGGTCAGTGTACGCAGCAGGTTCTTGTAGTCCTCGCGGATGTCCGCGTCGGATTCCTTAAGTTCGTTGATCTTGCGGCAAGCGTGCAACACGGTGGTGTGATCGCGGCCGCCAAACACATCGCCGATTTCCGGCAGGCTGTGGTTGGTCAGTTCCTTGGACAACGCCATGGCTACCTGACGCGGACGAGCGACCGAGCGCGAACGGCGCTTGGACAGCAAGTCCGAGATCTTGATCTTGTAGTACTCGGCGACAGTGCGCTGAATGTTATCCACAGAGACCAGTTTGTCCTGCAACGCCAACAGGTCTTTCAGGGATTCGCGAATCAGCTCGATGGTGATGTCGCGGCCCATGAAGTGCGAGTGGGCGATCACGCGTTTCAGCGCGCCTTCCAGCTCACGGACGTTGGAGCGAATGCGCTGGGCGATGAAGAACGCAGCGTCATGCGGCAACTCGACTTTGGCCTGGTCGGCCTTCTTCATCAAGATCGCGACGCGGGTTTCCAGTTCCGGCGGCTCGACGGCTACCGTCAGGCCCCAACCGAAGCGGGATTTGAGGCGCTCTTCAAGGCCTTCGATTTCTTTCGGGTAGCGGTCACTGGTGAGAATGACCTGCTGGCCACCTTCAAGCAGGGCGTTGAAGGTGTGGAAAAACTCTTCCTGGGAACGTTCTTTACGGGCGAAGAACTGAATGTCGTCGATCAGCAAGGCATCCACCGAACGGTAGAAACGCTTGAACTCGTTGATTGCGTTCAGTTGCAGCGCCTTGACCATATCGGCGACGAAACGCTCGGAATGCAGGTACACGACCTTGGCATTCGGGTTCTTCTTTAATAGATGGTTACCCACCGCGTGCATCAAGTGGGTTTTACCCAGGCCGACGCCACCATAAAGGAACAGCGGGTTGTAGCCGTGCTTTGGGTTGTCCGCCACTTGCCAGGCTGCTGCGCGAGCGAGCTGGTTGGATTTACCTTCGACGAAGTTTTCGAAGGTGAAGGTGCGGTTCAGGTAACTGGTGTGCTTGAGCGCACCTTCGACCTGCACGGTGCGCTGTTCGGCGCGAACCGGGGCCTGCTGCGAGGCCGCACCGGACATCGGGTCGAAACTGTCGCGAGACGGCTCGTCACTGACTTCGGGGCTTTTTTGTGTCGAGCGCTTGGCCGCCGGTGCTGGCGCTTGCGTAGGTGCCGGCGCGCTCACAGACGCGGCATTTGCCTGGGCCTGGGAAACCTGCGCGGCAGCCAGCGGTGCATTCGGTGCCGCACGCGGTGCCGAACTGCGTTTGCTGCCTATTAATAAGGAAAGCGCCGGCGCCATGCCGTTGCCATGCTCATCCAGCAGTTCAAGGACGCGGCCCAGGTACTTTTCGTTGACCCAGTCCAGCACAAAGCGGTTCGGTGCGTAGACGCGCAACTCGTCGCCTTCGGCTTCGACCTGTAGTGGACGGATCCAGGTGTTGAATTGTTGGGCAGGCAGCTCCTCGCGCAAAAGCTCCACGCACTGCTGCCAAAGTTCCACTGACACGGATATCCCCTAAGTTGAAAGCCGGTGAGGCAAAAACAAGCGGCCATTGTAGCGGCGAGCCGTCCACTTATCCACATGCAGGTTGCGCGGTGACCATGATTTATCAATGCGTTAAATCGGAAAAAGGCGACCAACGGTGTGTGAATAAGCTCTGTGGATAACCACCTCTAAGGGCACTGGACAACTGGGGGTTGAACCCGGTGGATAACCTGCCTGTGGATAACAAGGCTTTCCACACACAGGTTATCCGATAGCGCAGCACAGGCTGACCACGGTTTTCCACTGTAGTTGTCATTCTCTGTACATCAGGTAACACATGGGCTGAGGTCACTTATCCACAGAAGAGGGCGTGCCTAGCTTTTATAAGCTTTACAGAAAAGCTTTAAATAATTCCCTTCTTTATTTTTATGTATGGCGAACAGGCAGTCCGGCAGAAATGCTCCAGATATCTATTTATAAGGAAACGCTGGTTGGAAATTGACCTGAAGGCTTGCTTTCTCTAGAATCCCCGGTCTCTTAAAACGGGGGCCATTCCGGCCCGTTGTGGACGAACCAGGTAACA